>JAHEBS010000188.1 GCA_024642145.1 Marivivens sp.
ACCGGTCAAGCCCGAACCAACGCGGCCCCTGCGGCTGGGGTCCATCGGGGTCGGGCGCGATCACCTCGAGATAAAGCTCGGGCCCCAGCGACAAGAGCCGGTTATGCGTGCCAAAGCGGTCATGCCGCCCGCCCTGCGCCATCGGCACCCCCAAGAGCGCCTCGGTAAAGGCCAGCCCTGCGGCCAAATCGCGGCACCCGATCGCCAGATGATCCAAAACCAGCATGATATCCCCTCTCGCCGCCCAATTTCCGCCCTTTGGCCCTTGATGCAAGGGGGCGCGGGCATAGATGGACAGGGACAGATGACGAAAGGCCCAGATGACCCTCCTCAACGCGATTGACCGTTTTTTCCGCCACGATGCCTTTGGTGGCATTCTTTTGATGGTTTCGGCGCTTGCCGCCCTTATCGTGGCCAACTCCGCGCTTGAACCGTGGTATGACGGGGCGCTTGCCGCCAAGCTCTCGATCACGCTCAATGGCGAGGGCCTGTCGAAACCCTTGTTCCTCTGGATCAACGACGGCCTGATGGCCGTGTTCTTTTTCCTGATCGGCCTCGAACTGAAACGCGAGATGTTGGAGGGCAAGCTCCGCAATCCGCGTGACATCGCCCTGCCGGGCATGGCGGCATTGGGCGGCATGGTGCTGCCGGCCCTGATCTATGTGGCGTTCAACTGGTCCAACCCCGTCACCGCCAACGGATGGGCCATTCCCGCCGCAACCGACATCGCCTTTGCGCTTGGCGTTCTGGCGCTGGTCGGATCGCGCGCGCCGGTGACGCTCAAGTTCTTTTTGTTGACGCTGGCGATCCTCGACGATCTTGGCGCCATCGTGATCATCGCGCTTTTCTACACCGCAGATCTCAACACCACCTATCTGGCAATGGCCGCACTGCCGCTGGCGGGGCTGATCGCCCTGAACCTGCGCGGCACCCACCGCATTGCCCCTGCCTTGATCCTTGGTGTCATCATGTGGGTGCTGGTTCTGAAATCGGGTGTTCACGCCACGCTTGCGGGGGTGATCACCGCCTTCACCATCCCGCTCACAGACCGTTTCGGCAAATCGCCGCTGCATGCGCTGGAAAACGGGTTGGAACCCTATGTCCTCTACCTGATCGTGCCGCTGTTCGCCTTTGCCAATGCCGGTGTGATCCTGACGGGCCTGACGGTCTCTGACCTCTTCGCCCCGCTGCCCCTCGGCATCGCCGCGGGTCTTGTGCTGGGCAAACAGCTTGGCGTCTTTGGCGTGACATGGCTCATGGTGCGCGCGGGGTTCGCGCGGTTGCCACAGGGCGCGGGATGGGCGCATATCTACGGGATCGCCTGCCTCGCGGGGATCGGCTTTACCATGTCCCTGTTCATCGGCGGGCTCAGCTTTGGTGACCCCGCGCTGATGAATCAGGTCCGTATCGGCGTGCTGGCAGGATCAATCCTGAGCGCCGTCATGGGCTATGTGGTGCTGCGCTTCGCCCCTGCCCAAACCGCCTGATTTTCTTCTGGCCGGAAATACCCCGGGGGGGAGGCCGCAAGGCCGGGGGGCCGCGCCCCCCGCCCCCTTACCGCCGCGCGGCGCGGATCAGGGTAAGGATATTCTTGGCAGCCTCGGGGATATTTGTCCCCGGCCCGAAAATCGCCTTCACGCCCGCCTTGTAGAGATAGTCATAGTCCTGCTGCGGGATGACCCCGCCGCAGATCACGATGATATCACCCGCACCTTGGGCCTTCAGCGCCTCGACCAGCTTCGGCGCCAGCGTCTTGTGCCCCGCAGCCTGGGACGAGATCCCGACCACATGCACGTCGTTGTCGATGGCGTCCTGCGCGGCCTCTTGCGGTGTCTGGAACAAAGGCCCCACGTCCACGTCGAAACCGATATCGGCAAAGGCCGTCGCAATGACCTTGGCGCCGCGGTCGTGGCCATCTTGGCCCATCTTGACCACCAGCATGCGCGGGCGGCGACCCTCTTGTTCGGCAAAGGTCTCGACATCTTGCTGGATCGCGGCAAAGCCCGCGTCGCCCTCATAGGCGGCACCATAGACACCGGCCAAGGTTTTGACCTCGGCGCGGTGCCGGCCGAATTGCTTTTCCATCGCCATCGAGATTTCTCCTACCGTGGCCCGCGCGCGGGCGGCCCCGACCGCCGCCGCAAGCAGGTTGCCGCCTTCGCGCGCACGCCGCGTCAACTCGTCCAGCGCCGCCTGACAGGCCGTCTCGTCGCGGCTTGCGCGCACGCGCGTCAGCCGCGCGATCTGCGCAGCGCGCACCGCGCCATTGTCGATATCCAGGATGTCGATCGGGTCCTGCTTATCCAGCCGGTATTTGTTCACGCCCACGATCACATCGTCGCCACGGTCAATCGCCGCCTGACGGCGCGCCGCGCTTTCCTCGATCCTGAGCTTGGGCAGGCCCGAGGCGACGGCCTTGGTCATACCGCCCATTTCCTCGACCTCTTCGATCAGTTTCCACGCCTCTGCGGCCAACTGATGGGTCAGCGTCTCGACGTAATAGGACCCTGCAAGCGGGTCTACCACATCGGTCACGCCTGTTTCCTCTTGCAAGATCAACTGGGTATTGCGGGCAATGCGCGCCGAAAACTCGGTCGGCAGCGCGATAGCCTCGTCCAGCGCATTGGTGTGCAGCGACTGGGTTCCGCCCAACGCGGCGGCCAAGGCCTCATAGGCGGTGCGGACCACGTTGTTATAGGGGTCTTGTTCTTGCAACGACACGCCCGAGGTCTGGCAGTGGGTGCGCAGCATCGACGATCCGGGTTTTTGCGGGTTGAACTCGGCCATGATGCGCGACCACAAAAGCCGTGCGGCCCGCAGCTTGGCCGCCTCCATGAAGAAATTCATGCCGATGGCAAAAAAGAACGACAGCCGTCCTGCGAATTCATCGACATTCATGCCGCGTGCGATGGCCGTGCGCACATATTCGCGCCCGTCGGCCAAAGTATAAGCCAGTTCCTGCACGAGGTTCGCGCCCGCCTCTTGCATATGGTAGCCCGAGATCGAGATCGAGTTGAACTTGGGCATGTCCGCAGCGGTGTATTCGATGATATCCGCCACGATCCGCATCGAAGGCTCCGGCGGATAGACATAGGTGTTACGGACCATGAACTCCTTGAGGATGTCGTTCTGGATGGTCCCCGATAGCTGCGCGCGCGGCACGCCCTGTTCTTCGCCGGTGACGATGAAATTGGCGAGGATCGGGATCACCGCGCCGTTCATGGTCATCGACACCGAAACCTTGTCCAGCGGAATGCCGTCAAAGAGGATCTTCATATCCTCGACGCTGTCGATGGCCACACCGGCCTTGCCCACATCGCCCTCGACGCGGGGGTGATCGCTGTCATAGCCACGATGCGTGGCCAGATCGAAAGCCACCGATACGCCCTGTTGCCCGGCGGCGAGTGCCTTGCGGTAAAAGGCGTTCGATTCCTCGGCCGTGGAAAAGCCCGCATATTGGCGGATCGTCCAAGGCCGGCCCGCATACATCGTGGCGCGCACGCCACGGGTAAAGGGCGCAATGCCCGGCATCCCGCCCATATGCGGCAGGTCTGCGGTATCGGCCTCGGTATAGACCGGCTTGACCTCGATCCCTTCCAGCGTCTGGCGGTTCAGGCTTTGCAGCGGCTTGTCACGCAGCTCTTTCGCCGCGAGTTTTTGCCAGATCTCGGTCTTGTCGGTCATCGTCTTCTCTTTCGGCTAGGGCCACAGCGCGCCCCTTTCGGGGGCGGCTTGGCCTATTCGAATTCCATGATCACGGCGTCCACAGCCATGCTGCTGCCCGCACTTGCATTGATCTTCTTGACCACGCCCCGCCGTTCGGCGCGCAGGATGTTTTCCATCTTCATCGCCTCGACCGTGCAGAGCGCCTGACCCTCTTGCACCTCCTCGCCCTCGCCCACGTTGATCCGCACCACCAGCCCCGGCATGGGGCAGAGCAGGAAACGCGAGGTATCGGGCGGCAGTTTTTCCGGCATGAGCCGCGCAAGTTCCGCCTGACGCGGGGTGCGCACGCGCACTTTCAGATCAGCGCCACGGAAACGGATGCGGAAACCCGAGGTGATCTTGGTCACCTTGAGCACCACCATGGCCCCGCCGACCATCAGACGCGCCAGCGGTTGTCCCGGCTGCCAGTCACTTTCGACACGGAAGTTATGACCATCGACCATCACATTGGCCCCGCCACGATCGGCGGTCATGGTCACGGACCGTTCGACACCCTGAAGGCTGACGACCCAATCCGTGCCGACCTTGCGTTCGTGGTTATCCATACGACCTGAAACGCGCGCGCGGCGGATCTCGGCCACGCGGAACATGGCGGCGGCGGCGGCGGCCACGCGTTCCAGCGATTCATGCGGCAGCGCCACCCCCTGAAAACCTTCGGGGAATTCTTCGGCGATAAAGGCCGTGGTCATATTGCCATCGACAAAACGCTGATGATCCATCACGGCGGCGACGAAGGGCAGGTTGTGGCCGATGCCTTCGACCTCGAAGGTATCCAGCGCCACACGCATTTCCTGAATGGCCTGCGCGCGCGTCGGCGCCCATGTGCAAAGTTTGGCGATCATCGGGTCGTAATACATGCTGATCTCGCCGCCCTCATAGACGCCGGTATCGTTGCGCACGATTCCGCCCGTGGCCGTCGGCCCTTCGACCGGCGGACGATAACGGCTGAGACGCCCGATCGAAGGCAGAAAGTTGCGATAGGGGTCTTCGGCATAAAGGCGGTTTTCAATCGCCCAGCCGTTGATCTTGAGGTCTTGTTGCCGGAACGGGAGCTTTTCGCCCGCCGCGATACGGATCATCTGCTCGACCAGATCGACACCCGTGATCAGTTCGGTCACTGGATGTTCCACCTGCAGGCGG
>JAHEBS010000189.1 GCA_024642145.1 Marivivens sp.
GTGGCCGCCGTGGGCCGGATGCTGGACGGGCTGGGGTATGAGCGCACGTTGCAGCGTGGCTATGCCGTGGTGCGGGCGGGCGACGCGGTGGTGACCACCGTCGCCGCAGCCGAAAAGGCCGCGATGCTGGAGATTCAATTTGCCGACGGGCGCATGAATGTCGGTGGTAAAGCCATTAAAAAAGCAGGGAAATCAGACGAACCGGAACAGGGAAACCTGTTCTAGCGTGTCGGCAATAACGGGTCCATGACCCGCCGCCATAATCCCGGCCAAAGCGCGATCATCGCCATGACCGGCAGCCCGTGCGGCAACATCGGGCTCTGTCCCAATTGCAGATTTGGATAGGGCCGCATTGGATGCAGGTGATGGTCGCCATGGCGCGGCGCATTCATCATGACGCTGGCCGAGAACCAATGCGGGCTGTCCCAGCTGTCGGCGGGCGCGACAGGCCGTGGCTTGCCGCGTTCGTCCAGCTGGCGGGTCAACCCGTAGTGCTGGACATAATCCGACATCAAGAGCTGCGCCTGCGTGTAAAAGGCCAAGGCCAGATGCGCCGCCAGAACCGGCCAGCCGCCCAACACCCAACTGACCCCAAGCCCGCAGGCCGCAAGCGCACCGTAGGCCAGATAGGGGTTGCGCCAGACGGGGCGGCCAGCATGGCGACGGCGGGCCTCTTCGGCGCGCAGGCCCTCGCGGAAGGACCCGACCCAAGCGCGGCGCGCAAAGCGGTAATAGCTTTCACCGCGGCGGGCGGTATTGGGGTCCTCGCGCGTTGCCACGCGGATGTGATGCACCAGCGGATGGGCCGATGCGTGATGGCCGAAAAGAACCAGCCCATAGAACACGATGCCGATCAGTCTTAGTCCGCGCCTGCCGCGGTGGATCAACTCATGCGCGTTGGCGTTGCCGGTCTGTCCAAACCAGAGCCCCGCCCCCACAAACAGCGCCAGCCCCTGCGCGGGCCCCAGCCCCCCGCCACCAAGCCGCAGCGCCACCAGCGGCAGCGCCGCGATCTGCAAGAGCGCAAGCGTGGCCGACAGCGGATCGGTCAGCGGAAATTCGACCTCGGGGTCGGGGTTGGCGGTGCGCCGGATCAGCGCGTCAAGCGTTGCGGTCAGCACGGTCATGTAGATCACAAGCGGCCAGACCCAGACGCCACTGCCCCAGAGCGCCGGCAGCAAGAGCAGGGCGGGCACAAGCGTGGCAATGGCAAAGCGCAGCATCGGAGGTCCTCGTTTCCGCCCCTTCGTTAGCATGGCTGCGCCCGCCACGTCAGGTCTGTTGCGTTTCTGGGCGCGGGCATGTCGGTTTTGCATGGCCCCCGGACTGAGGCGCGGTTAGTTTCCAACTGAACGATGGAGTTGCCCTATGAAGTCCGACGCCAAAGAGGTCATCTGGAAATCCGGTCGCGGCAAGGGTCGCGTCACGCCCAAGGGGCGTCAACTGGAAGACGAAGCGCTGGCCGAGGTTCAGGGGCTGATCGCGGATATGGACCTGCGGCGCGATCTGTTGATCGAGTATCTGCACCGCATTCAGGACCGTTTCGGCCATCTGGCCGCCCGCCATCTGCGCGCCTTGTCCGAGATGCTGCGGATCGGGCAGGCCGAGGTCTATGAGGTCGCGACCTTCTACGCCCATTTCGACGTGGTCAAAGAGGACGAGGCACCCCCGCCCGCCCTGACCATCCGCGTCTGCGATTCGCTCTCATGTGAACTGGCCGGTGCCGAGGCGCTGCGGATGGCGCTGGAACAGGGGATGGACCCCACACAGGTCCGCGTGCTGCGCGCGCCCTGCATGGGCCGTTGCGAAAGCGCGCCCGTGGCCGAGGTCGGTCATAACCATCTGGGTCAGGCTTCGCTTGCCAGTGTTACCGCAGCGGTTGCCGCAGGCGATACCCATGCGCATCTGCCTGACTACGAGGGCTATGACGCCTATGTGGCGGCGGGTGGCTACAAGGTGCTGGCCGATCTGCGGGCACATGGGGACTGGAAAGACGTCCAAGACCGCGTGCTGGCATCGGGCCTGCGCGGTCTGGGCGGCGCGGGTTTCCCCTCGGGCCGCAAATGGGGCTTCGTGCGCGCCAATGCGGGCCCGCGCTATCTGGCGGTCAACGGGGATGAGGGCGAGCCCGGCACCTTCAAGGATCGCTTTTACCTCGAGCGGCAACCACATGAATTTCTTGAAGGAATGTTGATTGCCGCTTGGGCGGTCGAGGCCGAAAAGGCCTTTATCTACCTGCGTGACGAATATCCCGGCATCCATGCGGCCCTGATCAGGGAAATCGCACGGCTCGAGGCCGAGGGCGTGGTGGCCAAAGGCTATATCGATCTGCGTCGCGGCGCTGGCGCCTATATCTGCGGCGAAGAAAGCGCGATGATTGAATCGATCGAGGGCAAGCGCGGCTTGCCGCGCCATCGCCCGCCATTCGTGGCACAGGTCGGCGTCTTTGACCGCCCGACGCTGGTGCATAATATCGAGACGCTGATCTGGGTCGCACGCGTCTGCCGGCAGGGCCCAGAGGTGCTGAATTCTACTGAAAGAAACGGCCGTAAGGGGCTGAGATCATTTTCGGTGTCTGGTCGCGTGGCCAAACCTGACGTCTATCTGCTGCCCGCGGGTTCGACCATCCGCGACGTGATCGCGGCTGCGGGCGGGATGGCTGCGGGCCATGCCTTCAAGGCCTATCAACCGGGCGGGCCGTCCTCGGGGATTCTGCCCGCATCGATGGCTGACATCCCGCTGGATTTTGACATGTTGCAACCGCATGGCAGCTTTATCGGTTCGGCCGCCGTGGTTGTTCTGTCTGACAAAGACAGCGCGCGGAATGCGGCGCTGAACATGCTGCGCTTCTTCGAGGACGAAAGCTGCGGCCAATGCACGCCTTGCCGTGTGGGCTGTGAAAAGGCGGTCAAGCTGATGCAGGCCGACCGCTGGGATCAGCCGCTCTTGGAAGAGCTTTGCACCGCCATGGCCGATGCCTCGATCTGCGGTTTGGGTCAGGCGGCACCAAACCCGATCCGCCTGACAATGAAGCATTTCCCCGACGAAGTCTGAGGCACAGGCCTATCATGCTGACCCTGCTCGCTGCGATTCTCGCGCTCGTCTACCTTATTGGCTTTGCGCGGGCGGCACCCAGCCTTGCGAAGTCGTTGATCAAGACGGGATCGGTGGCGCTCTTGGCGGTGGCCCCGTTGGCAGCCGGTGGTCCCGGCTGGTTGGTCGTCGCGTTGCTGTTTTGCGCGCTGGGTGACTGGCTTTTGGCCGACGGGCGCGAGGGCGCTTTCATGGCGGGCGTCGGGGCCTTTGCCGCAGGCCATATCAGTTATGTCGCCCTGTTCCTGACGCGCCCCGAGGCCGATGTCGCGCGGATCGGCGATCTATGGTGGCTCGTCCTTGCGCTGGCTATCTTGGGTCTTGTGATGGCGCGAACCCTATGGGCCAAGGCAGGGGCGATGCGTGGTCCTGTCATGGGTTATGTGCCGGTGATCCTTTCCATGGGCGTTGCGGTTCTGGCTTTGCCGCTTGGCCTCATGCATCTGGCCGCGGCGCTGTTTATCCTGTCGGATACGGTGCTTGCCTCGGACCTCTTCCTCTTGGCCAAGAACCACGCCGCGCGGCGGGTGACGCCTTATGTCGTGTGGCTTACCTATTGGGGCGCGCAGATGCTGTTTGTCGTGGCCTTTGCGCGGTTCTGAAGCCTGCCCTTCCATTGCGCGGCTTTGCGGATTAGGTGGGTTCTAATAGTTCCGGAGGCCCGATGTCGTTCTTTTCCAAGCTCAAGGAGCGTCTGACCAAATCCTCGTCGAAGATCGACGAGGGGCTAGAGGCGCTGGTCGAGGCCGCGCCCGAGGTCGAAGCCGAACCCACGTTCGCAACCTCGCCCAGCGAGGCGCCGCGCCAAGTGCCGGAGCCCGCCGCAAGCGCCCCCGCAAGCACCCCAGCCAGCACCGCCGCAAGCACTGCCGCAAGCACTGCCCCCGCCAAGCCCGGCCTGTTGGGCCGGATGATGGGCAGGACCCTGCCCGAAGCGCCGCGACGCGTGCTGGACGATGCGATGCTGGAGGAACTGGAAGAGGTGCTGATCGCCACAGACATGGGCGTGGACACGGCCTTGCGCATCGCGGCCAACATGGCCGAGGGCCGTATGGGCCGCAAACTATCGGTGCCAGAGATCAAGGACCTGCTGGCGGCCGAGGTCGCACGCATCATGGAGCCCGTTGCTAGGCCCATGCCCATCTATGCCAAGCGCCCGCAGGTGGTGCTGGTGGTGGGCGTCAATGGTGCGGGCAAGACCACGACCATCGGCAAGCTCGCCAGTCAGTTCCGCGCCGCGGGCAAGAAGGTCGTGATCGCGGCAGGTGATACCTTTCGCGCCGCTGCCGTCGAACAGTTGCAGATCTGGGGCCAGCGCGCCGGCGTGCCTGTCCTGACCGCGCCCGAAGGTTCTGATCCGGCAAGCCTTGCATTTGACGCGCTGGAACAGGCGCAGCGCGATGGCGCCGATCTTTTGATGATCGATACCGCGGGGCGGCTGCAGAACCGGCAGGACCTGATGGAAGAATTGTCCAAGATCGTCCGTGTGATCCGCAAGAAAGACCCCGAAGCACCCCACAACACGCTGTTGGTGCTGGATGCCACCACCGGACAGAACGCGCTTAATCAGGTCGAGGTTTTCCGCAAGCTGGCCGATGTGTCGGGTCTGGTGATGACCAAACTGGATGGCACAGCCAAGGGCGGCGTGCTGGTTGCGCTGGCCGACAAATTCGGGCTGCCGATCCATGCGATTGGTCTGGGTGAACAGATCGACGATCTGGCGCCCTTTGATCCCCAAGACTTTGCCCGAGCTTTGGTAGGCAT
>JAHEBS010000039.1 GCA_024642145.1 Marivivens sp.
GCGCGGTCTGGGCGGGCGCGGGGGTCGGTTCCGGTGTCGGTTCGGGCGTGGGTTCGGGCGTGGCGGCGGGCTCGACCGTGGGTTCGGCCACCGGCGTCTGGGACGGCGTGGGGGTGCTTGCGGTGGCAAGGGCCGCGTATTCGGCGCCACTGACCACAGAAATAGGCGTGACTTCGAAGGGCAAGGGATCAGACTCGAACCCCCGGCCGAAGATCAGCCAGAGGATCAGCGCCAAGTGCAGCGCGATCGAGACCTTGAGACCGGGCCTGTTCACCCCTGCCCCCGCCTCAGTTGCCCGAGCCGGCGGGCGGTGCGATGTCCGTCACAAGGCCGATGTTGGAAAATCCACCCGCGTTCAGAAGCCCCATGACCTCGGCCACCTTGTTCCAGGGGTTCTGGCCATCTGCGCGCAGATAGATCCTGTCGCTGGTGCGTTCCGCCGCGATGGCCTGCAGTTTGGCCACCAGTTCCTCGGGCGTCGTGTCCGTTTCCTGAATCATCAAACGCCCGTCGGCGGTGATCGTCACCGTCAGAGGTTCTTCTTGGTCCTGCGGCAAGGCATTGGCCTGCGTCTTAGGCAGTTCAACCGGCACGCCCACAGTCATGAGCGGCGCCGCGACCATGAAGATGATCAGCAAGACCAGCATCACGTCCACAAACGGGGTGACGTTGATTTCGGCCATGGGTTGGGCACGGCCGCGACGCCGCCTGCGGCCCGATCCGCCGCCGCCCTTTTTGATGACACCCGCCCCCATGTTCAGCTGTCCAGCTGGCGCGAGAGGATGGTCGAAAACTCGTCGGCAAAGCTTTCGTAGCCCGAGATGATGCGCTCGGCGTCCGAGGAAAGCTTGTTATAGAAAATCACCGCGGGAATGGCCGCGACCAGACCAAGGGCCGTTGCCATCAGCGCCTCCGAGATCCCGGGGGCCACCACCGCAAGGTTGGTGTTCTGCTGCTGGGCGATTTCGATGAAGGAATTCATGATGCCCCAGACGGTGCCAAATAGCCCCACGAAGGGGGCGGTGGACCCGACGGTGGCCAGAATTTGCAACCCGTTTTGCAGGCTGCCCGCCTCTTTGGCGATGGCCACATCCATCGAACGGTCGATACGGGCATGCGCGCCCGCGATCATCGCCCCGTCATTGCGTTGCGAACGACGCCACTCCGTCATGCCCGCGGCAAAGATTTTCTGCGACTGTCCCTGCGGCGCGGCGCCGATACGGTCGTAAAGCCCGTCCAGCGGTTCGCCCGACCAGAAGGCGCGGTCGAAAATATCGGCCTCGGCGCGCGCTTTGCGGTATTGGATGTGCTTGTCGATGATCACCGCCCAGCACCAGACCGAGGCGCCGACCAGAACCAGCATGACGAGTTTCACAAGAATAGTCGCGCGGGCGAACAGCGCCCACATCGTGTAGTCGGTGACAACTTCCATTGCTCTGCTCTTTCCTGCCCGGCCGTTTCGCGCCGGTTGCATCCGGTTTAGCCGATTTGCAACGGCAAATCCATATTCCCGAGGCTTTGGGCCGGATTTCGCGAGTGCTAATGCAGATTCCGGCGAAGAATCGCCGGAAGCCGCGCCGGATGGCCGGTTTCGGTCAGGGCCACGATGGTCACCATGGCCGCAAACAACAGCTGCCCCGCACGCCGCACTTCTTGGCGCATGACCAGCCGCGCGCCACCGGTCTGTTCGATCCGCGTCTCGATATCCAGCTCGTCATCGAACTTGGCAGGGGCCAGATAATCGGCCTCGACCCGCCGAACGGCAAAGACGATCCCTTCGTCCGTTTTCAGGGCCACCTGATCGACGCCCATGGCGCGGACATATTCGGTTCGCGCGCGCTCGATAAAGCGCAGGTAGTTGGCGTAATAGACGATGCCGGCAAGGTCGGTGTCTTCGTAATAGACGCGCAGACGGTAGTGGTGGCTCATTTCGGGGCCTCCATCCGCGCTTTCAGGCGCAGCGCATGGGCCGCGTCTTGCGAGACGACAGGCATGACAGGGTCGTAAGCGGCACGGATCAGATTGGCAATTTCGGGGCGCAGCACCGCGACGCCTTCGATCAGGCCCAAGGGCGAGGTTTCGCGGAACGCGCCTTCGGACCATGTAAGGACCATCTGCACCGCCTCGCTCAGGGCCAGTTCCTGCGCGCCGATCTTGGCGATCTCGCCGCCGACACGGATAAAAACGAACCCCGCCCGAATGGCGCCGTCCTTTTCGAACCGGAACGCGCGATAGCGTGCGGCGTTCTGGGCCTGCATCTTGGGGATCAGCGCGGCAATTCCCGGCACCAACCGATCAAGGTCTGGAATGGCGGCCAGTTCCATCCAGTCACGGAAAAAGAAGTAGAACAGGTTCGCGCCCATTTCGGGGTCGGTCTCGGCCATCTTGTGACCCGCAAGCTGCACGACCGCCTCGAGCGCGCCCTTGAGCGTCGAGGTCGTGGCCTGCTCGACGCCAAAGACCACCGGCACGATCGGTCTGCTCCAGCGGGCGCAGAAGAATGTTCCGTCATCGCGCGTAAACAGCGCCGCAATATCATCCGTGTTCTTGGCCTCTGCCATGCCCAGTCTCCTGCCTTGTCCTTCAGGTGATAGGGGCTGCGGCACGCAGGCGCAACCGGCGGCCTTACTTGACGAAAAGCTCGCCCTGCGGTCGCGGCGGTTCCAACCCCAGATGCCGCCATGCGGTCTGGGTGAGCATCCGCCCGCGTGGCGTGCGCTGGATCAGACCCTGCTGCAAAAGATAGGGCTCGATCACCTCTTCCAGCGCATCTCGGCTTTCCGACAAAGCCGCCGAGAGGGTTTCGATCCCCACGGGACCGCCGCCATAGTTATCGGCGATCAACGACAGATAGCGCCGGTCGGCCCCGTCGAGCCCGATCCCGTCAACACCCAGTCGCGTCAGCGCGCGGTCTGCCAAGGCGCGGGTAACGCGCCCGTCGCCCTCGACCACCGCGAAATCGACCACGCGGCGCAAAAGCCGCCCCGCAATGCGCGGGGTGCCGCGGGCGCGCTTGGCGATCTCGCGCGCGCCGTCTTCGTCCGCAGGCGTGCCCATCAGGCGGGCGCCGCGGGTGACGATCTCAAAAAGCTCGTTCTCGGTGTAAAACTGCAGCCGTGTCGGAATGCCGAAACGGTCACGCAGTGGCGTGGTCAGCAGCCCGAGCCGTGTCGTTGCGCCGACCAGCGTGAATGGTTGCAGATCGATCCGCACGGTGCGCGCGGCAGGCCCCTCGCCGATCACCAGATCCAGTGCGAAATCTTCGAGCGCGGGGTAAAGCACCTCTTCCACCGCCGGATTAAGGCGGTGGATTTCGTCGATGAACAGAACATCGCGCGCTTCGAGATTTGTCAGGATCGCCGCCAGATCGCCGGCCTTGGCCAGAACGGGGCCAGAGGTCATGCGGAAATTGACGCCCAGTTCGCGGGCGATGATCTGGGCAAGCGTTGTCTTGCCCAGACCAGGCGGCCCGTGGAACAACGTATGGTCCATGGCCTCGCCGCGCATGCGGGCGCTTTCGATAAAGACGCGCAGGTTGGCGCGCGCATCGGCCTGCCCGATGAATTCGTCCATTGTCTGCGGGCGCAACGCGCGGTCGCTGTCCTCGGGCTGGCGGTCGGGGCGGAGCGTTGGATCAGGGGTGGCCATGGCTTATCCCTTCGGCGCCAAAAGTCGCAGGGCAGCACGGATCAAGGTCGATGTATCTGCCCCCTGCGCCTCGCCCGCGGCGCGCGCAACGGCACCCGCCGCGTCGGCGGGTGCATAGCCAAGATTGGCAAGTGCCGACAGCGCCTCGGCCTGTGCCGCGCCACCGCCCGTGGATTGTGGCAGCGGCGGGCTGAAGGGTTCAATCACCTCGTCGGTCTCAACGGCACGCGCGCGCATGGCATTGGCGGCGGGTGCGGCCCCGCCCATGGCCATAACGGCGGGGGCCTTGTCTTTCAGTTCATTGACCACGCGCTGCGCGGTTTTCGGGCCGATCCCCTTGGCCTTGGAAACCGCGCCCCAGTCGCCCAGCGCAATCGCGCGCCCCACGCCATCGGGCCCAAGCGCGCCAAGGATCGCAAGCGAGGCCTTGGCCCCCACGCCCTGCACCGTCATGAGCAAACGGTGCCATTCCTTTTCCACCAAGGTCGGAAACCCGAAAAGCTGCAAAATGTCTTCGCGCACCAGAAGGTCGGTATAAAGCGCCACCGCCTCGCCCAGCGGTGGCAGCGATGCCATCACGCGGTCCGAGACATAGACGATATAGCCCACGCCGCGCACATCGATCAGCACGTGATCCGCGCCGCGATAATCCAGCCGCCCCGCAATACGCCCGATCATGCGCCCGCCCTCATCAAGGCCGCCTGAAACCGGCCGGCCGATTGCAGGTGGTGGGTGTGACAGATGGCAATTGCCAACGCATCGGCCGCGTCCTGACCGGCTATCTTCACGCCGGGCAATTGCAGGCGCACCATATGGTCGATCTGGCCTTTTTGCGCATGGCCCACGCCGACGACAGCCTTTTTTACGGCGTTGGGGGCATATTCCCCGACGGTGATGCCCGCCTGTGCCGCAACCAACAGCGCGATCCCCCGCGCCTGCCCCAGCTTCAGCGTCCCCGCGCCATCCTTGTTGACGAAGGTCTGTTCCACCGCGACGGCTTCGGGGCCGTGTTCATTGATGATCTCTGTCAGCTGCTGGTGCAGGCTCAAAAGCCGCTCGGCCAGTGCCGTGCCACGGGAATGGCAGATGCCGTTTGCCACATGACTAAGCCGCGAGCCCTGCGAATCGATCACGCCCCAGCCCATGTTCACCAGCCCCGGATCGATGCCCAAAACGCGCATGCGCGTGCCTCGCCTGTTCTTGTTTGCGAAAGAACTAGCACGAAAGGTGAACACGCGCCAAGCACAAAGGCGGGGTTACCCTAGGTGAAAGCACGGCTTTGCGTCGGATTACGCCGCTTCGGATCACAAATACGACCCTTGCCACCCCTAGATTATCGCTTTTATAACAAGCCATTAACCAAACATCTTGACCTATGCATCCATTGCAATGGTGATATGCGATAGGCCCTCTGGCGCGGTGTCGATTTCAACACTATGTGCAGCTCATCATTATTTCTGCATTGCAGCACAGCCCGCTAAGGATAAACCCATGACCGCCGTCACCACGACCGCGCCCGCCGCCCCGATCACCGGCTTCGCCGCCATGTTCGTTTCGATCGCCCGTTGGAATGACGCCCGCAAGACCCGCGCGGCGCTTCAGCGTCTGTCGAACCGTGAGCTGGACGATATCGGCCTGACCTACGGCGACATCGAAGAAATCGCGACGCGCGGCACCCGCGCCTGATTTATGGCCCTAGGCCAATAGCAAAGGCCGCGCCGTCAAACGGCGCGGCCTTTGTCGTGTCTTATGCGATCAAAGATAGGGCTGGATCTGGGCGGAGACCCAAGCGGTGACAGGATCGATCTGCATCAAGATCGCCCCGCCCTGCTCGATCACAGAACCCGCCGCGAGCTTGTCTACGCGCGCCTGATAGGTCACCGGACCAAGCTGGGTCAAAAGCAACGCCTTGAATCCGATACCGGCGGCGATAACGATCAAAATTCCCTTGAGCGGAAAACGTGGGCTTTCGTAGCGCGGATAAGCGCGGATCAGCCCGTCCTCGCCAATACGACGGACCGACCCCTTTGACAGCCGCGAACGCTGACGTTCGATAGCTGCAAGCCGATCATAAAATTCGGCGCGGTCTTCGGCCATGACAGCCTCCAATGCGAGGCCCCCACCTCACATGTCAAAAATGGCTCAAGACCTCGGCAAAATCGAGGCAAACCAGCCAATAAGGGCGATTTTGCCTATTTCGCGGTTAAAGTTAGCGTCGTCCACTCAACAATTTCCTCGCGATGCGAGAGATTGAAGCCATTTCGTGCATAAACCTCGATCACGTCATCGGCCTGTTCGTTGAGAATGCCCGAGAGAATCACTTTTGCCCCAGCGGCGGCATGCGCGGCGACATCGGGGGCGATCATGATCAGCGGACCTTTGAGGATATTGGCAAAGATCAGGTCATAGGGACCAGCGGCCTTGAGCGCGGGATTGTCGAAACCAGCGGATTCAAGGCAGACCATGCGCGCTTGCAGCCCATTGGCGGCCACATTGGCCTCGGCCACTTCCACAGCCACCATGTCGATATCCGAAGCCATCACCGGAATATCCGTGAAATGCGCGGCAGCCATGCCCAGAACGGCGGTGCCGCAGCCGATGTCAGCGGCGCGGCGCGGCTGAAACCCCGCATCCAGCAGGCGGTCAAGCGCGCGCAGGCAGCCCAATGTCGTGCCATGGTGCCCCGTGCCAAAGGCCATGGCGGCCTCGATCAACAGGGCGATGCGGCCCTGCGGAACCTTGTCGGCGTCATGGCTGCCATAGACAAAGAACCGCCCCGCCTCGACGGGCGACAGCTCGCGCCGGACCTTGGCCACCCAGTCGGTCTCGGGGATTTCCGAAATCACGAAGGGGGCGGCCCCGTGGGCCATGGCCAAAAGCATCAGCGCGATGTCGTCGGGCTTGTCGGTGAAATAGGCGCCGACCTCCCACTGACCTGACCCATCCTCGATTTCGGTCACGCCAACGCCATAGGGCGCGGGATCGATGCCTTCGACGGCCTCGGCCAGCATATCGGCGGCCTCGAGGCTATCGAGGCGGGTAAAGGCGGAATAGGTCAGCATGGCGGCTCCGGCATAAAGGATCGCCCCCGATAGGACGGGGGCGATCCAAGGTCAACGGTCAGGCGGGCTCAGGCAGAAACGCCGGTGCCTATCGCGCAGGCGACGCCCGTGCCACGGATGCCGCAATAGCCCTGCGGATTTTTGGCAAGGTATTGCTGGTGATAGTCCTCGGCAAAAAAGAAGGTCGGCGCTGCGGCGATTTCAGTCGTGATGGGGCCATAGCCGGCGGCGGCAAGGCGGGGCGCATATTCGGCGCGCGACGCAGTGGCGGCGGCCAGTTGCGCTGGACCATAGGCAAAGATGGCCGAGCGATATTGCGTGCCAATGTCATTGCCCTGACGCATGCCTTGGGTCGGGTCGTGGTTTTCCCAGAAGACCTTGAGAAGCTCGGCATAGGAAATCAACTTGGGGTCAAAGACCAGCCGCACGACCTCGGTATGGCCGGTCTTGGCAGAACAGACCTCTTGATAGGTGGCGTTGGGCGTATAGCCGCCCGCATAGCCCGCCATGGTGGTCCAGACGCCGGGTAGCTGCCAGAACACGCGCTCGACCCCCCAGAAACACCCCATGCCGAACATGGCCTCTTGCATGCCTTCGGGCACATCAAGGGTCAGCGGGCGATGGTAGACGAAATGTTCCTGTGCGGTCGGGATAGGCGCATCGCGGCCAGGTAGGGCCTCGGGCGCGTCGATCATGCGGGTCTTGGCGGTTGAAAACATCGGGGGGCCTCCGTTGGGCTGTGTCACCGGAAACATATATAGGTGCGCCGCCGCGCCGCGCCAGCGGTCAGAAACAGGACGCTGTTCTTCACGATCGCGTGAAATTGCACGAAGCGCGGGATAAAACCCGCGTCTGGCGCGTCTCTCAGTCAGGCAAGCGTTTTGCTGCCGCCAAAAAGGGAGAAAGCCATGAAGTTCCTGAGAACAGCCGCGATCGCCGCGATCATCGCCTCGGGCGCCCAATTCGCGCAGGCCGATACCGGCATCACCTATGCCGAAACCAGCCTTGGTATGATCCTCGTCGATGCCAACGGCATGACACTCTATACCTTTGACAAGGACGTGGACGGCGTTTCGGCCTGCTACGATGATTGCGCCGTGAAATGGCCGATCGTCTATGCCCCTGCCGATGCCGTGGCCGAGGGCGACTTTGGCCTGACCACACGCACCGACGGCACTCTGCAATGGACCTATGACGGCATGCCGCTCTATCTGTGGTTCAAGGACGCAGCCCCCGGCGACGTGACCGGCGACGGTGTCGGCGGTGTCTGGCATGTGATCCATCAGGAGTAACGGCCTTTGGCGGTTCTGGACGAGATCGAAGCTGCGATACCCGCGCTCAGGCGTTACGCGATCGCGTTGCTGCGCGACCGCGACGCGGCTGATGATCTTGTCCAGGATGCGCTGGAACGCGCGGTCAGGCGTCGCGCGGATTTGCGGGGCGAGGGCAAGGTCCTGTCGTGGCTCTTTGCCATCCTCCTCAACCTTGTCCGAGATCGGCATCGACATCTGACCCGTTCAGCCCACCTCGTGCCAATCGAAGCCGCCGCAGATCAGGGGCTGCCGCCAGCGCAGGACGGCAGCCTCGCCTTGACAGAGGTTCACGCGGCAATGGGCCGTTTGCCTCTGGATCAGCGCGCGGTGCTTTTGCTGGTGGCGCTGGAAGGTCGCTCGCTGGCCGAGGCCGCACGTGCGCTGGGCGTGACCGAGGGCACCGCCGCCTCACGATTGGGACGCGCGCGGGCAGCGCTCAGGGTAGCCACGGGACGCGACAGACAGACTGGAACAGGAGGCGAGTCATGAGCGGGACGCTGAACGAAGCGCGGCTGATGGCGCTTTATCATAACCCGTCCGCGGCCAGTGAACTGGACCGCGCCATCGCGCAAGACCCCGCCGCAGCGGCGCTGGTTGCGGAATGGCGCCGTCAGGACGCGGCCCTTGGCGCGCTTTATGGCCCTGTCGGGCAAGAGCCCGTGCCAGCACGGCTGCGCGACATCATCTTGCAGGCCGAGACGCCGGCCAACTTGCCGCGCTCACCTTGGCAAATAGCCGCCGCGGCAGGTATTTTGATTACCTTTGGCGCGAGCCTTGGTTTTGGCGGCTCGGTTCTGGTCGCGCGCTCGGGGGCAAGCCCCTCGCTGGTGGCCGACGCACTGCGGGCGCATGAGACCTATGTGGTCGAGGTGCGCCACCCCGTCGAGGTCGCAGGCAGCGACGCCCAGCACCTGCAGGCATGGCTGAACAAACGCGTGGGCATGAGTTTCACCCCGCCGATCCTGACCGATTATGGCTACAACTTGCTTGGCGGGCGTATCGTGCCTGTCGATCAGGGCGCCGCCGCGCTGTTGATGTATGAAAACGCCGAGGGCGCACGCATCACGCTCTATATCGCGGCCGAGCCCGGTCAGGGGGAAACGGCTTTCCGGTTCGATCAGGAAGACGGGGTCCAGAGCGTCTGGTGGATCGACGGCGGGCTTGGCTGTGCGGTCACGGGCGATCTGCCGCGCGAGGCGCTGCGTGCCATCGGCACCGAGGCCTATGACCAGATCTTGCCGGCGGAAACCTAGTAAAAGGTCTGCGGGTCGATATCGATGGATATCCGCAGATTGGCGGGCAGCTTGATCGGCGCCACCCATTCCGCCAAGGCGGCCTGCAAGGGCGCCGCACGGTCGGCCTTGACCAGCAGTCGCACGCGATGCCGCCCGCGGATACGGGCAATGGGCGCGGGTGCGGGGCCATAGACATCGGCACCGATGCGGCGCAATGGCGCTGCGTTGCGCGCAAGGTGATTGCCCAGATCAAAGACCGCCGCCGCATCGGGACCGGACAACACGATGCCCGCCATGCGCCCAAAGGGCGGCACGCCTGCGGCGCGGCGGCCCTCGGCCTCGGCACGCCAAAAATCTTCTTCATCCCCTGACAGAATCGCACGGATCACCGGATGTTCTGGCTGATAGGTCTGCAACAGCGCCTCGCCTGGCACCTCGGCACGCCCCGCGCGGCCCGCGACCTGTCGCATCAGCTGGAACGTCCGTTCGGCGGCACGCAGGTCAGAACCCTGCAGCCCCAGATCCGCGTCGATCACGCCAACCAGCGTCAGCAGGGGAAAGTTATGGCCTTTGGCCACCAGTTGGGTGCCGATAATGATATCGGCCTCGCCGCGTGCGATCGCCTCGATCCGTTCCTTCAGCGCACGGGCAGAGCCGAAAAGGTCGGACGACAACACCGCCAGACGGGCCTGCGGGAACAGGGTCGCGGCCTCTTCGGCCAAACGCTCTACCCCAGGCCCCACGGGCGCAAGCCGCCCTTCGACCCCGCAAGAGGGACAGGCGGCGGGCATAGGCTTGGTCTCGCCACATTGGTGGCAGACCAGCCGCTTGAGAAACCGGTGTTCGACCATACGCGCGTCACAATGGTCGCAGCCGATCTGATGGCCGCAGGCACGGCATAGGGTGACAGGCGCGTAGCCGCGACGATTAAGGAACAAAAGCGCCTGTTCGCCCTTGGCCACACGCGCGGAAACCGCCTGCGCCAGATGTGGCGAAATCCATTGTCCGCCAGGCAGATCCGCCTCGCGCATGTCCAGCGCCGCCAGTCGCGGCATGACCGCCGCACCGAACCGCGCTGTCAGGTTCAGGCGATCGTATTTGCCGGTCTCGGCGTTGACCCATGACTCGAGGCTTGGTGTCGCCGAGGCCAGCACCACCTGGGCCGAGGTCAGCGAGGCCCGCAGCACGGCCATGTCGCGGGCGTTATAAAGGACACCATCCTCTTGCTTATAGGAGGTGTCATGTTCCTCATCGACGACGATCAACCCCAGATCGCGGAACGGCAGATAAAGCGCGGACCGCGCGCCCACCACCAATTGCACATCGCCCTGCCCCGCCATGCGCCAAAGCCTGCGGCGTTCGGTCTGCGTAACCCCCGAGTGCCACTCGCCGGGGCGCATGCCAAACCGCGCCTCGACGCGGGTCAGAAACTCGGCTGTCAGCGCGATTTCCGGCAAAAGGACCAACGCCTGCCGCCCCTGCCGCAAACATTCCGCCACGGCCTCGAGATAGACCTCGGTCTTGCCCGAGCCGGTGACGCCCTTGAGCAATGTGGTGCCATAACCGCCGCCCGCCACGCCCGCCTTGAGCGTCGCCGCGGCCAAGGCCTGATCGTCGCTCAGCGATTTGCCGCCCAGATCAGGGTCGAGACGCGGATAGGGCGTGTCACGCGGCGCCTCTTGCTCGATCACGGCGCCGATCTTGACCAAGCCCTTGATGACCGATGTGCTGACCCCCGCCTCGGCCGCCAATTCGCCCAGCGTAAAGGCAGCGCCGCCATAGGCCTCCATCACCTCAACGACCCGCGCGCGCGCCTCGGTCAGCTTTTCCGGCACGCGTGACAGACGATAGACACGGCGCATGGCGGGATCATCGCCCAGACCCGGCGCACGGGTTGCAAGCCGCAGCATCGCGGGCATGGGTGTCAGGGTATAATCGGCCACACGCCCCAGAAACTCGCGCATTTCAGCCCGCATGGGGGCCGCATCCAGCACGCGCGCCACCGAACGCACGCGCGCCAGATCAAAGTCGCCACGCCCTGCCCCCCAGACCACACCCAGCACCCGTCGCGGACCCAGAGGCACCTCGACAAATGCGCCCAGCCAGCAGCCACCCTCGGGCGCCTTGTAATCAAGCGGCCGGTCCAGCGGCTGGGTGGTCAGCACGCCGACGAGTTCACCCTCTGCAAAGAAATCCTGCGTCATCATCCGTGCCAGTTGGAACATAGACCGAGGTATCGTCTCGACCCCGCCCTGCCAAGCCCGCAAGCGGTGCTTTGGGTTCGTGCAAAGCATTATTGGCCTTTGGTGAAAAAACAGGGCAGAAAAGCGCGCATTGATTTGCTAGAGTCGGCGCAGGGTTCCGCCGGCCATTGAATGTGCCGTTTCAGAGAGAACCCGATGAGGGGCAAGAATGAGCAGTGAGCCGGTAATTGATCCGTCGGTCCGCCAACAGTTGATCGACACGCCCGAGGCGCTGTTGGAAGACAAGGAAATCATGCGTGCGCTGGTCGCCGCCAATGAACGTGCCATGGGAAATAACATTGTCGATCTGCGCGGCATTGCCATGGAACGCCTTGAATCGCGTCTGGACCGACTGGAGGACGCGCATCGTTCGGTGATCGCGGCGGCCTATGAAAACCTCGCCGGCACGAACCAGATCCACCGCGCGATCCTGCGCATCATGGAAGCGCCCCGCTTTGACGCCTTTTTGCGCGATCTGGCAGGCGATGTCTCTGACATCCTGCGTGTCCACGCCATGCGGCTGGTTCTGGAAACCGCGGTCGAGGCCGACGAGCCCGCCGTGCGGCGCATGAACGAGGTCCTGAGTTTTGTCGAGCCGGGCTTTGTCAACGAATACCTGACCCGTGGCCGACAGGTGCCCGCCCGCAGCGTCACGCTGCGGCAGGTGCAACCGGACGAGGGCTCGATCTATCGCGAGAAATCCAGCCATATCAGGTCCGAAGCCTGTTTACGGCTGGATCTGGGTATGGATCGTCTACCGGGGCTTTTGATCCTTGGCTCGGAAGACCCCCATCAATTCACACAGCAGCAGGGCACCGATCTTTTGACCTTCTTTGCAGGGGTCTTTGAGCGGCTGTTGCGGCGTTGGCTGGACTGACGCGCATACCGCCTGCCGAAGGGCTGACGCATCAGATTGCGGCATGGGTCACGCTTTTGGGCGCCACGCGCGGGGCTTCGAAATCAACGCTCGACGCCTATCAGCGCGATCTTCTGGCCTTTGCGGGGTTTATGGGCGCGCATCTGGGCAAGCCTGCGACCCCCGCGCAGATTCGTGATCTGACCCTGTCCGACATGCGCGCATGGATGGCGCATGAGCGCGGGCGCGGTTTGTCCGCACGATCCTTGGCGCGGTCGCTCAGTGCCGTGAAAACCTATGTCCGCTGGCAGGCCGACCGCGACGGGCACGACCCCTCGATCGTGCTGTCGGTCCGCGCGCCGAAATTCGAACGCAAACTGCCCCGCCCCGTTGAAAGCAACACCGCCCGCAAAATGCTGGCCAGCGCGCAGGTGCAGGCTGTCGAGCCATGGATCGGCGCGCGCGACGCCGCCGTATTGACGCTGCTTTACGGGTCCGGCCTGCGGATTTCCGAGGCGCTGGCCATTACCGCGCGCGAATTGCCACTGGGCGAGGCGCTGATCATCCGCGGCAAGGGTGGCAAGGAACGGATGGTGCCGCTTTTGCCCGCCGCGCGCGAGGCGGTCGAGGTCTATATGCAGCTCTGCCCCTACGAGCCACGCCCCGAAGACCCCATCTTTCGCGGTCAGCGCGGCGGGCCGCTATCGCCCCGCATCATACAGCTTTTGATGGAACGGCTGCGCCTGCAGATGGGCCTGCCTGCGACGGCCACGCCCCATGCGCTGCGCCATTCCTTTGCCACCCATCTTTTGGCGGCAGGCGGCGATCTCAGGGCGGTGCAAGAGCTGTTGGGTCATGCCTCGCTTTCGACCACGCAGGCCTATACGGCGGTCGATGCCGCCCATCTGCGTCGCGTCTACGACAGCGCCCACCCCCGCGCACGGTAAAGCCAGTGGACAGCCTTCGCCTGATCGGCCATGAGGGTGTATGGAACTGAAAACCAAAGCACTCTCCGTTCACCTTCTGACTGCATCCGGCGCCGTCTGGGCGATGCTCGCCATGTTGGCGGCGGTCAACGAACACTGGTCCGTCATGTTCGGCTGGCTGGTCGTTGCGCTGTTTGTGGACGGGCTGGATGGCCCCTTGGCGCGCCGTTATGACGTCAAGACCAACGCACCGCTTTTTGACGGGGTGCTTTTGGACCTGATTATCGACTATCTGACCTATGTGTTTGTTCCGGCCTATGCGCTGTTCAAACACCCTGACCTCTTGCCCGGTTGGACAGGCTGGATCGCGATCATCATCATTACCTTTACCTCGGCCATGTATTTCGCAGATACACGAATGAAAACAAAGGATTACTCCTTTGCTGGTTTTCCCAGCTGCTGGAATATGGTGGTGCTGGTCCTGTTTGCCATCAAGCCCGGTTTCTGGACGACCCTGATCGTTGTGGCGGTTCTGGCCGTGACCATGTTTACACCCATCAAGTTCGTCCATCCGACGCGGACCCAACGATGGCGGAATGTGACGCTGCCCATAGCGACGGGTTGGATCATATTCGCGGGATGGGCGGCTTTTGACAAATTCCACCCCGATAGCTGGGCGCATTACGGGCTGATCCTGACCTCGACCTATCTTTTGCTGGCGGGCGCCGCGCAGCAGTTGATCTACGGGCGCGACGGCTAAAACCGCGTCAGCACTACACCTGTCACGATCAGCGTTGCCGCCATCAGTTTGCCGCGGTCGATCCTTTCGCCGAAGACAGCCCAACCCAGCGCCAAAGCAGAGAGGATCGAGGTTTCGCGCAGCGCGCCCACCAGCGCAATCGGCGCGACGGTCATGGCCCATACGGCAATGGCATAGGCCCCGAACGACCCCGCCGCCGCGACCATACCCAGAACCCAAGCGCGGCGTGAGGCGACCAGCACGCCCCGCCCGCGCAGCGCGATGACCGCCGGCGTGTAGAACACCGCCGACGCGATCATCAGCCAGCCCACATAGGCCAATGGCGCCCCAGAGGCGCGCGCACCCAGACCATCTGCCAGCGTATAACCCGCTGTAGCTGCGGCCGAACCCAGCGCGAAAGGCAGCAAGCGACGGCTCTCGCCGTTGGAAAAAATGCCACGCGCCATCAAGGCGATGCCAAAACCAAGCACAAGCACCCCTGCAAGCTCGCCTCGGCTGAGCGGATCGGCCAGAAACAGCACACTGACGACCAAGACCGCCATAGGCGCGGCCCCGCGCGCGATCGGGTAAACGCGGCTCAGATCACCCTGTTCATAGGCGTAGGCCAGAAACAGTTGATAGGCCATGTGGATCAGACCGGAGCCCAGAATCCAGAACCAGACCTCGCGATCGGGCAGCGGGTGCGTCACCGCCACTGCAAGGCCGATCAACCCATGCCCCACCGACAACAGAAACATCGAGGTCTGTTTGGACAGGCCCGTCTTGATGATGGCATTCCAGCCCGCATGCATGACAGCGGCAAGCAGGACGGCGGCGAAAACGGGTAGTGTCATGGGCGAACCTGCGGCTTTGACTGGCCTAGCGGTATCCGCAAGGCCAAACTAGATCAACAGCCCGCCCGCACCCTCGAGCCGCAAAAGAGCGACCTTGGTTTCGACCCCGCCACGGCCGGAATATCCGCCCAGACCATTGGCGCCCAAGACGCGATGACAGGGCACGATAATGGGTATGCTATTGCCGCCGCAGCCCTGCCCCACGGCTTGCGCGCTGACACCCAGATCGCGGGCGATCTCGCCATAAGTTCTTGTAATACCGAAAGGAATATCAATCATCGCCTGCCGCATCGCGGCGGCAAAACCCTCGACCTTGGCCAAAGGCAGGTCAAAGACGGTCAGACGGCGGTCAAAATAGGCGGCAATCTGCTGCGCGGCCTCGCAGGCCAGCGCGTCTGCGGGATCGGCAGGGGGCGCCTTGTCCCAAGAAAGCGCCGCGACAGCCTCCCCCCTGAGCGTCACCGCGATGGCGCCCGTTGGTGTCGTCAACCCGAAGCGGCGTTCAGTAAACATCGTCGAGCTTTACGGCGCGGCCGTTTTGCTCGAACTTGTCGCCCTTGGCCAGACCCGCGACCTTGCGCGCGATGGGGCTGTCCATAGCGATGCCCATAAAGGCCTGACCAGCGACGTCAAAGCTGCCCGTCGCCACCGCCAGCACGAAATTGCGCCCGCCAAACCGCACCACCGCGCCGGCCTCGGCCTCGGTCTTGGGGCCCATGTCCAGCGTGCGGATCGCGGCGATCTTGGCCTCGTGCATGGCGGCAGGCCCCTCTAGCGCATGGGCGATATCGGCGGTCTCACGCGCGTTCGCCATGTCGTCATTGGTGAACGCCTCGCGATCGTCGAGCTGCGCGTCCTTGAGATAGGCCTCATATTGTTCGCGCGCGGCCTCGAGGTCAGCGGTTTCAAGCGCCAACATCGTTTCACGGATCAGAGTCTTGTCGACGCGGGTCATGGCTGTTCCTGCTCTGGTTACAGGGCGATTGCCCTGTAACCAGATTTAAGAACTTTCGGCGTTCTGCCAAGGGCCTGCTAGACCAAAGCCTCGTCACAGCGATGGCAGACGCCCGCATGGGCATGGGTGCCGACGTCGGGCAGGATTTTCCAGCACCGCTCGCATTTCTCGCCCTCTGCCGTTTCAAAGACAACGCCAACGCCTGCAACCTCGGGCAGGCGGAAGGCCTCTTGCGGCATCGGGTCGGCGGTCAGCGAAAGGCCCGAGGTGATGCACAGATCGGCAAAATCCACCGAACGCAGCGCAGCCAACAGGCCCGCATCCTCGATATGGACGACAGGGGCTGCTTCAAGCGAGGCGCCGATCACCTTGTTCTGGCGCTGGATTTCCAAAGCAGCCGTCACAACGCGGCGCGCGCCGCGCAGGCCCGCCCATTTCGCGGCCAAAGCCTCGTCGCGCCAATTGGCAGGCGTCTCGGGAATATCGACCAGATGGATCGACGAATCCGCGCCCGGATAACGTTCCAGCCAGACCTCTTCCATGGTGAAAACGAGGATCGGCGCGAGCCATGTCGTCAGGCGGTGGAACAGAATATCCAGCACCGTGCGCGCGGCACGTCGGCGCGGGGTGTCGCCATCGCAATAGAGCGTGTCCTTGCGGATGTCGAAATAGAAGGCCGACAGATCCGTGGTGGCAAAGGTAAAGACCGCCTGAAACACGCCTTGGAAATCATAGGCCGCATAGCCTTTGCGCACGACTTGATCCAGTTCGGCCAAACGGTGCAGGACCCAGCGTTCCAACTCTGGCATGGCAGCGGGTTCTACACGGTCGGCCTCGGTGAAATCACCAAGCGAACCAAGCAGATAGCGCATTGTGTTCCGCAAGCGGCGATAGCCGTCGGCTGTGCCCTTGAGGATCTCGGGGCCGATACGCAGGTCGGTGGTATAGTCCGATTGCGCCACCCAGAGCCGCAGGATATCGGCACCATATTCCTTGACGACCTGCTCGGGCGCCACGGTGTTGCCCAGCGATTTGGACATCTTCATGCCCTTTTCATCGAGCGTGAAACCATGGGTCAGCACGCCCCGATAAGGCGCGCGGCCGCGCGTGCCGCAGGCCTGCAGCATCGACGAATGGAACCAGCCGCGATGCTGGTCGGTGCCTTCGAGATAGAGATCGGCCAGACCATCCTCGGACCCGTCCTCGCGGTCGCGCAGAACAAAGGCGTGGGTCGAGCCAGAGTCGAACCACACGTCAAGAATATCCATGACCTGCACATAGTCTTCAGGATTGACGATGCCCGACAGGAAACGGTTCTTGGCATCGGCCTTATACCAGGCATCCGCACCCTCGACCTCAAAGGCTTCGGCGATCCGCGAATTGACCTTTTCCGACCTCAACAGGAAGTCAGGGGCGGTAGGAAGGGTGTCTTTCTTTACAAAACACGTCAACGGCACGCCCCAAGCCCGCTGGCGGCTCAGCACCCAGTCAGGGCGCGCCTCGATCATCGAATGCAGACGGTTGCGGCCCGAGATCGGGGTCCATTCCACCAGTTGGTTGATGGAATTCAGCGCCCGTTTGCGGATGGTATCGCCATAGGTGTTCATGCCGTCGTCCAGCGTCTTGTCGATCGCGGCAAACCACTGGGGTGTGTTGCGATAGATCACCGGCGCCTTGGACCGCCACGAATGCGGATAGCTGTGCTTGAGCTTGGCCTTGCCAAACAGCCCGCCCGCCGCATGCATCGCCTTGATGTTCGAGACATTGGCGGGGCCTTCCTTGCCGTCGGGCATGAAGACATGCTGCCCGCCGAACACCGGAAGGTCGGCGCGGTATGATGAATCTTCGGTGACGTTATAGGTCATCGGCAGGCCGAATTTCTGACCCATCTGATAGTCGTCATCGCCGTGGCTCGGCGCGGTATGGACAAAGCCCGTGCCCGCATCCTCGGTCACATGGTCGCCAGGCAGCATGGGAACGTCATAGTCCCACTCGCCATTGCCGCCTTCGATACCGCGATAGGGGTGGGCAAGGATCATGCCCGCCAGCGCCTCGGTCGCGATGTCGCCAACATGTGCAAAACCCGTCACGCGCGCACCGGTCATCACCGACTCGGCCAGAACCTTGGCCAAAAGCACCACCTCGCCCACCTGCGCCGACGAATGTTCATGCACTTCGGTCACGCGATAGAGCGCGTAAGCAATGCCCGGGCCAAAGGCCACGGCGCGGTTCTGCGGGATGGTCCACGGCGTCGTCGTCCAGATCACAACACTAAAAGGCTGATCTGACACGGTTTCTGCACCGTGAACCGGCTTGAACCGCACCCAGACCTGATGGCTTGTGTGGTCGTGATATTCGATCTCGGCCTCGGCCAGCGCGGTCTTTTCCACAGGGCTCCACATCACGGGCTTGGAACCTTGATACAGCGAGCCGTTCATCAGGAACTTCATGAATTCCTCGGCGATCACGCGCTCGGCGTGGAAATCCATCGTCAGATAGGGCTTTTCCCACTTGCCGGTCACACCCAGACGCTTGAACTCGTCGCGCTGGATATCGACCCAGCCCTCGGCAAACTTGCGGCATTCCTGACGGAAATCCACCACGTCCACGTCGTCCTTGTTCAGGCCCTTGGCGCGGTATTGTTCCTCGATCTTCCATTCGATCGGCAGGCCGTGGCAGTCCCAACCGGGGATGTAACGGGCATCCTTGCCCATCATCTGCTGGCTGCGCACAACCATGTCCTTGAGGATCTTGTTCA
>JAHEBS010000190.1 GCA_024642145.1 Marivivens sp.
AGCCGCCCTTGACCTGCACGAGGTCCAGAACCTGCCCGCCTTCGCGCGTGTCACGCTCGATCAGACGCGCAAGCGCGCCGACCTCGGCCCTTAGCGCGCCAGCCTCGCCCTCGGCTTCGGCGCGGCGGGCGCGGGCCTCGCTTTCACGCGATTGCGCCTCGGCGCGCGCGGTATCGGCAGCCGCCAAAGCGGCCTCTGCGGCCTCGGCGGCGGCAATCGCTGTGGCCTCGGCTGTCTGGGCCTTGGCGGCATCCGCAGCGGCGCGCGCCAGTCCGGCATCGGCGGCGGCCATGGCCTGCGCGGCGTTCTGGCCCTCGGTCTCGGCCTTGACCAGCGTCTTGCGATTATCCTCGATCAGGCGTTGGGCCGATTGGTGACGCGCCGCCAGTCGCGCCGCGTCCTCGGTCAGGCTGGACAGTTCCGCCTCGCGGTCAGACAGGACCGCGCCCGCCTCGCGCGCGGCCTCTTGCGCGGCGGTCAGCTTGTCGGCATGGCCCTCGCCCGCCTTGGCCAGTTCGCGTGCTTCCCATTCGAGCCGCGCGATGGTTTCGCCAGCGTCGCGGTTCAGACCGGCCTCGCGGTCAAGGTCCAGCCCGATCTGGCGAATACGCTCGGTCAGCTGGGCAATGGTTTCCTGCGCGCGCGCCTCTTGGTCTTTCAACGTATCGCGCTGCACCTGCAGGCGCTGCAAAACGGCGGCGGCAATGGCCTCTTCCTCGCGGCGCGGCGGCAGGCGGTCTTCGGCCTTGGCGCGCGCAGCCGAGGCGGCACGTGCGGCGGTTTCGCCCTGCGCCGCCAAAATCGTGCGGTTTTTCAATTCGCCCAGCGCCGATAGCCGCGCCTCGTCCGCCTCTTTCCAGCGACGATAGAGCAACATCCCTTCGGCCCGCCGCAGTGAAACGCCGATCTCGCGATAGCGCTGGGCTGCGCGCGCCTGACGGGCAAGGCTTTGCAACTGCTGCGCCAGTTGGTCGATCACGTCATCGACGCGCGTCAGGTTCTGTTCGGCCGCGCGCAGTTTCAGTTCGGCCTCGTGGCGACGCTGATAAAGACCCGAGATACCCGCCGCCTCTTCCAGAATCTGGCGGCGCGCGGTGGGCTTGGCGTTGATCAGTTCCGAAATTCGGCCTTGCCGCACCAAGGCGGGCGAATGCGCGCCGGTCGAGGCATCGGCAAAAAGCATCTGCACGTCGCGCGCGCGAACCTCTTTGGTGCCAAGCTTGTAGGCCGAGCCCGCATCGCGCGTGATGCGCCGCACAACGTCCAGATTGTCACTGTCGTTGAACGCGGCGGGCGCCAGACGTTCGCTATTGTCGATGCTGAGCGAGACTTCGGCGAAATTGCGGGCAGGCCGTGTGGCGGCACCTGCAAAGATCACGTCTTCCATGCCCGCGCCACGCATCGCGGTCGGGCGGTTTTCGCCCATCACCCAACGCAACGCCTCGAGCAGATTGGACTTGCCGCAGCCATTCGGCCCGACGACACCCGTCAGGCCATCGGCGATGACCAGTTCGGTCGGATCGACGAAGCTTTTAAAGCCGTTGAGCCTGAGCCGGGTAAATTGCAAGCGGGGCCTCTGATTCCGTTGGACTCCAACTCTGCGCCCCCATCCGCCGTCGAGTCAACGCGAACACCCTGCATATGGCGTAGCTTCTGCGGTTATCCACAAGATATTGCCATCTGCCGCCTTAGCTATCCACCAGCCGTCCAATCACGATCAGCACTTGATAGTCCTGCTTTGCACAACCCGAAGCGGCAGGCATGACATCACCTGGTCGAACCGGAAAAGCATCCGGTGACAGCGCCCGCGGGCTGCAGGTTTGCCCATCCCTTGGCGTATAGAGCGCGGCGCGGCACCGCAGATGCGTTACATCATAGACCGTGGCGCCATCGGCAAGGGACCAATGCCGCGCGCCCGAGGCATCGGGGGGATCGATGGTGAGAACCGAGGTCACATCGCGACCGCCCGTGACCACATATCGATCGGCAGGCAACGGAAACCGCGGGGGCTCCATGATGCGGCCATATTCCTCGACCCACCAACCGGCAGGATCGAAAACCCACCCGTCAGGCGCGACGTTATTATTTCCGACCATGGCCGGATAATCCCGCATCCAGACGCCGCGCGGACCGGGATCAAGCTCCCACAGGCCCCAATGTTCGGCGCCCGTGCCGCTGGTGTCGTCTTTGCCCGCAAGTGCCGCGATATACTGGACCGGCCCTGAAACCATCCGCTCTTCGGCCCTTGCCATGCCGGCAAAGGCCAGTGCCGCGCCACCAGCCAGAACCCCGCGCCGTGTATATGCCATGAGCGTCCTCCCTTGGGGTATTAGGCTAGGCCACAACTGACATCCGTCAAATCAAAGAAAGTTGCATGGTTTCGGCGCTGGTCGGGGTTTGCGCCGCAATTGCCCCGCACGGGGTCGCGAATCCGGCTTGACCCCGCCCGCCGCAGAGGCGCATTTAGGAAGGGTAAGGTTCCCCACCGGCGCAAAGCGCCCGGGGATGAAACGGGAATGCGGAAAGGCCGATCCAGTCAGGAGGCCACAAACCGCAGCCGCCCCCGCGACTGTATGCGGAGAGCGCCCGCCAAACGCCACTGGGAAACCGGGAAGGCGGCGGCGCGCAGTGACCCGCAAGCCAGGAGACCGGCCTTGCGTTGATGACCAAGATCCGTCGGGTGTGACGGAAAGGAGTAAAAGAGATGACCAAGACTATCGCCATTGCCCGCGCCAATACCGACATCCTCGGCATTGCCGCTGCGCTGTTCCTCGGTGCTGCCCTGCTGTTTGTGGCAGGTTTCGCGCAGGCCGCAGGCGCCCACGATGTGGCCCACGACCAGCGCCACGCCATCGGCTTCCCCTGCCACTGAGCCTGATTCAATGACCGGAAAGATCCTGTCCAGCGGGTTGTTCGCTGGGCTCGCCGGAGGTTTGTTCGCAGCCCTGCTGCAGTTTACCTTCATCGTGCCGCTGATTGCGGAGGGCGAGCTATACGAAGACGGCACGCGTGTGCATTTCACGGAAATCGGCGCCCAGTCGGACGCCGGTGCGCCCTCGCTTGTCAGCATTATGACCGAAGACCCTACGCGCCACCTTGGCACGTTGGCCTTTGACTTTGTCAGCTTCACCGCCTTCGCCATGTTCCTTGTCGCAGGCTTTGCCATCGCGGAAAAACGCGGGCACCGCATCGACGCGGGGCGCGGTTTGCTCTGGGGCATCGCGGGTTTTGTGGCCGTGCATCTGGCGCCCGCCTTTAGCCTGCCACCCGAACTGCCCGGCATGATTGCTGCCCCGCTGCAGGATCGGCAATTGTGGTGGGTTGGCACGGTTCTGGCCACTGCCGCTGCACTCGGGCTTTTCGCCTATGGCCGTTCGGCCTTGCTGGCAGGGCTGGGCATTGTGCTGATCGCCGCGCCGCATATCGTCGGCGCACCGCATTATGACCAGTATTTCGGTCAGACCCCGCCCGAGTTGTCCTCGCTGTTCGTGGCGCGATCGCTGGGTGTGGGTGCCATGGCTTGGTCGGTGCTGGGGCTGATGGCAGGGGCGCTCTGGGCGCGGCGTTAGGGCTCAGGCCGGAACGCGGCCGATCAGGCGGAACCTGAGATCGCCGCAGGGGCGCACGTCGTCGATCAGACCGTCAGGTGCCTCGGCATATAGCCTTGCAAAGACGGCCAGTTCCGCGGCCTGCGTGTCGGGATCGACGCCCGCGAACAGATAGGCCGCCTTGCCTGTCTGGCGGAATGACACCGTAACCGGCTGGCTGCACACAATCATGCAGTCAGTCAGCCGCACCTCGGCCAGCCCCGCGACCATCGGGGCCAGCTTTTCGGCCAGAGCGGCACCCTTGGGTGCCGGTCCGCCTGCCTCGCGGCAACCCGCGCAAATGGTGATGGCAGCTGTCATCATCTTTCCTTTCGCCCCGTTTGGGGCCAGATTTCGCCCGAGATAACGGAGCCAGCCATGCCTGCCAAGATTCCTGCCACCGTCGTTACCGGCTTTCTCGGTGCCGGCAAGACGACGTTGATCCGCCATATGCTGCAAAACGCGCGTGGCAAGCGGATTGCGCTGATCATCAACGAATTCGGCGATCTGGGCGTGGATGGTGACATCCTGCGCGGATGCGGCGAGGAAACCTGCCGCGAGGAAGACATCGTCGAGCTGTCGAACGGTTGCATCTGCTGCACCGTTGCCGATGATTTCATCCCCACCATGGAAAAGCTTTTGGCGCGGCCCGACCGCCCCGATCATATCGTGATCGAAACATCGGGCCTCGCGCTGCCGCAGCCCTTGGTGCGCGCCTTTACCTGGCCGGGCATTTCGACCCGCGTCACTGTCGATGGTGTCGTGACCGTGGTTGACGGCAAGGCCGTGACCGAGGGTCGGTTTGCCCATGACGTTGCTGCCGTCGATGCCCAGCGCGCGCAGGATGAAAACCTCGATCATGAAACGCCGCTGTCGGAACTGTTCGAGGACCAGATGGCCTGCGCCGATATGATCGTGGTCAACAAAACCGACCTTATGACTGCGGCCGAGGTCGATGCGCTGGCCGAACGTCTGCGCGCCGAAAGCCGCCCCGGCGTGCAGGTGGTGCGGGCCTCGATGGGCGCGCTGCCGGTCGATGTCCTGTTGGGGCAGGGGATCGGTGCGGAAAACGATCTCGAAGCGCGCGCCGAGGTGCATCACCACCACCATCACCACGACGACGAGGATGACGACCACGACGACGATCACGATCATGACCACCACGACCACGGCCATGACGAGTTTGAAAGCTTTGTCGTGACCCGCGGCGAAATC
>JAHEBS010000191.1 GCA_024642145.1 Marivivens sp.
GTCGGGCAACGCAGGCAAGGCGAACTCTGCCGCCTCGTCCGGCGCAAGCCAGCGCGCGTCACCACCGCCCCAAGCATTGCGCAGCGATTCGATCAGTGCCGCGTCCAGTGATGGGCGATCCGGGGCCGTGAGAAGGGTTGCGGTGAACATGGGCGCTCCAAGCGGGAATTGCCGCGGCTATCGCAGGTTTGGGACCCGATTCCAAGCATCAGAACCGAGGGCCGACCGATGGCCACCGCGCAGGAAAGTTTCCGATAGTAGCCGCCCACCTTCGCATTCGCCGCAAGAATTGCCGCAATTGCATCATTTTCGGCATTGTGGCCCCCCGCGCCGCCCGCTACCGATTGCGGCGGGACACCTCTCCCCAACGAGAGGCACATATCTGAGAGGGTATCAGATAATGGCTATGACCAAACCGGCATCGCGGCCGGCAAATCCGCGGTTCTCCTCCGGCCCCTGTGCCAAACCCCCCGCATGGTCTCTTGACGCGCTTGCCGATGCGCCGCTCGGCCGCTCGCACCGTGCCGCCGTGGGCAAGGCCAAGCTGCAAGAGGCGATCGACCTCACCCGTGACATTCTGGGCGTGCCCGCGGACTACCGCATCGGCATCGTGCCCGCCTCGGACACCGGCGCCGTTGAAATGGCGATGTGGTCTTTGCTCGGCGCGCGCGCCGTCGAAATGGTGGCTTGGGAAAGCTTTGGCGAAGGCTGGATCACCGATGTGGTCAAACAGCTGAAACTCGAGGCCAAGCTGCACCGCGCCGATTATGGCCACATTCCCGATATGACCGCCGTCGATTTCAATGCGGACGTGGTTTTCACATGGAACGGGACGACCTCTGGCGTGCGGTTGCCGTCGGGCGACGTGATCCCCGCCGACCGCAAGGGCCTGACCATCTGCGACGCCACCTCGGCCGCCTTTGCGCAGGACCTGCCGTGGGACAAGCTCGATGTCGTGACCTTTTCTTGGCAAAAGGTCATGGGTGGCGAAGGCGCGCATGGGATGCTGATCCTCAGCCCCCGCGCGGTCGAGCGTCTGGAAACCTACACGCCGCCATGGCCCATGCCCAAGATTTTCCGCATGACCTCGAAGGGCAAGATCAGCGAAGGCATCTTCGTGGGCGAGACGATCAACACGCCTTCGATGCTTTGCGTCGAGGACTATCTGGTCGCGCTGAAATGGGGCCGCGCCATCGGTGGGCTGGATGCGCTGATGCATCGCGCCAATGCCAATGCCCGCGCTGTCTGGAATTTCTGCGCCGCGCATGACTGGATCGACAACCTTGCCGAGGATCCGGCAACGCGGTCGAACACCAGCGTCTGCCTCAAATTCACCGATCCCCGCATCAGCGATGGCGCGGCTTTCGCCAAGGCCGTAGCCAAGCGGCTGGAAAAGGAAAACATCGCCCTCGACATCGGCGCCTATCGTGACGCCCCCGCCGGCCTGCGTATCTGGTGCGGCGCCACGGTCGAGACCTCGGACATCGAGGCGATGCTGCCCTGGCTTGAGTGGGCCTACGAGGTCGAGATCGCGGCGGCGCTGCAAGCCGCCTGAGAATTTCCGCGCGGGCCTGCCGCCCCGGCAGGCCCCGCCCCCCAATCCGACATGATATAGGAGCCCGCCATGGCCCCCCGCGTTCTGATTTCCGACGAACTTTCCGATGCCGCCGTGCAAATTTTCCGCGACCGCGGAATTGACGTCGATTTCCAGCCCAAGCTGGGCAAGGACAAAGAAAAGCTGCTTGAGATCATCGGCAATTATGACGGCCTTGCCATCCGCTCGGCCACCAAGGTCACCGAAAAGGTCATCGCTGCCGCCACCAACCTTAAGGTGATCGGCCGCGCAGGGATCGGCGTCGATAACGTCGATATCCCCGAGGCGTCGAAAAAGGGCATCATCGTGATGAACACGCCCTTCGGCAACATGATCACCACCGCCGAACATGCCATCGCCATGATGTTCGCCGTGGCCCGCCAGATCCCCGAAGCCAGTGCCTCGACCCATGCCGGAAAATGGGAAAAGTCGCGCTTTATGGGCGTCGAACTGACCGGCAAGACGCTGGGCGTGATCGGCGCGGGCAATATCGGCGGCATCGTTTGCGAACGCGCGGTGGGCCTCAAGATGAAGGTCATCGCCTACGATCCCTTCCTGTCGGATGATCGCGCCACCAAGCTGGGCGTGACCAAGGTCGAACTGGACGAACTTTTGACGCGCGCCGATTTCATCACCCTGCACGTGCCGCTGACCGATACGACCCGCAACATCATCTCGGCCGAGGCCATCACCAAGATGAAAGACGGCGTGCGCATCATCAACTGCGCCCGTGGCGGTCTGGTGGACGAGGCCGCGCTGGCCGAGGCGATCAAGGCTGGCAAGGTCGCGGGTGCGGCCTTTGACGTGTTCGAGGTCGAACCGGCCGTCAATTCGCCCCTCTTCAACCTGCCTAACGTCGTCTGCACCCCGCATCTTGGCGCCGCGACGACCGAGGCGCAGGAAAACGTAGCCCTGCAGGTGGCCGAGCAGATCGCGGATTACCTGTTGACCGGTGCTGTGACCAACGCGCTCAACATGCCGTCCGTCACCGCCGAAGAGGCCAAGGTCATGGGGCCATGGATCAAGCTGGCAGGCCATCTGGGCAACTTCATCGGCCAGATGACGGACGAGCCGATCAAGGCCATCAACATCCTTTATGATGGCAAGGCCTCGACCATGAACCTTGCGGCGCTGAATTGCGGCGTGATTGCAGGGATCATGAAAAAGGCCAACCCCGACGTGAACATGGTTTCGGCCCCCGTCATCGCCAAGGAGCGTGGCGTGCAGATCTCGACCACGCGTCAGGATCAGTCGGGTTCGTTCGAGGGCTATATCAAGGTCACCGTGGTCACCGACAAGCGCGATCGTTCCATCGCGGGAACGGTTTTTGCCGATGGCAAGCCGCGCTTTATCCAGATCAAGGGCATCAACGTCGATGCCGAGATCGGGGCCCATATGCTCTACACCACCAACGAAGACGTGCCCGGTATCATCGGCACGTTGGGCCAGACCATGGGCCGCAACGGGGTGAACATCGCCAACTTTACGCTTGGCCGTGCCGGTCGCGGCGGCGAGGCTATCGCGGTGCTTTACGTGGACGAGGCGATCCCCGCCCCGATCATTGCCGAGCTAGAGGCCACCGGCATGTTCCGGCAGGTCAAGCCGCTGTCCTTTGACGTCAATTGACGTCTGCGATCCACGATCCATGACGGGGGCCGCATTCCTGCGGCCCTTTTCATTTGGCGCGTTGACCTAAGACGCGCGCCGCTGCCTAGTGGGTTCGTCAATCCATGGGGGGTCAAGATGGGCAAGATCAGAATTTGCGTTGCCGGCGCGACCGGCTGGACCGGATCGGCAGTGGTCAAGGCAGTGCTTGAATCGCCCGACATGGAACTGGCTGCGGCCATTTCTCGTGGCGGCGCAGGCAAGGATGCAGCCCTTCTCGCCGGTCTGGCGGAACCCTGCGGCGTTCTTTGCACCGGTTTTACCGAAGAGGCACTGGCCCGGCCCTTTGACGTCTGGATCGACTACACCTCGCCCCATACCGTCAAGGAACATTGCTTCATGGCCATCGGCGCTGGGCGCAATGTCGTGGTGGGGACCTCGGGTCTGACCGCCGAGGACTATGCCGAAGTCGACGCGGCCGCGCGTGCGGCGGGCGTGGGCGTCGTGGCCTCGGGTAACTACGCAATCACGGCGGCGCTGATGATCCGCTTTTCGCTGATGGCCGCCAGATATATCGACGCATTCGAGGTGCTGGACTACGCCTCGCAGACCAAGCCGGACGTGCCATCGGGCACCGCGCGAGAATTGGCCGAGCGTCTGGGCAATGTGCACAAACCAGTGCTGGGCAAGCCCATCGACCAGATCATCGGCCCGCAAGAGGCGCGTGGCGCGACCGTCAATGGCGTGCAGGTCCATTCCCTGCGACTGCCCTCCTACTCGGCCTCTGTCACCGCCGAATTCGCCGTGCCAGGCGCGCGGCTGACCATGACCCATGACGCCGGAACCGAGGCTTCGGTCTATGCTGACGGCACGCTCTTGGCCGCGCGCAAGGTCGTGGGCATCAAGGGTCTGGTGCGCGGGTTGGACAATCTGTTGGACTAGCTGGCGCACGGGGTTAGGCTGATCTCTTTATCCGAGGTCGGTCATGAACCCCAAAGCCGCGTTTATCCTTGATCTGCTGGTCCCCTTCGGCCCGTATATGCGGCGGGCCGACGGTCTGCCCGCGTTCGACAATTGGCCGGCGCTGTTCTGGCGCGTGCTGTCACCGATGTTCCTGATCTACTGGCTCGCCTCGCAGATCCCTTATGTGGGCACGATTGCCTATATGCTGATCCTCGTGCCGCTCAGCGCCGCCATGCACGCCAGATCAAACGGTCGGCCCTACGGCGAGGTTTTGCTGCATTATCTGGTTGTGATCCTTATCGGCTTTGGCGGTGTCTGGTCTTTTGTCGGCCATACCTTTCTAGCCGATCAGGTCGCGGCCTCGATCGGGTGGGCGACGGGCAGCCCCTTTCAGACAGAACTTGCCTTCTTTACGCTTGGATCCGCGATCGCAGGGTTGCTGGGGATCTGGCTTGGCGGACATCTGATCACCGCGCTGGTCATTACCAAGTCGGTCTTTCTTTATGGCGCGGCGGGCGTGCATATCCATGACGCGCTTTTTGGCGACAACTTCTCCTATCTCAATATCGGACCGCCGTTGATCGGTGA
>JAHEBS010000192.1:0-3357 GCA_024642145.1 Marivivens sp.
GCGATTTCGGCCAGCGCGGGGGCATTGTGGGTGGCAATGAAATCGCGGGTTTCCTGATCTTCGAGAAAGGCCGCGTGGACCATATCGAAATGATGGTCACGCACCGCGCCCGTGGTGGCGGCAAAGGCGAACAGGTAGTCGACTGTCGCTGCAATTTCGAAGGCACCCTTATAGCCGTGGCGTTTGACGCCTTCGATCCACTTGGGGTTCACCACGCGCGAACGGACCACGCGGCCGATTTCGTCGTCGAGTGTGCGGATCACGGGGCGCTCGGGGCGCGAATGGTCGTTGTGATAGATCGGCCGCGCCTGCCCTTGCAGCGCCTGCACAGCCGCGGCCGCACCGCCCTCGAACTGATAGTAATCGTCGCTATCAAGGATGTCGTGTTCGCGGTTGTCCTGATTCTGGACGATGGCCTGCACCTGACCCAGACGCGCCGCGAAACCGTCATGGTCGGCGCGCCCGTCCGCGCCCTTGCCATAGGCGTAACCGCCCCATTCCAGATAGGCGCGGCCAAGATCGGCGGTCTTGTCCCAGATGCGTTCGTCGATCATGGCCTGCAAACCGGCCCCGTAGGCACCGGGTTTGCTGCCATAGACGCGCGGCGTGGCCTCTCCGGCGCGGGCGCGGGCTGCGGCGGGGTTCTGGTCAGGGGTCTCATCCAGCGTCTGCACCGCGCGGGCGGCGCTGTCCACCAGTGCGATCAATTGCGGGAAGGCGTCGCGGAAAAAGCCCGAAACGCGCAGGGTCACGTCCACACGCGGGCGGCCAAGTGTGCCGATGGGCAGGACCTCGAACCCTGTGACGCGGCGGTTGGCGCTATCCCATGTCGGGCGCACACCCATCAGCGCCAGCGCTTGGGCGATGTCATCGCCGCCGGTGCGCATATTGGCGGTGCCCCATGCGGTCACCAACATGGTGCGAGGCCAGTCGCCGTGGTCTTGCAGATATTTCTCGATCAGGAGGTTCGCGGATTTCCAGCCCAACGACCAAGCGGTGGGCGTCGGCACGGCGCGGCTATCGACGCTGTAGAAATTGCGACCCGTGGGCAGCACATCCATGCGCCCGCGTGTGGGCGCGCCCGAAGGGCCGGGGGCCACGGCGCGGCCATCCAGCGCGGTCAGGATACCAGCGCCTTCGGCGGGGCCGCAGGCCTCGACCACGGGCAGGATATGGCCGTTGATCTCGGCCATCACCGCGCCCGAGGCAGGTCCGGGGGCGGTTGTTCGGCCTTCGACCAGCGCCTTGGCGAATTCCTCTAGCCGTTCGACCGTATCGCCATGGCTGCGCCAGATACCCTGACCTGCCAGCGCGGCGGGGCGGGGCCCATCCCATGGCGCGGCCATCGCGCAGTCAAGCGGGTCAAAGCCCAGACCAAGATCGGCCGCCAAGGCTCGCAGGAGCGACGCGTTCGCCCCCTTGCCACCGCCACGCGGCACCCGCGCCAGCGCGATGGCCAGATCACGGGCCAATGTGCCTTGGGGTGATTGCCCGAAGATATGCAATCCGTCGCGGATCTGTGCTTCTTTCAATTCGCAGAGATAGGCATCAAGGCGGGCAAGGTCGGTGTCGGCTTCGCCCACAAAGCCTGCATCACGGGCAAGCCCCGTTACCTCGGACAGCGACAGAATTTCGCGCCTGAGTTCGACAACCCGCCGAGGATCAACGCCCGCGGCCTCGTAATACTCGTCCACCAGCGCCTCGAGATCGCGCAAGGGGCCATAGCTTTCGGCGCGGGTCAGGGGCGGGGTCAGGTGGTCGATGATCACCGCCTGCGCGCGGCGCTTGGCCTGCGTGCCTTCGCCAGGGTCATTGACGATAAAGGGGTAGATGTGGGGCATCGGCCCCAAGATCGCCTCGGGCCAGCAGGTTTCCGACAGGGCCACCGATTTGCCGGGCAGCCATTCAAGATTGCCGTGCTTGCCCATATGCACCACTGCGTCGGCGCGGAACTGGTGTCGTAGCCAGAAGTAGAACGCGAGGTAATTGTGCGGCGGCACGAGGTCGGGCGCGTGATAGGTCTCGGTCGGGTCGATGTTATAGCCGCGCGCGGGTTGCAGGCCCACCACCACATTGCCGAACTGCAGGACCGACAGCTTGAACCGCCCGCAATCGACCTCGCCCGGCTCATAAAAGGGATCGGCCTCGGGCTTGCCCCAGCGCGCCTCGACGTCGCGTTTCAGCTCCCACGGTAGCTGGGCATAGTCGATCTGATAGTCGGCAAGGCTTAGGTCCACACCGCCGCTGCGCGTAAACCGGTCGGTCAGCCAGTTGGTCGGCCCCGCCATGACGCGGTCCATCAGGTCCTTGGCATCGGCGGGAACGTCATGGGTGTGGTATCCCGCCTCGGCCAGCAGCCGCAGCACCTCGACCGTGCCCGCAGGCGTATCCAGCCCCACGCCGTTGGCAAGCCGCCCGTCCTTGTTGGGGTAGTTGGCCAAGACCAGCGCCACGCGGCGGTCGGACGGCCCTTTACCCCGCAGCCCTGTCCAGTTGGCGACCAGCGCCGCCACGAAATCTATCCGCCCGCCATGGGCCTGATAGGTCGCGATCGGGCATTCCGTCGCCGCGTCGAAATAGGCCTCGCCCTTGAAGCTGATCGCACGGCTCAGGATGCGGCCGTCGACCTCGGGCAGGGCCACGTTCATGGCGATGTCACGACCCGACAGACCGTTCAGCCCCTCGGCCCAAGCCGCCTCGGTTCCGCCCGACAGCACCGCCTGAAACACGGGCGCGCTGTTGGCATAGGGCGCGGCCAGCGGGTTCTGCCCGCCATCGCCCGCCTCGGGCGTGCCCACGGCGAAAGAGGTGCAGTTGACGATGGCAGCGGGGGCAGCCGCGGTGAACAGGCTTTGCAGGGTGGCGATGGACAGCGGGTCCTTGAGCGAGGCCACAAACACCGGCATCGGGTTCAAGCCCGCGCGCGTCAGCGCCTTGGTCAGGCGGTTGATCGGCGCCAGCCCAGCGCCCTGCACCAGCGCGCGGTAAAATACCACGGGCACAACCGGTGCGCCTTCGGCCCAGAAGCCCCGCAGTTTGTCGAGCGTGGCCACGCCTTCGCCCGGCCAATAAAGTCCCGCGCGCAAAAGCGGCGCGGGCGCCGAAGGCGGGTCGCCGCCGTCCAGCATGGTTTTGGCGTAGGCCAGAAAATTGACCGCATTGGCGGGGCCGCCCTCGACCATATAGGACCAGAGCGCATCGTAGTCTTCGTCCGAAACCGTCGACAGGCCGCGCAGTTCCGCGTCGGGCTTGTCGTCGCCAGGCAAAGCGGCAAAGGGCACGCCCGCGCTGTGCAACCGCGCCGCGTATTGTTCGAACCCGTATTTCCAATAGCCGGCCCCGCCCAGCACACGGGCG
>JAHEBS010000192.1:3367-4724 GCA_024642145.1 Marivivens sp.
GGCGCAATTGTCCAGATGCAGGTCCACCGACAAGGGATGCGTCAGGTTCATCAGCGACGCGAGCCGCAGCGCTGGCGCGCCCTCCATCGCGGCGCGCGCCTCGGACAGGGCGGCAAGCTCGGTGTCGGCGGCAGAGATAAAAACCAGATCGGCGGGCGTCTGATTCAGGTCGACCGGCGCAGGTCCGTCATCGACCCGCCCGGGGGTGGCGGCCAAGAGGTGCATCAGGCGGCCTCTTGTGTCAGGATCGTTTCACGTGCATTAGCGCGCGCGTCACTTTGAAGGAGCGGATCATGGACTACGGAAAATCGGGAGCCCCCAAGGGCAGCAACCACGAACCGCGCAACGCCTATGACAAACCTCATGGCGCGCCCCAAGGCTATGGCCGCAAGGCCGAGGACAAGGCGGCGCTGTTGGCCAAGATGAAGGCCAACACCAAGAAGGCGGAAAAACCCGCCAAGTGATGCGGGGCTTTGCCCCCTCACAGGCGCTTTTCCATATAGATGCTGGACGTGTTGGGACGGTAGTCGCCAAAGATCCCGCAGCGGACAAAGCCCGCGCGTTCATAAAGATTGACCGCGCCTTCTAGCAGGTTGCCGGTTTCCAGCCGCATCAGGTCCAATCCCAAAAGCCGTGCCTGCTGTTCCAGCGTTTCCAGAATCTGCAGCGCAACACCGCGCCCACGCGCGTGGGGCGCGGTGAACATGGATTTGACCTCGCCGTAGTTGCCCTTTTCCGCCAGTGCGCCGGTGCCCAGCACCTCGCCATCCTCATGGGCCACAAAGAATGAAATTTCGGGCGCGCAAAGCGCCTCGATGTCGAGGAAATAATTGTCCTCGGGCGGAAACAAGCTCTGCATTAGCGCGTGGCTTTGTTTCAACAGCGCCGTGGCGGCCGGATCGCGCGGGTCGCCGGGGACGACGGTGATCATGCGACGAGCGCCTCCTCGATCGCAGCACGGTCCAGCCCCGCCTCGCCGATCACGACAAGCCGCGTCTGGCGCGGAGCGGTGCCAAAGGGTTGGTCGAAATAGGTGTCCACGCGCGGGCCAACGGCCTGCAAGGTCAGGCGCATCGGTTTGCCTGTGACGGCGACAAAGCCCTTGAGGCGCAGAATGTCATGGGCGGCGATGATTGCAGCCACGCGCGCGGCAAAGGCCGCGGGGTCAGCGATTTCGCCGCGGGTCACGACAAAGCTTTCAAACTCGTCATGGCCGTGGTCGTGGTGGTCATGATCGTGATCGTGATCGTCGTCGTGGTCGTCATCCTCGTCGTCGTGGTGATGGTGGTGGTGATGCACCTCGGCGCGCGCTTCGAGATCGTTTTCCGCACCGATCCCCTGCCCCAACAGGACATCG
>JAHEBS010000193.1 GCA_024642145.1 Marivivens sp.
AATGGAAAAGATCGTGCGGAAATGGGCAGTTTCGGATGCCCCGCTGCGGCGGGTGGGCGTGCTGCTGTTCAACGCATTTTCCAACCACTGTCTTGCCAACACGGTCGAGCCCCTGCGCGCCGCAAACCGGCTGTCAGGGCGGCGCGCCTATGAGTGGCGCATTCTGACAGTAGACGGGCAGCCAACGGCCTCATCCAGCGGCCTGCGGATCGAGGCGGACGGGCGTTTGGCGGACCATGGGGGCGATCTTCTGGTGGTCATGCCATCGTATGATTTCCTCACCCATGCCACACCCGCAACCGCGCGCGCGTTACGTGCGGCCTCACGGCGGTTCGGGGTGCTGGCGGGGTTTGACACGGGCGCGTGGCTTTTGGCCGACGCAGGGCTGCTGACAGGGCGGCGGGCAACAATCCACTGGGAAGAACTCGAGCGTTTCGCCGAAACCTTTCCCGAGGTCGCAGCCGTGCGCGCGCGGAGCGTGTTTGACGGCAACCGCGTAAGTTGCGTGGGCGCGCAGGCGGCCTTTGATGTAACGACGCGCCTGATCGGTGACCATCTGGGCGAGGCGGTGCGTCTGGATGTGGCGGCCCTGTTCATGAGCCCCGAGGCAGTCGGCGCGCCGCCCGAGGCCGAACCGCTCCGTCCGCGTGGGCGCGCCCTGTCGCGAGCCTTGGCCCTGATGCAAGAAAATCTGGAAACGCCTTTGTCAGTGCCTGATATTGCCGCCCGCGCCGGGGTTAGCGCCCGGATATTGGACAGTCGTATGCAGGCCGAATTCGGGGCAGCGCCGGCCACCATCTATCGTCGTCTCAGGTTGAGCCTTGCGCGCAAACTGGTCACGGAAACGGCGATGCCGGTGGCCGAGATCGCGCTGCGATCAGGCTATCAGAACCCCGCCGCCATGACCCGCGCCTTTCGGGCCGAGTTCGGCACAACGCCGCGGGCCTTGCGGGGGCAATAACAGGGTCTAACTGGCGTAATCCGAACCTTCTTCATCGAGGATCTCGCGCAATTCCGACAGGTGACGCTGGTCGAAATCACCATAGGTTTCCCATTCCTGCGCGGTTTTCTCGGCCACCTCGTCCGACAGAACCCGCAGGGGTTGGCCGGTTTGCAGCGCACGGATATAGGTTTCGGCGGCGCGCTCGAAATAATAGAGCCTGTTAAAGGTTTCTGCGACCGTCGCGCCGACCACCAGCACCCCGTGATTGCCCAGAACGATGGTCTTTTTGCGGGGGTCGGTCATCATTGCCGCGCAGCGCGTGCCTTCGTCTTCGAACGCCATGCCGCCGAACTGGTCGTCAACAACCAGCCGGTCAAAGAACATGGCCGTGTTCTGGTCGATGGGCTGGATGATGGAATCGGCAAGGCTGGCCAGCACGGTGGCAAAGACAGAATGCACATGCATCAGGCAACGCGCCCACGGCACCGTGCGGTGAATGGACCCATGCAATCCCCATGCGGTCGGGTCAGGGGCGTTGGGGCCTTTCAGCGTATCGCGGTTGTCCGCGTCCAGCAGCAGCAGATCCGAGGCGCGAATGCGGGAAAAGTGCCGCAGATAGGGGTTCATCAGGAACTGGGTGCCGCTGTCGTTGACCGCGAGGCTAAAGTGATTGCCCACCGCCTCGTGCATGTTCAGCCGCGCGGTCCAGCGGAAAGATGCCGCCAGATCGGATCTTTCAGCCCAATGGGTCAGGTTGCCATGATCGTGTTTGTTCATCGGTGCCTCCGTCCCCCCGATCAAAACCCCGCCATGACCCACAGTCTTTCCTGTTTACGACCAAGCAGGGCTTGAAGACCCTCGCGGCTTCCGTTTCTAATGGGACATGGAAAAGACAGCATTTTCAACTTGGGCGGATAGCGCCCCACATCTGGTCTCGGTCGCTGCAGGACGCAGCCCCGCCGACCTCGTCATCACCAATTGCCGACTGGTCAATGTCCAAAGCCGCGAGGTTCTGGATGGCTGGCAGGTTGCCGTGGCCGCGGGGCGTTTCGCCTTTGTCGGACCTGATGCCCGCCATTGCATCGGCGACGGCACCGAGGTCGTCGATGCGGGGGGGCGTTTTCTGATCCCTGGCCTGATCGACGGGCATATGCACATCGAATCCGGCATGCTGACACCGGCCGAGTTTGCCGCCGCCGTGATTCCGCATGGCACCACAAGCATGTTTACCGACCCGCATGAAATCGCCAACGTCATGGGTCTGCGCGGGGTGCGGATGATGCATGACGAGGCCGCATTGCAGCCCGTCAACATCTATACCCAGATGCCCTCCTGCGCGCCCTCGGCGCCGGGGCTGGAAACCACCGGCTTTGAACTTGGCCCCGAGGACGTGGCCGAAGCCATGACCTGGCCTGGTATCATCGGGTTGGGCGAGATGATGAACTACCCTGGCGTGATCCACGGCGACCCCAAGATGCTGGCCGAAATGGCCGCGACCATGCGGGCCGGCAAAACCGTGGGCGGGCATTACGCCAGCGCCGATCGCGGCATACCGTTCCACGTCTATGCGGCGGGCGGTGCGGCTGATGACCACGAAGGCACAGCCGAGGCCGATGCCATTGCCCGCGCACGGCAAGGCATGCGGTCGATGATGCGGCTGGGCTCTGCTTGGTATGACGTCGAAACCCAGATCACTGCAGTCACTAAAAAGGGTTTGGACCCCAGAAACTTCATTCTTTGCACCGATGACTGCCACTCAGGCACGCTGGTCTACGAAGGCCATATGAACCGCGTTGTCCGCCATGCCATTGCCTGCGGCTGCGAACCCCTGATCGCGCTGCAGATGGCCACGATCAACACCGCCTCGCATTTCGGGCTCGAGCGCGAAATCGGTTCGATCGCACCGGGGCGTCGGGCGGATATGATCCTGACCTCGTCCCTGACCGAGCTTCCGATCGAGGTTGTCTATGGTCGCGGCAAGGTGCTGGCGCGTGACGGCAAGCTGGCGGTGAAATGCCCGCATTACGACTGGCCCGAAGATGCGCGGAAGACAGTGCATATGGGCAAGGTGCTGGCGGCCAAGGACTTTGAAATCCCCGCCCCTGCGGGCGCCAATGCCGTGCGCGCCAAGGTGATCGGCGTCGTCGAAAATCAGGCGCCGACCAAGGCGCTGACCTTTGAGCTGCCCGTCACCGAGGGGCGTGTTCAGGCCACGGGCGAGGTTTGCCAGATTGCACTGGTCGAACGGCATCGTGCCACGGGTCAGGTGACCAACGGTTTCGTGTCCGGCTTTGGCTATCAGGGCCGGATGGCCATCGCCTCGACCGTGGCGCATGACAGCCACCATATGATCGTGGTCGGCACCGACCGCGAAATGATGGCGCTGGCCGCGAACCGGCTGGGCGAGATCGGCGGTGGCGTGACGGTCTGGAAAGATGGCAAGGAAATCGGTCTGGTCGAATTGCCCATCGCGGGCCTGATGTCCGACAGCCCCGCCGCCGAGGTCGCGGCCAAGGCCATGGGTGTCGTCAAGGCGATGGAGACCTGTGGATGTACGCTCAATAATGCCTATATGCAGCATTCGCTTTTGGCGCTTGTTGTCATACCAGAGTTGCGAATCTCTGACATGGGTCTGGTGGACGTCAGGACCTTTACCGTGACCGATCTGTTCGAGGAAAACGCATGAACGCCGATACGAACCAAGCTGCCGTGATTACGCCCGTCATGCCGTCGCGCGCCGCCTATACCGACGCGGGCGAGGCCGTGGCGCAGCTAACCGCGCTTTACGACCAGTCCACCGCATTCCTGCGCGAGCGTTTTGCCGATGTGATTACCAATGGCCATCCTGGCCTGCGCTATCGGGCCTTCTACCCCGAAATCCGCTTTGCCACGACCAGTTTTGCCACGGTGGACAGCCGACTGTCCTTTGGCCATGTGTCGCAGCCGGGGCATTACAGCACCACGGTGACGCGGCCCGATCTGTTCGCCAATTACCTGCACCAGCAGATCGAACTCTTGATCAAGAACCACGGAACCGCCGTGGAAATCGGCGTGTCCGACACGCCGATGCCCATACACTTTGCCGTGGCGACGGACGGTTCGGTCGCGGTGCCGCAAGAGGGCGCGCTGGAATTTACCCTGCGCGACATCTTTGACGTGCCGGACCTGTCAACAACCCATGACGACATCGTCAACGGCATGGATTTTGTCTATGCCGACGGGTCGCGCCCGCTGGCACCCTTTACCGCCCAGCGGATCGACTATTCGCTGGCGCGTTTGTCGCATTACACCGCGACCCGCGCCGAGCATTTCCAGAACCATGTTCTGTTCACCAACTACCAGTTCTACGTGGACGAGTTCGAGGCCTATGCCCGCACCGTGCTGGGCGATCCGGCCTCGGGCTATACCGAGTTCGTGGGGCCAGGCAACGTGGGCATCAAGACGGCGGATGCCGAACTGCCCCCGCTCGCCAAGATGCCGCAGATGCCGTCCTATCACCTCAAGCGCGCCGACGGTCAGGGGATCACCTTGGTCAACATCGGCGTCGGTCCGTCGAACGCCAAGACCGCGACCGACCATATCGCGGTGCTGCGCCCGCATGCGTGGATGATGGTCGGCCATTGCGCCGGACTGCGGAACAGCCAGCGCATGGGTGACTTTGTTCTGGCGCATGCCTACCTGCGCGAGGACCACGTTCTGGACGATGACCTGCCCGTCTGGGTGCCGATTCCGGCGCTGGCCGAGATACAG
>JAHEBS010000194.1 GCA_024642145.1 Marivivens sp.
GCAGCTTGAAGGGCCGGCCCAATAGTGCCGCTCGACGCCCGAATGATAGAAACCGATTGCCGCCGTGGTCAGCGCCGCCAACCCGCCAAGCGCAGGCATCAAGGGACCACGGGTCCGCAGTACCAGCGCCAACGCGCCAATGACGATTGCCACGCCATGCGGCCAGCGCTGCCAGTAGCACATCTTGCAGGGCAGATAGCCCATGGCCTGAAAAATGAAGGCGCCGACCAAAAGCGCGACCGAACCGGCGGCGGCAAGGGCGATAAGCTGGCGTTGATTCATAGGTATTTCACCATGGCAAAGCCTCCGATCAAGAGGACGCAGAACAGGACAAACAGCGGGCCAAGCCAGCGGTCGATAAAGGCGCGGATCGGCTCGCCAAAGGCATAGAGCAGCCCCGCGACCACAAAGAACCGCAGTGACCTTGCCACGATGGCCGAAAGAACAAAACTCACCAAGCTCATTCCAGTCACGCCTGACGCGATCGTGATGACCTTGAACGGAAAAGGCGTCACGCCCGCGATCAGAACCGCCCAGACACCCATCTCGTTATAGCGGGTGCTGAAGGCGTCAAAGGCCGCCTCTTTGCCATAGAGCGAGAGAATCGGTTGCCCGACGACCTCGAACAATGCGGCGCCGATGTAATAGCCCAAGAGCGCGCCCATAACCGAGGCCAGCAGCGCGATCAGCGCCACGCTGAAGGCGCTTTTGCGGCGGGCGAGGATCATGGGGATCATCAACACGTCCGGCGGGATTGGAAAAAACGAACTTTCGGCAAAGGCCACAGCAAAAAGCGCCCATTTGGCGCCCCGCCGTTCGGCCATGCCCATTGTCCAGTCATAAAGCCCGCGCAACATCGGCTACCTCATAATTTTGCCCCCATAGGGCACGGCCCGTGCATAAGGTCAACCGCGACCCATTGCAGATCATCGCAGGCTCGGTTTATACCCCGCTTCGTGCCGGTGTGGCGGAATGGTAGACGCAGCGGATTCAAAATCCGCCGAGGTAACCCCTCGTGAAGGTTCGAGTCCTTTCACCGGCACCACTTTTCAGCAGAAGATCAGAACCGATAGGCTGAGAGTGCCTCGACCAGAGCGTCGAGGTCCTGATCCGTCGTATAACCCTGAACCGACAGGCGCACGAAACTCCGCTCTTGCCAGTCATAGACCGGAATCTCGATCCGATGCTCATGCCAGAGATGGTTTTTCAGCGCGGCCGGATCGGTGCGCGGCACCTCCATCGCCGCCATCTGCGGGGCGCGGTAGGCGTCTGCGGACAAGGGTGGCAGGCCGGTCAGGCGGGCTATGCGCGCAGCCGTTTCACCCACCCGCAGCGCGCAGTCACGGGCAACCTCGGGCCAGTCCATCCGCGTCAGGAAATCCAACGCCGCTGGCACCGTCAGCCAGGCCGAGGGGTCAAGCGTGCCCTGAAACGACAACGCATCGACAAACCCCGTGCCGCCCATCGGGCCAGGCAGGCTGCGGTCCTCTTGCCAGCCGTGGGACACGACCAAGGGTATCATCATGTCCTGCCACGCGGGCCGCACATGCAAAAACGCCGCGCCCTTGGGCGACATGATCCACTTGTGACAATTGCCAGCGTAGAAATCCGCCCCCAGAGCCTGCAGGTCCAACGGAATATGCCCCGGCGTATGCGCGCCATCGATCACGGTCCAAATGCCCCGCGCACGCGCCATGGCGACAATCGGCGCAATCGGGAACAAAAGCGCGGTGGCCGAGGTGATATGGCTGATAAACACCACGCGCGTCCGATCGCTCAGACCGGCGGCAAGGGCTGCGGTAAAGGTCGCCTCATCGACCAGCGGCATCGGCACCTTGACCCGCACGATCCGCGCGCCCGTGCGGGCCGCGACAAAGGCCAGTGTCTTGTCCAGCGCGCCATATTCGTGGTCGGTGGTCAGGATCTCATCACCCTGCTGCAAGGGCAGCGACCGCAAGACGATGTTCAGCGCATGGGTCGCATTTGGGACGCCCACCAGATCATCGGCATCGGCGTTGAGGTAGGCGCCCAGTGCAGCGCGGCTTTGACCCATCCAGTCAGCCATGCCGCGCAGCGGGTCGAGAAAGGCCACGGGCTGCGACTCGAGTTGGCGCTGCCAGTTCTGATAGACGCCGAAAACCTCACGCGGGCAGGCGCCGAACGAGCCGTGGTTAAGAAACCGCACCTCGGGGTCGAGCAGGAAATGCGCGCGCAGGTCGCGGTTAAGCATGGCGCCTCAGGCGCCGTCGGTAAAACGCACCTTGCCAATGTGGGGCAGGTTGCGGTTGCGCTGGGCAAAATCGATGCCATAGCCCACGACAAATTCGTCAGGGATCTCAAAGCCGATCCAGTCCGCGCGAAACGGCACTTCGCGGCGCGACGGTTTATCCAGCAGGGCAATGGTCTTGAGCCGCGCGGGTTTGCGCGTCTTGAGATATTCGGTCACCTTGGCCAGCGTATGGCCGGTATCGACGATGTCCTCGACCACCAGCACATCACGACCCTCGATCTGTCCGCGCAAGTCCTTGAGAATACGCACTTCGCGGCTCGACTCCATGCCGTCCCCGTAGGACGAGGCCTCTAGGAAATCGACCTCGACAGGCAGATCCAATTCGCGCACGAGGTCGGCGATAAAGACAAACGACCCCCGCAAAAGCCCAACCACCACCAGCTTGTCGGTGCCCGCATATTCGCGGTGAATCTCGCGCGCCAACGCCTCGATCCGTGCGGCGATGGACTTGGCCGAGATCATCACGTCAATCACATAGGGGCGTTGCGGCATTGGGACCTCGTTTGTCACATCAAAGGCGTGGGTTGATTTTCCTTCTGTTTTTTACGACATGGGGCGGCATTGTCACCCCCAGATCGGGTCCCATGCCACATCACGCCGAAACCCGCACAATGCCCTATAGCCCCGCGCAGATGTTTGCGCTGGTTGGCGACGTGCCCAGCTATCCTGCGTTCCTGCCATGGACCGCCGCTGCGCGGGTGCGGTCGGTCACGGATCTGGGTGATCGCGAAGAGATGCTGGCCGATCTGGTGGTGTCGTTCAAAGTGTTCCGTGAACGCTTTGGCAGCCGCGTGACACTGTGGAAAGACGGCAGCCGGATTGACACCGAATATATCGACGGGCCGTTCCACCATCTGCGCAGCCGCTGGGATTTCCGCGCCGCGACAGAGGGCTGCGAGGTTGGTTTCGAGGTTGATTTCGAGTTCCGCAACAAGATTTTGCAAGGTGCGGCCGGGCTATTTTTCGACGAGGCGATGCACAGGATCGTCTCGGCCTTCGAGGCGCGCGCCCGCGTGCTTTACACTGCGGGCGCCTGAAACGGCCCTTACGAATTCATGTCGTAGGCGCGTTCGCCATGCACCATCAGGTCAAGCCCGTTGGTTTCGGTTTCCAGATCGACACGCAGCGCCATGACCAGCCGCAGGCCAACGACGATGGCCGCGGTCACCACCACGGTAAACAGCCCCACAATCGCCAGCGCCCCCAACTGCGCGGCCCAAGTGCCCGCGCCGAACACGGCCACCATGATCGTGCCGAAAATGCCGCCCACGCCATGCACGCCAAAGACATCAAGCGTGTCGTCGATCCGCGCCTTGCTGCGGATCAGACCCACGATTTCCTGACACAGCACACCCGCAATCGCGCCGATCAGCAGGGCGGGTAGGGGGCCGACATAGCCCGATGCGGGGGTGATGGTGGCAAGACCTGCAATCGTACCCGTGACCAGACCGACAAGCGAGGCCTTGCCGTGTTTGACCCGTTCCCATGCAGCCCAGCTCAGCGACGCCGCCGCGGCCGAGATATGGGTAACGGTGATCGCCATGGCCGCCGTGCCATCGGCGGCAAGCGCCGATCCACCGTTGAACCCGAACCAGCCGACCCAGAGCATCCCCGCGCCGATCATGACATAACCGGGGTTATGGGGTGGGGTATGGCGGTTCTTGCGCGGCCCCAGCACATAGGCCACCACCAGCGCGGCCAGACCCGCGGTTTCATGCACGACGATCCCGCCGGCAAAATCATGGGCCCCTGTCGCGCCAAAAATACCGCCATCGGCCATAAAGCCGCCGCCCCAGATCCAATGGGTCACAGGTGCATAGACCAGCACCATCCACAGCGCCGAAAAGGCCAGCACAAAACCAAAAGACACGCGCTCGACATAGGCGCCGACAATCAGGGCGGGGGTGATGGCGGCAAAGGTCATCTGGAAGGCAAAGAACAGCACCTCGGGCAGGCTGCCCCAAAGCGTGTCGGCATCGACCCCGATCAAGAACGCCTTGCCGAGCCCGCCCCAAAACCCGTTGGCCGTGCCAAAGGCCACCGAATAGCCGATGGCCAGCCACAGAATGCTCATCAAAGCGGCAATGGCAAAAACCTGCGTGAACACGCTCAACACATTTCGTGCCCGCACCAGACCGCCATAAAACAGGGCCAGCCCAGGCAGCGACATGAAAAGCACCAAAGCGGTAGCGACCATGATCCATGCGGTATCGGCTGCGTTCATCGGGCGTCCTCCTTGGCCTTTGGCGGCATTGGGAACAGGAAAAATGCCGTGGAAAGCAGCAATTGCCCATTTAAGTGCTGCAAAATAGGGCAAGCCCTGATCTGCCCAAGGCTTGGGCCATGGACGCGTGGGATTGCCTGAAATTTAGGCGTTTTGGGAATCGAGCGC
>JAHEBS010000040.1 GCA_024642145.1 Marivivens sp.
GAAGAATAGGCGTTAGGGTATCAAAGCCGCGATGATCATGACCAAGGTCGCCGTGAAACCTGCAAACCAGATCAGGCTTCGCCAAGGCGACAGGCCGAAATAATAGGCGGGCACATAGAGCAGGCGGGCGCCGAGGTAGGTCCAGCCGCATACCGCGGTCAGGTCGGACGAGCCTTTGCCGAGCGTCACCACCACGACCGCGAGCGTGAAAAGGATCAGGCCCTCGAAGTGGTTGTTGAAGGCGCGGTAAAGGCGCGCAGCGCCCGTGCCGAGGTGTTCGTGCAGCGGTCGGCCACCCAACCGGTCGAGATCGCGGGGCGACGTGGTTTTGCCAAGGCCGAGGTCGAGGTTCGCCGAAACCGACATCAGCGCATATTGCACGGCCTGCAAGAGTCCGGCGCAGGCAAGGGCGGTGAGTTCAGGGGTCATGGGTGCCACCAGATGCCAAGGATTACCACCGCCAGTCCGGCCGTGGCGAGGTTCCAGATCACCGTCCGCAGCCACGGAATTCCGGTCAGATAGGCAGGCAGATAGGCGGCGCGGCCCAAGAGATAGACCAGGGAGGCGACGCGGGTCATTTCGGAGGCAAGCTCTGCCAGGTGCAGGACCAGGGTGGCCGCCACAAAGGCAGGTAGGGTTTCCAGAAAGTTTTGCGTCGCGCGACCGGCCCGTGCCGCGATCGGTGCAGGGTGATCGGGTGCGTGATCGCGCGCACCGATGGTCCAGCGGTTGCCCACTTCGGCCTTGAGCACAAGACCCTGCACGCTGGGATGGACCAGCGCAAGAATGGCTATTGCCGCCAGATAGCCAAGTTCGGGGGTCAAGGCTTGGCCCCCTTGACCTTGGATTTTGCTCTTGCCGCCAACATCAGAGATCCATCAGCAGGCGGCGCGGATCCTCGAGCGCCTCTTTGACGCGCACGAGGAAGGTGACCGCGCCTTTGCCATCGACGATACGGTGATCGTAGCTCAGCGCCAGATACATCATCGGGCGGATCACGATCTGGCCGTTCACCACCACGGGGCGGTCCTGAATCTTGTGCATGCCGAGGATGCCCGATTGCGGCGGGTTGAGGATCGGTGAGGACATGAGCGAGCCATAGACACCGCCGTTCGAGATGGTGAAAGAGCCGCCCTGCATCTCGTCCATGCTCAATTTGCCATCGCGGGCCTTGAGACCATAGGCGGCGATTTCCTTTTCGATCGCGGCAAAGGATTTGTCGTCGGCATCGCGCACCACCGGCACGACGAGGCCCGAAGGCGTGCCCACGGCCACACCCATATGGACGTAGTTCTTATAGACCACATCCTGACCGTCGATTTCGGCGTTGACCTCGGGCACTTCTTTCAGCGCGTGGCAGCAGGCTTTGACGAAGAAGGACATGAAGCCCAGCTTCACGCCGTGCTTCTTTTCGAACAGGTCCTTGTATTCATTGCGCAGGTCCATGATGCCCGACATATCCACCTCGTTATAGGTGGTCAGCATCGCCGCAGAGTTCTGGGCGTCCTTGAGGCGGCGGGCGATGGTCTGACGCAGGCGTGTCATGCGCACACGTTCCTCGCGCGCACCGTCTGTGGCGGCGCTGGGCGCACGCGGCGCGACAGGGGCCGAGGCCGCAGGGGCCGGCGTGGCCGGTTTGGCGATGGCGGCCAGCACGTCTTCTTTCATCACGCGGCCGTCCTTGCCGGTGGGGGTTACGGCATCGCGGCCGATGCCGGCGTCGGCCATCAGCTTTTTGGCCGAGGGCGCGTCTTCGACATCTTTTGCGGCGGTCTTGGGCGCGTCAGTGGCCGCGGGGGCGGCGGCGGGCGTCTTGACGGGCGCGCTGCCTGCCTCGCCGATCTGGGCCAGAAGCGCGTTGACGCCAACCGTTTCACCCTCTTTGGCGACGATTTCGGCCAGAACGCCTGCGGCGGGGGCAGGAACCTCGACGGTGACCTTGTCGGTTTCAAGCTCGCAGAGCATTTCGTCGGCGGCGACGGTATCGCCCGGCTTTTTGAACCAGGTCGCAACGGTGGCCTCGGTGACGCTCTCGCCCAAGGTGGGGACGCGGACTTCGATGCTCATGGTCATTTTCCTTCGAGTTTGAGCGCTTCGCGGACCAGCGCTTCCTGTTGTGACTTGTGCTGGCTCGCAAGACCGGTGGCGGGCGAGGCCGAGGCGGCGCGGCCGACATATTGCGGGCGTTTGTGCTTGGCGCCGATCTGGGCCAGCACCCATTCGATATTGGGTTCGATAAAGGTCCAGGCGCCCTGGTTCTTGGGTTCTTCCTGACACCAGACCATCTCGGCGTTTTTGAAACGACCGAGTTCCTGGATCATGCTCTTGGCGGGGAAGGGATAGAACTGTTCGACGCGCATCAGATAGACATCATCGATCCCTGCGGCATCGCGTGCCTCCAAGAGGTCGAAATAGACCTTGCCAGAACACATCACCACACGGCGGATCTTGTTGTCCGCGACCAGTTTCGTGTCGGAATGGCCTTTTTGCGCGTCGTCCCAAAGAACGCGGTGGAAGGTCGATCCGGTCAGGAAATCGGCGCGATCCGAGACGGCCATCTTGTGGCGCAACAACGATTTGGGCGTCATCAGCACCAGAGGTTTGCGGAAGCCGCGGTGAATCTGGCGGCGCAGGATGTGGAAATAGTTGGCGGGCGTCGTGCAATTGGCGACGATCCAGTTGTCCTGACCGCACATCTGCAAGAAACGTTCCAGACGCGCCGAAGAATGTTCGGGGCCTTGCCCCTCGAACCCGTGCGGCAAGAGCATCACGAGACCCGACATACGGAGCCATTTGGATTCGCCCGACGAGATGAACTGGTCAAACATGATCTGGGCGCCATTGGCGAAATCGCCGAACTGGGCTTCCCACATGACCAGCGAATTGGGCTCGGCCAGCGAATAGCCGTATTCAAAGCCCAAGACGGCATATTCCGACAGCATCGAGTCGATGACCTCGTAATTGGCCTGACCCGCGCGAATGTGGTTGATCGGGTAATACCGCTGTTCGGTTTCTTGATCGACCAATGCCGAGTGGCGCTGGCTGAAGGTGCCGCGCGTGGAATCCTGACCTGACAGACGCACGGGGAAGCCCTCGGTCAACAGCGAGCCAAAGGCCATGGCCTCGGCGGTTGCCCAGTCGAAGCCCTCGCCCGAGGTGAACATGGCCTTCTTGGTTTCCAAAAGCCGCTCGACGGTCTTGTGGACGCTAAAGTTGTCGGGCGCCGTGGTCAGGGCGCGCCCGATCTCATCCATGGTTTTCTTGGCGATCGAGGTCTTGCCGGCTTCGTAGTTGTCGGCTTTTTCGCGGCCCATGTGTTTCCAGCGCCCGTCCAGCCAGTCGGCCTTGTTGGGGCGATAGTCCCGTGCGGCCTCGAATTCGGCGTTCAGGGTCATCTGGAAGGCTGCCTTCATATCCTCGATTTCACCTTCGGGGATCAGGCCGTCCTTGATCAGCCGCTCTGTATAGAGTTGCAGCGTGGTCTTGTGGGTCTTGATGGTCTTGTACATCACAGGGTTGGTGAACATCGGCTCGTCGCCTTCGTTGTGACCAAAGCGGCGATAGCAGAAGATGTCGATGACCACGTCCTTGTGGAACAACTGGCGGAATTCGATGGCCACCTTGGCCGCATGGACCACGGCCTCGGGGTCATCCCCGTTGACGTGGAAAATGGGCGCTTCGACCATCAGCGCGATATCGGTCGGATAGGGCGACGATCGCGAAAAATGCGGGGCGGTCGTAAAACCGATCTGGTTGTTGACGATGATGTGGATGGTGCCGCCAGTGCGGTGTCCGACCAGACCCGAAAGACCAAAGCATTCGGCCACCACGCCCTGACCCGCAAAGGCCGCATCGCCGTGCAGCAGGACGGGCAGAACCGTGGTGCGCGACTTGTCGCCGCGCAGCGCCTGTTTGGCGCGCACCTTGCCCAGAACCACCGGATTGACCGCCTCGAGGTGGCTGGGGTTTGCCGTGAGCGACAAGTGAACCCTGTTACCGTCGAACTCGCGGTCCGAGGACGCGCCGAGGTGGTATTTCACGTCGCCCGAACCGTCGACATCCTCGGGTTTGAAATTGCCGCCCTGAAACTCGTTAAAGATCGCGCGATAGGGCTTGGCCATCACATTGGCCAGCACCGACAAGCGGCCGCGGTGCGGCATGCCAATGACGATTTCCTCGACCCCCAAAGCGCCACCGCGCTTGATGATCTGTTCCATCGCGGGGATCAGCGCCTCGCCGCCATCAAGGCCGAAACGCTTGGTTCCCATGAATTTCACATGGCAGAATTTCTCGAAACCTTCGGCCTCGACCAGCTTGTTGAGGATCGCGCGGCGGCCCTCTTGGGTGAAGGAGATCTCTTTGCCGAAACCCTCGATCCGCTCTTTCAGCCAACCAGCCTGTTCGGGGTCGGAGATGTGCATATATTGCAGCGCGAATGTGCCGCAGTATGTCCGCTGCACCAGTGCGATGATTTCATGCATCGTCGCGAATTCAAGCCCCAACACATTGTCGATAAAGATCCGGCGATCCATGTCGGCGGGGCCAAAGCCATAGGTCTTGGGGTCAAGTTCGGGATGCGCGTGACGGTCACGCATTTCCAGAGGATCGAGATCGGCGATCAGGTGGCCGCGAATACGATAGGCGCGGATGATCATGATGGCGCGGATCGAATCAAGCACGGCGGTGCGCAACTGGGTTTCGGTCAACTCGACGCCCGCGGCCTTGGCCTTGGACTTGATCTTGTCGCCCGCCGCCTTGGCGTCGGGGCCCCATTCGCCGGTCAGTGCGGCGGTCAGATCGTCCGTAGGCATGGGCGGCCAGTCGGCACGGGCCCAAGAGGGACCAGCCGCCTCGGCGCGCGCCTCGGTTGCCTGATCACCCATGGCCGCGAAAAAGGCGCGCCACCCGTCATCGACGCTTGCGGGGTTTTCGGCAAAGCGGGCGTGCAGTTCTTCGATGTAATCGGCGTTCGTGCCTTGAAGGAAGGACGAGGCATGCATCAGGTCGTTGGGGTTCTGGTCGTTCATGAGAGGGTCTCGCTCTGGACCGACGCCTTGGCGTCAAATGGGGTAGGTCGTGTCGGGGTGCGGCTCATTGGCTCGCCCCACAATCGGCTAGCCGTGCTGATATTTCGTTGCGAAACGCATCGCCTTGACCGGCTGCCGCGCGGGTTGCGCCGTCGGTTTCGGCGGCGGCCAGAAAATCGCGGTACGTGCGGGCTTCGCGCGCCTCGCGGTGTGATGCGGTATTGGCCACCCGCCAAAGGGCGTCAAACTGCGCCTGTGCTGCGGGCAGGGCGGGGTCGTCCGGCGCGTTGGCCTGCAGGAAATGCACCAAGGCCAGCGCCTCGGCGGTGCAGCGTTGCAGGGCAATTTCTGCGGGATCGTCCTTGCGCGGCATGAACATCGCAGCCGCCATGATGGCGGCCAGAACGACGACGAGTGCTAGGCTGCGCTTACGGCTCATGGCTGCACCATGCGCCCATGCCAAAGGCGCCCCTCCCGCAAGAGGGGGCGGCGGGGCGCAACTGCCACGGCATGGTGCTGCGCCCGTCCCATCATCAGCCCTTGATGGCCTTCATGACAGCCTCGCCCAGATGGGCGGGGCTTTCGGCAACCACGATTCCGGCAGCTTTCATCGCCTCGATCTTGCTTTCCGCATCACCTTTGCCACCCGCAACAATGGCGCCGGCATGGCCCATGCGGCGGCCCTTGGGGGCGGTGCGGCCGGCGATGAAACCGGCGGTGGGCTTCCAGCGGCCTTTTTTGCGTTCGGCGGCAAGGAAGGCTGCGGCTTCTTCTTCGGCCGAACCACCGATTTCACCGATCATGATGATCGAATGCGTCTCGGGGTCGTCGAGGAACATGTTCAACACGTCGATATGTTCGGTGCCCTTGATCGGGTCGCCGCCGATGCCAACCGCAGTGGACTGGCCGAGACCGAGGTCCGACGTCTGCTTGACAGCCTCATAGGTTAGTGTGCCCGAGCGCGAGACCACGCCGACGCTGCCGCGGCGGTGGATGTGGCCGGGCATGATGCCGATCTTGCAGGCGTTGGGCGTAATCACGCCGGGGCAGTTGGGGCCGATGAGGCGCGAGTCGGAATCCATCAGCGCGCGTTTGACCCGCATCATGTCCAGCACCGGAATGCCTTCGGTGATGCAGACGATCAGTTCCATCTCGGCGTCGATTGCCTCGAGGATCGAATCCGCCGCAAAGGGCGGCGGCACGTAGATCGCGGTGGCATTGGCATCGGTCTTGGCCTTGGCCTCATGGACCGAGTTGAACACAGGCAGGCCGAGGTGGTCGGTGCCGCCTTTGCCCGGTGTCACGCCGCCGACCATCTTGGTGCCATAGGCGATGGCCTGTTCACTGTGGAAGGTGCCCTGCGAGCCGGTGAAGCCCTGACAGATGACGCGGGTGTTTTCGTTGACGAGGATTGCCATGATCTCAGCCCTTCACCGCTTTGACGATCTTCTGTGCCGCATCGGCGAGGTTGTCGCCTGCGATCACGTTGAGGCCCGAGGTCGCGATGATCTCTTTGCCTTTTTCGACGTTGGTTCCTTCCAGTCGGACGACCAACGGCACTTTGAGACCCACTTCCTTGACCGCGGCGATGATGCCCTCGGCGATGATGTCGCAGCGCATGATGCCGCCGAAGATATTGACCAAGATGCCTTTGACGTTGGGGTCAGAGGTGATGATCTTGAAGGCCTCGGTGACCTTTTCCTTGGTGGCGCCGCCGCCGACGTCGAGAAAGTTGGCGGGTTCGGCCCCGTAGAGCTTGATGATGTCCATGGTGGCCATCGCCAGACCAGCACCATTGACCATGCAGCCGATCTCGCCATCGAGCGCGATGTAATTCAGATCGAACTTGGACGCGGCGAGTTCCTTGGGGTCTTCTTCCGTCTCGTCGCGCAGGGCGGCGATATCGGGGTGGCGGTAGATGGCGTTGCCGTCAAAGCCCATCTTGGCGTCGAGGCACTTGAGGTTGCCATCGGGTGTCACGACCAGCGGGTTGATTTCCAGCATCTCCATGTCTTTTTCGACAAAGAGCTTGAACAGGGTGCCCATCAGCGTGACGCATTGCTTGATCTGACCGCCCTCGAGCCCCAGCGCGAAAGCGATACGGCGACCGTGAAAGGCCTGATATCCGGTCGCGGGATCGACAGAGAAGGACAGGATTTTTTCCGGCGTCTTGGCGGCGACTTCCTCGATGTCCATGCCGCCTTCGGTCGAGCAGACAAACGAGATGCGGCTGGTGCTGCGGTCAACAAGCAGCGCCAGATACAGTTCGCGCGCGATATCCGAGCCTTCTTCGATGTAGACGCGGTTGACCTGCTTGCCCGGCGCGCCGGTCTGGTGTGTCACAAGGGTGCGGCCCAGCATCTTCTTGGCTTCTTCAGCCGCCTCTTGGACCGAACGGGTCAGGCGCACGCCGCCCTTTTCGCCAGCGTCGGCCTCTTTGAACTTGCCTTTACCGCGGCCGCCCGCGTGGATCTGGGCCTTGACGACCCAGAGGGGTCCGTCCAGCTCGCCTGCCGCTGTCTTGGCCTCTTCCGCCTTCATGACAGGGCGCCCGTCCGAAACCGGAGCGCCGTAAGAACGCAACAGCGCCTTGGCCTGATATTCGTGGATGTTCATGCCGTCCCTCTTTGAGATGCCTTGATCGCCTATAGCGTTATTCCGCACCCCCTAAGAACGGATTTTTCGGTCTCTGCCACGAAAAACCGACATTTGTGATCACAGTTTTCAAAAGTGTGATCACAAAGTGAGCGACGGGACTCGAGTAGCTGGTTTTATGCAGATTCGTGCATGTCGCGCCGTTATGCGCTAACAGTCGCCGCGCGAAAAAGCACCTGCCCGCGGGGCAGCCTGTCGGCCAAAAGCTGCAGGTCAAAACCAGCCCCGTTACTCAGGGCCTCGACCTGCGCCTGCCGGAAATGAAAGGGTGTGCGGTCAGGATGGGTCACGACGCCGTCTTTTTGGCGAAAGCTGTCGGCGGCTTGGTCGTCGGGGGCGATAAAGACCGTGAACAGGAACATCCGCAGGCGCGGAAAGGACCGCTTGACGGACGCAAGCGCGGTTTCCAACGCGCCCAGCGGCAAATGCGTAAAGACCGCAAAGGCCAGCGCCACGTCGATGTCCGCGGGCACGCCGGGAAAGGCGAATGCCGCATCTTCGATCAGGCGGGCAGGATCGAGGCGGGTCTTGTCATCCAATTCCGCCTCATAGCCACGCAGCATCAGCGCGCGCGAGGCGTCAGTGGCCCAATAGTTGCCACGCTCGAGCCATGGCACCAGACGGCAGCCAAGTCGCAGTGATCCAGCCCCGATGTCCAGAAACCGGTCGGCGGGCGTGACGCCCATATCAGCCAGCATCCGCATCTGGATACGACCTGTTTCATCCCAGCGGCCGCCCACGATGTCGCGGTGGCGTCCCTTGGCCAGCGCCTCGTCATAAAACCCGGGCGCAAGATAGGGCGAGACGGGACGGGACATTTCAGCCCTTGGTGGCGCGCTGCGCGATGGCCAGCATCAGATCGGTGGCGCGGGCCATGTCCTGAACCGAAACCCATTCCAGCGGACCGTGGATATTCTGCATGCCGGTAAAAAGGTTCGGGCAGGGCACGCCCATCTCGGTCAGGCGCGAACCGTCGGTGCCGCCGCGGATCGGCACTGAAAGAGACTCGATCCCCAGATCGGCAGCAGCGGCACGGGCCAGTTCGACTGGCGTCATGTCCTTTTCCAGCCAGTAGCGCATGTTGCGATACTGCGGCTTGATTTCGCATGTGATCTCGGCGCGCGGTTCGGTTGCGGCGACTGTGGCGCAGACCTGCCGGAGCAACGCGCCTTTGGCGGCAAGCCCGTCGAGTTCGAAGTCGCGCAAGATAAAGCGCAGCACCATTTCCGATGAACCGCCGGACATGTCGGTGGCATGGATAAAGCCTTCGCGGTCCGAAGTGGTCTCGGGCGTCAGGGTCACATGGGGCAGGGTCTGGATGATCTTGGCGGCCAGATGGATGGCGTTGACCAGCTTGTCCTTGGCGGTGCCAGGATGGATCGAAACGCCGGTGATCGTAACCTTGGCGCCATCGGCGGAAAAAGTTTCGTATTCGATCTCGCCCTGCGCGCCGCCGTCAAACGTATAGGCCCAGTCCACCGCCATATCCGCAGGCAGGCGTTTATTGACGCCACGGCCGATTTCTTCGTCGGGGGTAAAGACAATGCGGATATCGCCATGAGGGATATCGGGGTTTTGCAGCAGATGTCGCGCGGCAGTCATGACAATGGCCACCCCGGCCTTGTCGTCGGCACCCAAAAGCGTGGTGCCGGACGCCGTGATCAGGTCATTGCCGACCTTTTCCGCCAGATAGGGAAACTCGGCGGGTGACATCGAAAGATTGGGGTTGTCTGGGTAGGTGATGGTCCCGCCGTTATAACCCTTGATCACGCGCGGCTTTACGCCCGTCGCGTTGAACTGTTCGGTGGTGTCCACATGGGCCATGAAACCGATCGTCGGCCCCTTGGTATTGCCGGGGATCGTGGCAATGACAGTGCCGTAGTCCGTCAGGCGCACGTCCGAGGCGCCAATCTCGTTCAGTTCGGACACCAGCAGGTTCAGCATCGCGAACTGGATATCGGACGAGGGCGATGAGGCGCTGTCGCCATTGGCCTGACTGTCGATAGCGGCATAGCGGCAAAGACGGGTTTCCAGCTCGGCGTCGAATTTGGCGGTCATGGGGGTCTCCTGTGGCTGCCGCAAGAAGCCTTTGCAAAGGTTATCATGTCAAGCGGCGCAAAGAAAAAGGGCGCCCACGTGCTGGGGCGCCCTTTGATGTTTTCGGGCTTTGGCCTCAGGCCAGCGAGGGGTCGATGACCTTGCAGGCGGCGACGAGGCCCTTCACCGCGTCGACCGACTTGTCGAACATGGTCTGTTCGTCAGCGGCCAGCTTGATGTCGACGATCCGCTCGACGCCACCTGCGCCAAGGATGACCGGAACGCCCACATACATGCCGTTCAGGCCAAAGGCGCCGTCCACGTAGGCCGCGCAGGGCAGCAGACGCTTTTGGTCCTTGAGATAGGCCTCGGCCATCTCGATGGCCGAAGCGGCGGGGGCATAGAAGGCCGAACCGGTCTTGAGCAGACCGACGATTTCGGCACCGCCGTCGCGGGTGCGCTGAATGATCGAATCAAGGCGCTCTTGCGTGGTCCAGCCCATCTTGACCAGATCCGGCAGCGGAATGCCGGCGATGGTCGAATAGCGGGCCAGCGGCACCATGGTGTCGCCGTGGCCGCCCAGAACGAAAGCGGTGACGTCCTTCATCGAGACATTGAACTCGAGGCTCAGGAAGTGGCGGAAACGGCCCGCATCCAGAACGCCGGCCATGCCGACGACCTTGTGGTGGGGCAGGCCCGAGAACTCGCGCAGCGCCCAGACCATCGCATCAAGCGGGTTGGTGATGCAGATGACAAAGGCGTTGGGTGCATGGGCCTTGATGCCTTCGCCCACCGACTTCATCACCTTGAGGTTGATGCCCAAAAGGTCATCGCGGCTCATACCGGGCTTGCGCGGCACACCGGCGGTGACGATGCAAACGTCGGCGCCTTCGATGTCGGCATAGCTGTTGGCGCCCTTGAGGCTGGCGTCAAAACCCTCGATGGGGCCCGACTGCGCGATATCGAGCGATTTGCCCTGCGGCGTGCCTTCGGCGATATCGAAAAGGATGACGTCGCCGAGTTCCTTGATCGCGGCGAGGTGGGCGAGCGTGCCACCGATCTGTCCGGCGCCGATGAGGGCAATCTTGGGTCTGGCCATGCGAGGCTCCTGCAAGGTTGTGAAAGGTCGCGCATTGCGTAGAACTTTGGCCGCGTCGTGGCAAGTCCGCTGCAATGCAGCGTTGTCGCAGGGCTGGCAATCGCCGCTGTTTGCGCTAACACTCGTCGTGAGCCACAGATGTTGGGCGCGACTCGGGGGGATGTCATGGACGGTGGGCTCTTTTGGTCGCTCGCAGTGTTGGCGGCGGTATTCGTCGGTATGGCCAAGGGCGGACTGCCCGTCGTCGGGATGCTGGCCGTGCCGCTTTTATCGCTGGTGATGAACCCCGTGGTCGCCGCCGGCATGTTGCTGCCTGTCTATGTCGTTTCGGACATGTTCGGGCTTTATGCCTATCGTCACGATTTCAACATGCGCGTGATCGTGATCACCGCTGCGGGCATGACCTTGGGTGTGCTTTTGGGTTGGGCAACGGCGCGCACGGTCCCTGAACCGCTGGTCACGGGGTTGGTCGGCCTCATCGGTGCGGTTTTTGCCCTGAACCTGATTTTGCGGCGCGGACGAGAGGTCGCCGCGCGCGAGGCCGATGTGCCGCGCGGTGTTTTCTGGGGCACGATCACGGGCTTTACCAGCTTTGTCAGCCATTCGGGCGCGCCACCCTTTCAGGTCTATGTGTTGCCGCTGAAACTGTCGAAAATGGCCTTTGCCGGCACCAGCACGATCGCCTTCGCCTATGTGAACGCGATCAAGCTGATCCCCTATTGGGCCCTTGGCCAGATCAACCTGCATTCTTTGCGGATCGCCGCCATGTTGATGGTGCCCGCCGCGCTATCGGTCTTTCTGGGCGTGCGTCTGGTGCGGATCTTGCCGGAAAAACTGTTCTTCCAGATTGTCACATGGGCGTTGTTGCTGCTCTCGCTCAAACTGATGCGCGATGGTTGGGTAGGCATGACGGCGGTCTGAGCCATGCCGCGCTGCGGCTACTGCGCTGCGGCAAAGATTGGGTTGTAATATCCGATCCAATCGGGCCTAGTTTCCCGCAAGAATATTGCGAGGAAGAATCAATGACCATCCGCCCGTTCCGTTCGGCGCTTTATATCCCCGGCTCGAAACCGCGCGCTCTGGAAAAGGCGCGTGATCTGGCGGTCGATGCGATTTTGTTCGATCTTGAGGACGCGGTCAGCCCCGATGAAAAACTGGCCGCGCGGGCCACGCTTGCCACAGCCCTTGCCGAGGGTGGCTATGGCGGCCGCTACCGGATCGTGCGGATCAACGGGCTTGATACCGAATGGGGTCGCGACGATGCCGCCGCGGTCGCGCTGATGGACTGCGATGCGGTGCTGTTGCCCAAGGTCGGCAGTCCTGCCGATCTGGACGCGCTGGCGGCGATCGTGGCGGATAAGCCACTTTGGGCCATGATGGAATCGCCCGTGGGCGTCATCAATGCCCCCGCCATTGCCGCACATCCACGGCTCGAGGGGTTTGTTCTGGGCACCAACGATCTGGCCAAGGATCTGGGATGCCGCAAGGCGCCGCGCCGTGAACCGCTGCTTTATGCATTGCAGGCCTGCCTGATGGCGGCGCGCGCCCATGGCAAGATTGCCATCGACGGGGTCTATAATGCGTTCAAGGATGACCAAGGTCTTGCCGAAGAATGCGAACAGGGCCGGGATATGGGTTTTGACGGCAAGTCGTTGATCCACCCCGCCCAGATTGCGATTACCAACGCGGCCTTTGCGCCCACCGAGGTCGAGATCGACCTTGCCCGCCGCCAGATCGCCGCCTACGAGGCCGCCGTCGCCGCCGGACAGGGGGTCGCCGTGGTGGACGGGCGGATCGTGGAAAACTTGCATATTGTCACCGCCCGCGCGACGCTTGCCATAGCCGAAGCCATCGCAGCCATGGAGCCGTCATGATCAACCTTTTACTGGGTCTCGCCCTCTGGATCGTCAGTCACTTGTTGAAACGCATCGCGCCGACCGCGCGCGCCGCACTTGGCGAGGCGGGGGGCAAAGCGCTTGTCAGCCTCATGTCCTTGGGTGGCATTGCATTGATGGTTGTTGGATATCGTGCGGTGCCTGTGACCATGATCTGGTCGCCGCCGCACTGGCTGGTGGGCGTCAACAACCTCATCATGCTGGCTGCGGTCTATCTCTTGGTGGCTGGCGCGGCCAAGGCCGCCATTGCGCGCCGCATCCGTCACCCGATGCTGGCCTCGGCCCGTGCATGGGCCGGTGCGCATCTGCTGGTGAACGGTGATCTGGCCTCGATCGTGCTGTTCGGCGGGTTGCTGGTCTGGGCCATCGCCTCGCCCATCATGATCAATCGGGCTCAACCCGCATGGACCGCACCCCCTGCCAAGGGCCGCAATTTCGAGATCATCATCGCTGCCGTTTCAATCGCCGCCTATCTGGGCATCGGCGCTTTGCACAGCATGGCGGGCTACTGGCCCTTCTATTAGACGCCCCTACTGGAAACACTATGACCAAGACCAATCCCGGCCGCTTTTTCGAGGATTATGCCCTCGGAGAGGTCATCCAGCACGCCGTTCCCCGCACGATATCGGGTGGCGAGCGCGCGCTTTACCACGCGCTTTATCCCGCACGGCATGCCTTGGCCTCGTCCGACGAATTTGCCCGTGCCTGCGGGCTGCCGCAGGCGCCTGTCGATGACCTGATGACCTTTCACACCGTGTTCGGCAAAACCGTGCCGGATATCTCGCTGAACGCCGTGGCCAACCTTGGCTACGCCGAAGGGCGCTTTCTGCGGCCGGTCTATGCGGGCGACACGCTGACGTCGCAAAGCGAGGTGATCGGCCTCAAGGAAAATTCGAACGGCGCTTCGGGTGTGGTTTGGGTCCGCACCACGGGCCGCAACCAGCGGGGCGAGGCGGTGCTGAGCTATGTGCGTTGGGTCATGGTGCGCAAACGCAGCCGTGATACCGGCGCGCCGACCACGGTGCCCGATCTGGCCAAGGCCGTTTTGGCGGGCGATCTGGTGGTGCCCCAAGGGCTGGATTTCAGCACCTATGACTTTGCGCTGGCGGGCGAGCGGCATCGCTGGGGCGACTATGCGGTGGGTGAGATCATCGACCATGTGGATGGCGTGACCATCGAAGAAGCCGAGCATATGCTGGCCACGCGCCTGTGGCAGAACACGGCCAAGGTGCATTTCGACGCGACCTTCCGCGAGGACGGACGGCGGTTGATCTACGGCGGGCATGTGATCTCGATGGCGCGGTCGCTGTCGTTCAACGGGCTCGCCAACGCGCAACTGATCGCCGCGATTAACGGCGGCGCGCACGCAAACCCCTGTTTCGCGGGCGACACGATCCGCGCATGGACCGAGGTTCTGGACAAGGCCGAAACCCCCGCGCCGGGTGTGGGCGCTTTGCGGCTGCGGCTGGTGGCGACCAAGGGTGCGGCAGGGGCGCTCAAGGGCGAGGATGGCAAATACCTGCCCGACGTGCTTCTGGATCTTGATCTCTGGGTCTTGCTGCCAATGTGACCACAGCTGTGATCACAGGCGGAAAAATTGTGATCACGAATTGGAAATGTTAGCGCAAGAAGGGTGCAAAACCTGCGCGCTATTGCCGCGCGCCCCGTGACATCGGGGTCTGAATGCGTCTATTACGGGCTAACTGCGACAAGGCCGAGTCCTGCGGGCCCGTCTTGTCGAGACTGAATGCAAGGGAGCTACCATGCCCGCGACCAACCGCCGAGAACGGCCGCTTTCGCCGCATATCCAGATTTTCCGCTGGCATGTGCCGATGCTCACCTCGATCCTGACCCGTATCACCGGCCATGCGCTGATGGCGGGCGTGGTGCTGGCGCTCTGGTGGCTGACGGCCGCCGCCGTTTCCGACGCTGCCTTTGCGACCGCCAACGCCGTTGCCACTTCTTGGTTCGGTGATCTGGTGTTTACCGGCTCTCTCTGGGCGGTCTGGTATCACTACCTCGCGGGGCTGAGGCACCTCTATTTCGACGCGGGCCGCGGCCTGCGCATCGAGGTCGCGGAAAAACTGGGTATCGCTGTCATCGTCGGCTCCGTCGTCATGACCATCCTGACCATCATCGTGATCTGAGGAGCCAGAGCCATGCGCATCATCACTGACCGCAAGCGCGCCGAACATCGCGGCGCATCCGGCACCGGCACCGAACATCACTGGCAGATGCAGGTTTCTGCGGTCGGCCTTGCGGTGCTGGTCCCGATCCTTGTCTATGTCTTCGGCCACGCGCTGGGCGGTGACCGCCAGTCGGTCATCGACACTTTCGCCAACCCCTTTGTCGCCATTCTGACGGGCCTCGCGCTTTTCGTCGGGATGCGCCATTTCGCGGCCGGTTCGGCCATCATGATCGAGGATTACTGGCGCGGCACGCTGCGCAAGGCGCTTTTGATCTTTGTCACTTCCATTGCCTATATCGCGATCGCCACGGGGTTGTTCGCGCTGGCCAAGATCGCGCTCTGAGGACCTGACCCATGGCAGCTTACGAATACGAAACGCATGAGTACGACGTGGTCGTGGTCGGCGCTGGTGGCGCGGGTCTGCGCGCCACATTGGGCATGGCCGAACAGGGTTTGCGCACCGCCTGCATCACCAAGGTTTTCCCGACCCGCAGCCATACGGTGGCCGCGCAGGGGGGCATTGCGGCGTCGCTTGGCAACATGGGCCCCGACCACTGGCAGTGGCACATGTATGATACTGTCAAAGGCTCGGACTGGCTGGGTGATACCGATGCCATGGAATACCTCGCGCGCGAGGCACCCAAGGCGGTCTACGAGTTGGAACATTACGGCGTGCCCTTCAGCCGCACCGAAGAGGGCAAGATCTATCAGCGCCCCTTTGGCGGCCACACGACCGAGTTCGGCGAGGGCCCGCCCGTCCAGCGCACCTGCGCCGCGGCCGACCGCACGGGGCATGCGATCCTGCACACGCTCTACGGTCAGTCGCTCAAAGAGCAGGCCGAGTTCTACATCGAATATTTCGCGCTAGACCTGCTGATGTCGGATGACGGCGTTTGTCAGGGCGTCGTGGCATGGAAGCTGGACGACGGCACCATGCATATCTTCCGCGCCAAGATGGTGGTGCTGGCCACGGGCGGTTATGGCCGTGCGTATTTTTCAGCCACTTCGGCCCATACCTGCACCGGCGATGGTGGCGGCATGGTGGCACGCGCAGGTCTGCCCCTGCAGGATATGGAGTTCGTCCAGTTCCACCCTACCGGCATCTATGGTTCGGGCTGCCTGATCACCGAAGGCGCGCGCGGCGAGGGTGGCTATCTGACCAATTCGGAAGGCGAGCGTTTCATGGAACGCTATGCGCCCACCTATAAGGACCTTGCCAGCCGCGACGTGGTATCGCGCTGCATGACCATCGAAATCCGCGAAGGCCGCGGCGTTGGTCCGAACAAGGATCACATTCACCTGCACCTCAACCACCTGCCGCCGGAAACCCTGCATGAACGTCTGCCGGGCATCTCGGAATCGGCGCGCATTTTCGCAGGCGTCGATCTGACCAAGGAACCGATTCCGGTGCTGCCGACCGTGCATTACAACATGGGCGGCATTCCCACCAACTACTGGGGCGAGGTCCTGAACCCGACCAAGGGTGACCCCGACCGCGTCGCCCCGGGCCTGATGGCCGTGGGCGAGGCTGGCTGCGCCAGCGTCCATGGCGCGAACCGTCTGGGTTCGAACAGCCTGATCGACCTCGTGGTTTTCGGTCGCGCCGCCGCCATCCGTGCGGGTCAGGTCGTTGACCGTGCCGCCGCCGTGCCAACCCCGTCGCAGGCCGCCATAGACAAGGTGTTTGACCGTTTCGACGGGCTGCGCCATGCCAAAGGCAATGTCTCGACCGCCGAGCTGCGGTTGGAAATGCAAAAGACCATGCAGGCCGACGCCGCGGTGTTCCGCACCGACAAGACGCTGGCCGATGGCGTGGTCAAGATGGGCAAGGTCGCGGCCAAGATGGAAGACATCAAGGTCACTGACCGCAGCCTGATCTGGAACAGCGACCTTATGGAAACGCTGGAACTCACGAACCTGATGCCCAACGCCTTGGCGACCATCACCGCCGCCGAGGCGCGCAAGGAAAGCCGCGGGGCCCATGCCCACGAGGACTATCCCGACCGCGACGACAAGAACTGGCGCAAGCACAGCCTTGCCTATGTTGATGGCGCCAAGGTCAAACTCGATTACCGCGCCGTTCACCTCGACCCGCTTTCGACCGAGGCAGAGGGCGGCATCAGCCTGAAAAAGATCGCGCCCAAGGCGCGGGTGTACTGATGCAAACCCTTTGCGCCCTCTCACTTGTTGGCCGCACCGCCCGATCGGTGGTGTCAGCCTTTGTGGGCGCGCCATGATTTGTGATTTGCACATAGGGTTTCACAAGACAGGCACGACCTCGCTACAGGCGTTGTTGGCGGCAAATCGCAGTCGTCTCGGTGCGCCGTTGTTCAACGACACAGACACGGCGATCATGCCACTCAGGGCGGCCTGTCTGGCCTTTGAAAAACGGCCTGACGAAGCCAGCGGCCAGTCGATCGCGCGGGAAATAGGCAAGCTGATCGCAAGCGTCGAAGGCGCGGAGCGCATGGTTTTGTCCACCGAAGCGCTCTGTGGCCCGATCCCTGCGCCCAAGCGTCGGGGCGGGGTCTACCAGTCGGCGCCGGAGATCCTTGCATGGATCAAGAACGGGGCAGGTAGCCACGTCGTCCGATTCCACGCCTGCGTTCGAGATGAACAGGGCTGGCTCTCGTCGCTTTACCGTCATCTTCTGCGCACCCGTGGCATAAAGCTGTCTGAGGTCGCTTTTGGCAATTTGCCTGCATTCGCCAATTTCCGGTTTGCCGAACTGGTCGCAGAAATAGAAAAGAAGGTCGGACCCATTCATGTCTGGAGCATGAAAGACGATCTGGAAACGCGCCTTGGACCGGGCACCGGGTTCTTGCGGGCCTTGGGTTTTAGCGACAACGCGCTTGCCGAATGGCAAACGGTTGAAGCCAAGAACCCCGGTCTGTCGCCAAGGGCTGTTGCTTTGTTG
>JAHEBS010000041.1:0-16443 GCA_024642145.1 Marivivens sp.
GGACATCTGATCACCGCGCTGGTCATTACCAAGTCGGTCTTTCTTTATGGCGCGGCGGGCGTGCATATCCACGACGCGCTTTTGGGCGACAACTTCTCCTATCTCAATATCGGACCGCCGTTGATCGGTGATCTGCTGTTTCCCACGCTCATGCTGACGTTGCTGTGGCGGCATTTTCCCAAGAATGGCCTGCCATAGCCAAAACAGACGGATAATCGTCGTATTCGATGCAGTCAGGAACCACGGGCAAGCCCAAATCTGCGCAAAACCAGTCAGAGTGCGCAGATGCCCGACCGCTATTTCGACATGCTGCAAGCCCTCGCCGCGATCTATGCGGCCGAGGGGCGCGCCGAGGCCACCGCGACGGCCGAGGCCCTGATAACCTCGCCCCAGTCCGGCGCGCCCGACCATGAGGCTACCCGACCCCCGTTGGCCGAAATTGCAGCCTGTCTGTCAGGATCAGACCACCCCGCCGCACGGGCGATCCTTGCCGCGCTGGATCTGGTGCCGTGGGGCGGCAACCCTGTGGACGGCCAGATGCTGGACACGGCGCGGTCGATTGTCACCATATCGACGCTGATGGGACCCGAAGGGCCTATCCCCTCGCCGTTTTACCGGCTGGGTCTGTTATGGCAGCAGCCCGATACCTACTATCCACTGCACAACCACGACGCTGACGAAACCTATGTAATCTTGGCCGGTTCTGCGCTTTGGACGGCAGGTGACGATGTGCGTGACCGCAGCGCGGGCGACGTGATCCACCATCCCAGCCTGATGCCGCACGCGTTCCGCGCGGGGCCATCGGGGTTTGTGGCGCTCTGGCGCTGGAGCGGGGATATCAACACCCAGTCCTATGCGTTTCTTGACGACCCCTTGGCCGCCAGCGCGGCAGGCGCGGCCTAAAGGTCGAAACTCGCGAAAACCGGCGCATGGTCCGAGGGCTGTTCCCAGCCACGCGCGGCACGCAGCACATAGCTGCCGTGGCCTGCGTTGGCGATATCCGAGGTTGCCCAGATGTGGTCGAGCCTGCGGCCCTTGTCAGCCGCGTCCCAATCGGCGGCGCGATAGGACCACCAGCTATAAAGCAGCCCCTCGGGGATGTCCTGACGCGTCACATCCACCCAATCACCAGCCTCTTGGGCAGCGCCCAGATGTTCGACCTCGATCGGGGTGTGGCTGACGATTTTCAGCAGGTTCTTGTGGCTCCAGACATCGTCTTCGCGCGGCGCAATGTTCAGATCGCCCACCATGATCGCGCGGCGCGGTTTATCGCGGCGAAAATGGTCACGCATCTCTGTGAGGTAGTCCAGCTTTTGGCCGAATTTGTCATTCTGCGCGCGGTCGGGAATGTCGCCGCCCGCGGGCACGTAGAAATTGTGAACCACCAGCCCGTTTTCCAACTCGCCCGCAATATGGCGGGCATGGCCGAGGTTGGCAAAGTCGTGGCCGGCGACCTCGCGGATCGGTGTCTTGGACCAGATGGCCACACCGTTATAGCCCTTTTGGCCACGCGCGATCATGTGGGTATAGCCACGCGCGGCAAAGCCCTCTTGCGGGATCTTGTCCACGGGGCTCTTGCATTCCTGCAAGCACAGGACATCGGGCGCTTCTTCATCCAATAGCCGCATGACCAACGGCTCGCGCAGGCGCACCGAGTTGATGTTCCATGTGCAGATCTTCATGCTGGCCTCACTATGCGGTTATCGGGTTCAGCACTATCATGACGTCAGCGATGCCGCCACCGTGCGCGGTCTGCGATTGCAGAGCGGGGACCAGTTGCGTTAGGGCAGGCCAAACCTAAAGGCAGGATCATGCATCTCGACGCCCCAAAGACCGAACTTACCGTCGTAGTCCCCTGCTACAACGAAAAAGACAACATCGCGCCCTTGGTGGATCTGCTTGAAACGGCGCTGGACGGCATCGACTGGGAAGTTCTGTTTGTCGACGATGACAGCCCCGACGGCACTGCCCGCGAGGTGCGGCGGGTTGCGCGCGAAAACGGGCGTGTGCGACTTTTGCATCGGGTCGGCAGACGTGGCCTATCGGGGGCCTGCATCGAGGGTATTTCGTCATCAACCAGCCAGATCGTGGCGGTAATGGATGGCGATCTGCAACATGACGAAACACGTCTGGCCGAGATGTTCGGTATCCTTGCGCGCGACCCCTCGATGGATGTCGTGGTTGGCAGCCGGCACGTTGCAGGGGGGTCGGCCCATCAAGGGCTGTCCGCCGTCCGCAAGGCAGGCAGCGATCTGGCCAATGGTCTGGCCCGCAAACTGTTGCGCATCACGACCACCGATCCGATGAGCGGCTTTTTCATGCTGCGCCGCGCACGTTTTAACGAAGTCGCGCCCCGCCTTCAGAAGCAGGGATTCAAGATACTGGCCGATATGCTCGCCGCCGCCCGCGGGCGTTGGAAAGTTGCCGAGGTGGGCTATGAATTCCGCTCGCGCCAACATGGTGAAAGCAAAATGGATGCGGCCGTGACGATGGAGTTTCTCGGCCTGATCATTGCCCGCCTTACCGGCGGTCGCCTGTCGATCCGGTTCATCCTTTACATGCTTGTCGGCATTTCCGGGGTCATGGTTCAACTTGCCGTGGTCTGGGCCATGCTCGGGCTCTTTGGTGATAGCTTTACCGTTGCCCAATCAATCGGCGTCTTCGTTGCGATCAACACCAACTTCGTGCTGAACAACCTGTTGACCTACCGCGACCGCGCGCTGAGAGGGGCAGAGTTCTTCAAGGGGCTGCTGAGCTACTATGTCGTGTGCGCGGTCGGTTCGGTGGCGAACGTCGCGGTGGCGAACCTGCTGTTTGCGGTTCTTCCGATCTGGTCGCTTGCCTCATTTGGCGGCGCGCTGATGGGCGCGATGTGGAACTTTGGCGCGAGTGCATTGGTGACATGGAAAGTTCGTTAAACGCAGCGCAAACACCTCTGCCCCGAGCATTTTGGTGGATCATCGTGCTGTCCACCGCCTATCGGCTGGTCTTTGCGGCGACCCTGCCCATCGTCACGGATGAGGCCTATGCGCTAGCCGTAGGGCGCAGTTTCTCGCTCAGTTTCTTTGATCATCCCCCCGTCGGATTCTGGTTGCCTGCCCTCGCCGAATTGCTCACCGGCAGCGATGCCGCCTTGGTTCTTCGACTGCCCGAAATCGTCTGCGGCACATTATCGCTCTGGATTCTCTATCTTATCGGGGCTCGCCTTGGCGGCCCCAAGGTCGCTGTTTGGACCATGGTTCTTGGGGCCGTCACACCTGCATTGACCTATGCCGGCGTGCTGATCCTGCCGGACGGTCCGCTGTATCTGGGCACGCTGGGTGCGGTCTATGCACTGATCAGGCTGGCGCAGGGCGATGACCGTTTGTGGGTCTGGTTCTGGGGGGGTGCGGCCTTGGCGTTGGCACTCGCCTCGAAATATCAGGCGGGTGTTTTACCTATGTCTCTTCTGGTGTGGATGGCCGTGACCAAGGAAGGCCGGCGCTGGCTAGGCAAGCCGGGGTTCTACCTTGCCTTGGCTGTGTCGCTTGTCGGCATTCTGCCAGTGATTGTCTGGAATCTAGACCACGATTGGGCGTCGTTTCGGTTTCACAGCGGGCGTGCAGGCGGCGGCTTTTCCGCCATGAACGGCACCCTCATGCTGGTGGGCCAAGCCATCTATCTGGGGCCCGTCGCCTTGGCGCTGGCGATCCGCGCGATGGCCGACAAGGCCAATTGGATGGCACCGGAACGCAGGCTTATGATCCTGATCGCCCTTGGTCCGATTTTGGCGTTTAACGCGATTTACTGGTTTAGCAGCGGGACGCTTGCCCATTGGTCCATGCCCGGCTGGATACTTTTGGTTCCGCTGGTCGGCGTCTGGCTGGCGCGCCCCGGCACCACGCGCGCGACACGTGTCGCGCTGATAACAACGACAGGGCTGATACACGTTCTATTGCTGGTGGTCGCCCTTCAGATGTCGAGCGGTTTTCTAACCTCGGGTATGGCTGCCGCACCCGCTTGGGACAGGACCGCGCCCAACGCGGATCTCGCGGCGATCAGATCGACCGTAGCAAGCTCGGGCGTTCTCGACGGCGCCGAATTTGTTCTTGTCGAAAACTGGATTCAGGGTGGTCACCTGTCTGCGGCTTTGGGGCCTTCGGTCGCGGTAAAGGTCGCCAGCGACGCACCCCATCATTTTGCCTTCATGAGCGGGGCATCTGCCACGGGGTCAGGCGTATTTCTTGGGATTTTCGATCCACAAATGGCCGAGCAGGGCGCGGCCAAGATGATGGCGCATGCGGCAGCGGTCGATCCAGCGGCCGAATTTTTGGGCGAATTTCCCATTTCCCGCGGCGGCCGCGCGTATTTTGTCTTGGTCGCGGTCAAGCTTTCGCTCTGAGCGATTTCAGTTGGACCCTGCGTTAGCGCTTGCCTAGGCTGACGTTAGGCCCGTGCCAATCTCGGGTCGCGACCCTGATTGGAATGACCACCATGCGCCACTATGCCACCGCCGCCGAATGGGAGGCCTTTGTCACCACCCATTCCGACATCGAATATCTGGACGCCGTGGTCATCGACCTCTGCGGCAATGCTATCGGCAAACGGATGCCTGCGGGGCAGGTGGGTAAGATGCTGGCGCGCGGCACGCCTGTCTGTGCCGCGATGCAACTGGTCGATGTGATGGGCAATACCGCCGACCCCTTGGGCTATGGATTTTCCGATGGCGACCCCGACGGTCTTGCGCGACCGCTGGCAGGCACTTTCGCGCCAATCCCGTGGTCGGGTGGCAGAGGCGCGCAGGTGCTTTGCGAAATGGCGGATGCCGTGACGGGCGAGGCCTTTTGGTATGAGCCCCGCCGCATTCTGGCGGGTATCGCGGCGCAGATCGCGGGGCTGGGGCTGACACCTGTGCTGGCGCTGGAGCTGGAATTCTATCTGATTGATCCGCAGCGCGACCCCAGTGGCGCGCCATTGCCTGCGGCCTCGCCGCGCAACGGGCGACGCGAGGGCCAAGGGCAGGTTCTGTCGCTGGCCAAACTCGATGAATACCAACCGGTACTGGATGCGATCCAATCCGCCGCCAAGGCGCAGGGCATCCCTGTCACCACGATGATTTCCGAATATGGCGCTGGCCAGTTCGAGATCAACCTCAGCCACGGCTCGGACCCGTTGGCCGCCGCCGATCATGCCGCACTGCTGCGCCGCGTGGTGATCGGCGCTGCACGGGCGGCTGGGTTCGACGCCACATTCATGTCGAAGCCCTTTCCCGGCCAAACCGGCAGCGGGCTGCATTTGCATCTCAGCCTCAAGGACGCGCAGGGCAACATTTTCGACCCCGCCCGCCCCGATGGCGATGCGCGTCTGCGTCAGGCCATTGCGGGATTGCAGGCCACCATGCCCGAGGCGATGGCGATCTTTGCCCCGAACCTCAATGTCTACCGGCGGTTCGAACCCGATGTGTTCACCCCCGTCACGCGTGACTGGGCCGACAACAACCGCTCGGTCGCCTTCCGCTTGCCGGTGGCGGCCGATGGCGCATCCCGACGTTTCGAACATCGGATCTCGGGTGCCGAGGCCAACCCCTATCTGGTGACTGCCGCTGTGCTGGCGGGGGTGCATCATGGGCTTTCCCAAGGGCTGGGCGGCACCGAACCCGCCCTTGGCAACGCGGGCGCGGCCGTGGATGAAACGCTGCCCCTGACGCTGTGGGATGCGCTTGCAGCCTGGCGCGCGGCGACGATTTTGCCCGCCTATTTCGGCAAGGATTACATCGAGATGTATGCTGCGGTGAAACAGGCCGAGTTTGACGCCTTTATGGCGACGATTTCAGCGCAAGAGTTCGGCTGGTACCTCTAGGCCACGAAAAAGGGCGCCTTGCGGCGCCCTCGTTCGACCCTCCCGAAGGAGTTGGTGCCCAGGAGAGGACTCGAACCTCCACGACCGTTAAGTCACTGGTACCTGAAACCAGCGCGTCTACCAATTCCGCCACCTGGGCAGGTGTCGTGGGCGGGCTTTTATGGGGGGGCGCTGACAGTGTCAACGGGATTCGGAGCGTGATTTTCGCAGATCCTTGCCACCCCCAAGGCGCGGCCTTTTGCGCCTTGTCTCGTTCGGGCGGCGGCGATAAACCCAAGCCCAACAGCAAAAGGGTTTTACCATGTCCAAGCTCGTGACCATTTACGGCGGTTCTGGCTTTGTCGGCCGCTATATCGCCCGCCGCATGGCCAAGGATGGCTGGCGCGTCCGCGTCGCCACCCGCAACCCCAACGAGGCGATGTTCGTCAAACCCTATGGCGCGGTCGGTCAGGTTGAGCCGGTGTTCTGCAACGTCCGTGACGACGCCAGCGTCCGCTCTGCCATGCAAGGCGCCGAGGCGGTGGTCAATTGCACCGGCACCTTCGCCACGCGTGGCCGCAACAACATGCAGGCCGTGCAGGTCGAAGGTGCTGCCCGCATCGCGCGGCTCGCCGCCGAAGAAGGCGTGGCGCGGATGATCCATGTATCGGCCATCGGCGCGGCCGAGAACGGTCCCTCGGAATACCTGCAGTCCAAGGCCGCGGGCGAAGCTGCGGTTCTGGCCGCCATGCCGCGTGCGGTGATCCTGCGCCCCTCGATCCTGTTCGGCAACGAGGACGCATTTTTTAACCGTTTTGGCGCGCTGGCGGCCATCTCGCCGGTGCTGCCGCTGGTGGGCGCCGAGACTAGATTCCAGCCGCTGAGCGTCGAGGATCTGGCCGAAGCCGCTGCCAAGGCCGTGCGGGGTGACGTCGCGGGCGGCGTCTACGAACTGGGCGGCCCCGATGTCATGACCTTCCGTGAACTGATGCAGCTGATGCTGGGCGTGATCCGCCGCCGTCGTCTGATCGTGAACCTGCCCTTCTGGATCGCGCGTTTCGTGGCCCCCATCGCCACCACGGTTGACGCGCTGTCGCTGGGCATCATCAAGGCACCGATCACCCCCGATCAGGTTCGCAGCCTGACCGTTGACAATGTGGTCGCCGACAGCGCCAAGGGTCTGCGTCAGATGCGTATCACTCCGGTTTCCATGGCCGCCGTTCTGCCGGATTACCTCTGGCGGTTCCGCCCCTCGGGCCAATATGCCGCGATCAAGGAATCGGCAAAGAACCTTCGCAAGGCCTGATCCAAATGGAACATCATTATCTGCTTGCCGCTCTCCTCGGTCTTGTCGAGGGGCTGACCGAGTTCATCCCCGTGTCATCCACGGGCCACCTGTTGCTCGGCGCCCATTTTCTGGGCTTTGAAAGCGCGGGCAAAACCTTTGAGGTCGTCATCCAACTGGGGGCCGTTCTGGCGCTGTTGGCTGTTTATGCGGGCAAGATCTGGGCCACGCTGTCTGCCGCCCCGCGCGATCCCGCCGCGCGCCGTTTCATCGCGGCCGTGCTGATTGCCTTTGCTCCTGCCGTGGTCGTGGGTGTTTTGGCCCATGACATCATCAAGACGGTTCTCTTTGAATCGCCCATGCTGATCGCGGTGATGCTGATCCTTGGCGGCGTCGTGCTGTTGTTCACCGATCGCTTTGCCCCTACGCCGCGCTACGACCGCGCCGAGGACATCCCGCCTAGCCGCGCGCTGGCCATTGGCGTCATCCAGTGTCTGGCCATGATACCCGGCGTGTCGCGGTCGGGCGCAACCATCGTGGGTGCGCTGGCGCTGGGCGCCAGCAAGCGTGCCGCCGCCGAGTTCTCGTTCTTTCTGTCGATGCCGACCATGGCGGGCGCCTTTGCCTTTGATCTTTACAAAAGCCGCCACGATCTGGACTTGAGCGCCCTGAACGAGATCGCCATCGGCTTTGGCGTGGCGTTTGTCACGGCGGTTCTGGTGGTGCGTTGGCTGCTGAACTTTGTCAGCCAGCGGGGCTACGCGCTGTTTGGCTGGTGGCGAATCATCGTCGGCGGCATTGCCATGGCCCTGCTTTTGTTGGGCTGACGGTCGATAGGTAACTTAATCTGACCTAATTTCTTACAAAATTCGCTTTCTAGGCGCCGCTATCCGGCAAAAACCAGTATATAGGTCAGTCTTTCTGACTTTTATAGCGCGAATGGCTTGTTTAAGCATTCTTCCGTGACCTTGCGGAGGCGTGTCGATGGCAACCCAGAAGATGTTGAAATTCGTGACGATCGGGCGCGACATGCCGCAAAAGCGGGGTGCGGGCGACCGGACGCAGGACTTTGACGAAATCTATGCCGAATTCGCCGCGACCAAGGCCGCCGAACAGGCCAGCCGCTGCAGCCAATGCGGCGTGCCCTATTGCCAGTCGCATTGCCCGCTGCACAACAACATTCCCGACTGGCTGCGCCTGACCGCCGAAGGGCGTCTGCAAGAGGCCTATGAAATCTCGCAGGCGACCAACACTTTTCCTGAAATCTGCGGCCGTATCTGCCCGCAGGACCGCCTGTGCGAAGGCAACTGCGTGATCGAACAATCCGGTCACGGCACGGTCACGATCGGTTCGGTCGAAAAATACATCACCGACACGGCTTGGGACGAGGGCTGGGTCCAGCCCATCCGCCCGCATCACGAACGCGGCGAAAGCGTCGCCATCATCGGCGCAGGGCCTGGTGGTCTGGCGGCGGCTGCTGAACTGCGCCGTATGGGCGTGCAGGTCACGGTCTATGACCGTTATGACCGCGCGGGCGGTCTGCTGACCTATGGCATCCCCGGTTTCAAGCTGGAAAAAGACGTCGTTATGCGCCGCATCGCCCAGCTGGAACAGTCGGGTGTCGAGTTTGTTCTGAACTGCAACGTGGGCGAGGACCTGTCCTTCGACGCGATCCGCGGCCGCCATGATGCTGTGCTGATCGCCACCGGCGTTTACAAAACCCGCGATCTGGACCTTGCAGGGGCCGATGCCGCCGGCGTTGTCCGCGCGATCGACTATCTGACCGCTTCGAACCGCAAAAGCTTTGGCGACGATGTGCCTGAATTCGATTCGGGCGAGTTGGACGCACGCGGCAAGCGCGTGGTGGTGATCGGTGGCGGCGACACGGCGATGGACTGTGTTCGCACCGCAATCCGCCAAGGCGCGCAAAGCGTCAAATGCCTTTACCGCCGCGACCGCGCCAATATGCCGGGCTCGCAGCGCGAAGTGCAAAACGCCGAAGAGGAAGGCGTCGAGTTCGTCTGGCTGACCGCCCCCGCCGGTTTCGTGGTGGGCGAAGCTGTCGAGGGCCTGCGGGTCGAGCGTATGCGGCTGGGCACGCCCGACGCATCGGGCCGCCGCAGCCCCGAACTGATCGATGGCGCCGACTATGTCGAACCCGCCGATCTGGTGATCAAGGCGCTGGGTTTCGAACCCGAGGCGCTGCCCACACTCTGGGGCAAGACGGAACTGGCCGTGACCCGTTGGGGCACCATCAAGGCCGACTTTGGCACGGGGCGGACCAGTCTCGACGGGGTCTATGCCGTGGGTGATATCGTGCGCGGCGCGAGCCTTGTCGTCTGGGCGATCCGTGACGGTCGCGACAGCGCGACGGCGATCCTGCGCTATCTGGATCAGGCAGCAGCACAAGTCGCGGCAGAGTAACAATGTCGCTGGACCGCGCCCCCCAGTTTCAGATCCCTGACACGCCTTTCGGTAAGGTGGTGATGATCCATGAGGACGCGAACCTGCGGATCTGGCGTATGCAGGGGCGGGATCAGCGCTTGGTGGTCAGCTTTAGCGGTTGGGGTCCCGATCTTTCTGTCCCGCAGGGCGCGGGGTTCGTGGGCACCTGCTCGATGGGTGGTGAAAATACGGTGCTGTTCGTGGCCGACACCGCACGCAGCTATTTCACCAAGCCGGGCATGGTTGAAACCATCGCACAGCATATCGAGGCCGAACGGTCGCGCATCCCCGAGGCGGAACTCGTGACGTTTGGCGATAGCATGGGCGGCTATGGTGCCTTGTTGATGGCAGATACCGTGGGCGCCACGCGCGCTGTCGGCTTTGCGCCGACCATCGACTTTACACCACAGGCCATGGGGGTCCGGCGCTTTAGCCGCGCCAAGGGCGATTTCCGCAAGGTTCCACCGCCACAACCGCTGAGCAAACTCCGCTATGAGGGTGTCGAACTATTCGTGGTTTTCGGGATCAATCGCACCGATGCGCCCCACATAACCGAACTCGATGTGTCCCCGAGCCGCCACATCGCGATCATTCCCACGGCCCCGCACATCATTCCGACCTGGCTGAAAAAGAAGGGCCGGCTGGAAGAGTTCGCAAATGCCGCAATCAAAGGCGATCTGCCCGCATGGCAAAATGCGATCCACAGCCTGCGGGGCGCGTTTAGGCCATCGCTGCGTTTTTGGGTCTATTGCCTGATTTCAGAGCTTCGCCATGGCTACAAAATCAGGGTCAACCGCGCCCTCGATATCATCACCGGAGCCCGCGTGACATGAACAAGACATTGCCTCTGATCTGGCTGGCACTGACTGCCGCCCCCGCTTTTGCCGCCGATACCGTGTCGTTGCCGCAAAACTGCAGCGCCTATCTCACGGTTCAGTCGGCCTCGTGCCTTGTGTCGCATTATTTCACCTGCGAGGGCGAACCCGCAGGGTTCCAGCACCGGATCGACTATGACGAAGAAGGCGCGGTCTATATCGGCACCACGGATGCCGAGGGCCAATGGATCAAAAGCTTTCTGCCCATCACGGGCGAAACCGAGTTCCTGAACCCCGACGCCGTCGATGCCGCATCGTTTGCCGAACTGATCGATACCGGCATTGATACGTTCGATTTCACCACAGCCTCGGACATGGTGGGCGAAACGCACTATCGCGGTTTTGATCGGCTGACGGGCGAAACGCTGGCGTTGGGCGGCATTGTGCTGGAAGAAACCGAATACGAGGTTCACGCCACCGGCGCGGATGGCGAACCTCTGTGGTCATCATCGGGGCATGAATACGTGCTGCGCGACCATCACATTTTTGTCGCGGGACGGTCGACCTATGACACCCCCGATGGCCCGTTCGAGGCCGATGACAGCCCCCAAGAACTGATCGGGCCCGACGGCGCCGGTTTCTTGTCCATCCATCCCAAATACGGCTGCGGTGCCACCATGTCGTCGCTGCCGCTCAGCCTGATCCCCGCCGCCGAGGAGCATGACGATGACCAAATTTGACGAATCCTGGGTTGCCGCCGAAGAGGCCAAACGTGCCTGGCTCGATGAAAACGGGCTTTACCGCTCTGACGACGAACATTCGTCCTGCGGCGTCGGTCTGGTGGTCTCGGTCAATGGCAAGCCCTCGCGCGCGGTGGTCGAGATGGGCATCACCGCGCTCAAGGCCGTCTGGCATCGCGGTGCTGTCGATGCCGACGGCAAAACGGGCGACGGCGCGGGTATCCACGTGCAGATCCCCGTCAAGTTCTTCTACGACCAGATCCGCCGCACAGGCCACGAGCCGCGCAACGATCAACTGATCGCCGTCGGACAGGTGTTTTTGCCCCGCACCGATTTCGGCGCGCAGGAAACCTGCCGGACCATCGTCGAGACCGAGGTCCTGCGGATGGGTTACTACATCTACGGCTGGCGCCATGTGCCGGTGAACGTGGCCTGCCTTGGCGAAAAGGCCAACGCCACGCGCCCCGAGATTGAGCAGATCCTGATTTCCAACGCCAAGGGCGTGGACGAGGAAACATTCGAGCGCGAGCTTTACATCATCCGCCGCCGCATCGAAAAAGCCGCCGCAGCGGCGCAGATCGGCGGGCTTTATATCTGTTCGCTGTCGTGCCGGTCGATCATCTACAAGGGCATGATGCTGGCCGAGCAGGTGGCGGAATTCTATCCCGATCTGACAGACGACAGTTTCCAGAGCGCCTTTGCGATCTACCACCAGCGTTATTCCACCAACACCTTCCCGCAATGGGCTTTGGCCCAGCCTTTCCGCATGCTGGCCCACAACGGCGAGATCAACACGCTCAAGGGCAACCTCAACTGGCTGAAAAGCCACGAAATTCGCATGGCCTCTGGCACATTCGGCGAGATGGCCGAAGACATCAAACCCATCGCTCCCAAAGGCACGTCGGATTCGGGCGCGCTGGATGCGGTGTTCGAGGTTCTGGTGCGCGCGGGCCGCTCTGCGCCCATGGCCAAGACCATTCTGGTTCCCGAAAGCTGGTCCAAGTCGGCTGCGGAAATGCCGCAGGCATGGCAGGACATGTATGCCTATTGCAACTCGATCATGGAGCCGTGGGATGGCCCTGCGGCCTTGGCGATGACCGATGGCCGCTGGGTCTGCGGCGGGCTTGACCGCAACGGCCTGCGCCCGATGCGCTACACTATCACCAATGACGGGATCCTTGTCGCTGGCTCGGAAACGGGCATGGTTCCGGTCGAGGAATCGCGCGTCAAGGTCAAGGGCGCGCTTGGGCCGGGCCAGATGATTGCCGTCGATATGGCCGAGGGCAAGATCTACACCGACACCCAGATCAAGGATCGCCTTGCCGCGGCGCACCCCTATGCCGACTGGTTGGAAAAGGTCGTCAACCTCAGCGAATTGATGCGTGACGTTCCCGAAAGGCGCCAGTTCGAGGGTGGCGAGCTGCGCAAGCGCCAGATCGCGGCTGGCTATACCATCGAAGAGATCGAACAGATCCTCGTGCCGATGGTCGAGGACGGCAAGGAAACGCTGGTTTCGATGGGTGACGACACGCCCGCGGCGGTTCTATCGAACATGAACCGCCCGCTCAGCCATTTCTTCCGCCAGAACTTTAGTCAGGTCACCAACCCGCCCATCGACAGCCTGCGCGAAAGCCGCGTGATGAGCCTCAAGACGCGGTTCGGCAACCTCAAGAACGTGCTGGACGAAAGCTCGGCCCAGACCGAGATTCTGGTGCTGGAAAGCCCCTTCCTTGCCTCGTCCGAGTTTCAGGAAATGGTGCGCCAGTTCGGCGATCAGGCGGTGACGATCGACTGCACCTTTGCGGCTGACGGCGGACCTGACGCGCTGCACGGCGCGCTAGAGCGTATTCGCGCCGAAGCCGAAGAGGCCGTGCGTTCGGGGTCGGGGCATCTGGTGCTGACCGACGAGCGCCAGTCCGAAGACTTTGTTGCGGTGCCGATGATCCTTGCGACCTCGGCGGTGCATTCGTGGCTGACCGCCAAGGGCCTGCGCACTTTCTGTTCGCTCAACGTCCGTTCGGCGGAATGCATCGACACGCATTATTTCGCCGTGCTGATCGGCTGCGGCGCAACGACCGTGAACCCCTATCTGGCCCAAGACACCATCGCAGACCGCATGCGGCGCGGGTTGATCGAAGGCACGCTGGAGGATGCGCTGCGCCGCTATTGCGCCGCCATCGACCAAGGCTTGCTCAAGATCATGGCCAAGATGGGTATCTCGGTCGTGTCATCCTATCGCGGCGGCCTGAACTTTGAGGCCGTGGGCCTGAGCCGTGCGCTGGTGGCCGAGTATTTCCCCGGCATGCACAGCCGCATCTCTGGCATCGGCATCGCCGGTATCCAGAAAAAGGCGCTCGAAGCGCACGCACAGGGCTGGCGCGGTCAGATCGACGTGCTGCCTATCGGCGGCTTCTACAAGGCGCGCCGCTCGGGCGAAAAGCACGCATGGGAAGCACAGTCGATGCATATGCTGCAATCGGCCTGCGACCGCGGATCCTATGAGTTGTGGAAGCAATACGCGACCGCGATGCAGAACAACCCGCCTATCCACCTGCGTGACCTCTTGGCGATCAAGCCCCTTGGCGCCTCGATCCCGATTGAACAGGTCGAATCCATCACCTCGATCCGCAAGCGGTTCGTAACGCCTGGCATGTCGCTGGGCGCGCTGTCCCCCGAGGCGCACAAGACGCTCAACGTCGCCATGAACCGTATCGGCGCAAAATCCGACAGCGGCGAAGGCGGCGAGGATCCGGCGCATTTTCTGCCCGAAGCCAACGGCGACAACCCCAGCGCCAAGATCAAGCAGGTAGCCTCAGGTCGTTTCGGCGTGACGGCGGAATACCTGAACGCCTGCGAGGAATTGGAAATCAAGGTGGCCCAAGGCGCCAAGCCGGGCGAAGGCGGCCAGTTGCCCGGCATGAAGGTGACGAAACTCATCGCCCGTCTGCGCCACTCGACGCCCGGCGTGACGCTGATCTCGCCGCCGCCGCACCACGACATCTACTCGATCGAGGATCTGGCGCAGCTGATCTACGACCTCAAGCAGATCAACCCGCGCGCCAAGGTTACGGTCAAGCTGGTCGCCAGCAGCGGCGTCGGCACCATTGCCGCAGGCGTGGCCAAGGCCAAGGCCGACGTGATCCTGATTTCGGGTCACAACGGCGGCACGGGCGCAAGCCCCGCGACCTCGATCAAATTCGCGGGCTTGCCGTGGGAAATGGGTCTGACCGAGGCGCATCAGGTTCTGGCCATGAACAACCTGCGTGACCGCGTGACGCTGCGCACCGATGGCGGTCTGCGCACGGGGCGCGACATCGTTATGGCGGCGATGATGGGGGCCGAGGAATACGGCATCGGCACCGCAGCGCTGATTGCGATGGGCTGCATCATGGTGCGCCAATGCCAGTCCAACACCTGCCCTGTGGGTGTCTGCACGCAAGACGAAAGCCTGCGTCAGAAATTCACCGGATCGGCGGAAAAGGTTGTGAACCTGATCACCTTCTACGCCACCGAAGTGCGCGAAATCCTTGCCTCGATCGGGGCGCGCAGTCTGGACGAAGTGGTGGGCCGCGCCGATCTGTTGACGCAGGTCAGCCGTGGCGCCGCGCATCTTGACGATCTTGACCTCAACCCGCTGCTGGTGACGGTCGATGGGTCCAACCGCGTGCGCTACGACCGCAACCGCCCGCGCAACGTGGTGCCGGACACGCTGGACGCCGAGATCGTCAAGGACGCCGCACGGTTCCTCGACGACGGGGAAAAGATGCAGTTGCAATATGCGGTGCAAAACACGCACCGCACCATCGGCACCCGCGTTTCCAGCCACATCGTCCAGCGGTTCGGCATGCGTAACAGCCTGCAGGCCGACCACCTGACGCTGCGCCTGACCGGCTCTGCTGGCCAGTCACTCGGCGCCTTCGGTGCGCCCGGCCTCAAGATTGAGGTCGAGGGCGACGCCAACGACTATGTGGGCAAGGGCCTGTCGGGGGCGACCATTGTGGTGCGTCCGCCGATGTCCTCGACCCTTGTGGCGGCGGACAACACCATCATCGGCAACACCGTGCTTTACGGTGCCACCGACGGCTACCTGTTTGCCGCCGGCCGCGCGGGCGAGCGTTTTGCGGTGCGCAACTCGGGCGCCAAGGTGGTGATCGAGGGCTGCGGCACCAACGGTTGTGAATACATGACCGGTGGCGTTGCCGTGATCCTTGGTTCGATCGGCGCCAACTTTGGCGCAGGCATGACGGGCGGCATGGCCTATCTTTATGACCCTGCGGGCAAGTCGCTGGCCCTGGTGAATGACGAAACGCTGGTGTCCTGCCCTGTCGGCGTCAGCCATTGGCAGGCCCAGCTGCGCGCCCTGATCGAGCGTCACGCCGCAGAAACCGGCAGCCGCCGCGCGGCCGAAATCCTGAACCACTGGGACAGCGAATTGGGCAATTTTATCCAGCTCTGCCCCAAGGAAATGCTGCCCCATCTGGCCCACCCGCTCAGCCTTGATGAACGGGCGATGCCAGCCGAATGACGAAAGGGCCGCCCTGTGCGGCCCTTTCTCTTTCCAAACGGGGCAAAGGCGGGCTAAGGCATGCCCATGGCACGGGGTTCAGACGAAACCAGTAGAAGCAGACGCAAGACCGGACCCGCAAAGGGCACCGGCCAGCGCCGCCGTAAACGGAAACCCCCAACACCGACGCCCTCAAGGTTGGAGAACTGGAAAACCCGCGCGCGCCACTGGGCCAAGCTGGCCGCCAAAGCCGCTGCCGCCATCGGTGCCTTTTTTCTGGCGACAGTCCTGATCTTTGCCTTCGTCAACCCGCCGCTGACGCCCTATATGACCGCCGAATGGATCCGGCAGCGTCATCTGGACCACAATTGGATCGCGATCGAAGATATGTCGCCCTTTGCCCCTCGATCCGTTGTCGCGGCCGAGGACGCCAATTTCTGCCTGCACTGGGGCTTTGACATCACCGCGATCCGCACCGCATTGGACGGCGGGGCCGCGCGCGGCGCCTCGACGATCAGCCAGCAGACAGTCAAAAACGTCTGGCTTTGGCAGGGACGTAGCTGGTTTCGCAAGGCGCTCGAGGCCGTCATGACCCCTGTGGTCGAGCTTGTCTGGACCAAGCGCCGTATCCTTGAGGTCTATCTCAACGTTGCCGAGTTCGGCACCGGAGTGTTCGGGATCGAGGCCGCCGCGCAGCAGACATTCGGCATTTCGGCGGCCGAGCTTTCGGCCCAGCAGGCGGCCCGACTGGCTGCGGTTTTGCCCGACCCCAAAAACCGTTCCGCTGCAAACGCCACCAATTTCATCCGCAGCCGCGGGGCCGCGATTCGCAGCGGG
>JAHEBS010000041.1:16453-17762 GCA_024642145.1 Marivivens sp.
GGCCGATACGATCGAGGCGGACGGGCGCGCCGCCTGTTTCGAGGTCGAGGATTGATCCTCGACGCGCCTTGCGGCATTGAGGGCGCAGTTTCTCAGGTCAGATTATGAACAAGCTCTACCATTTCCCGCTTTCACCCTATTCGCGCAAGGTCCGGCTCGTTCTGGCCGAAAAGAAGATCGAGGTGCAGCTCGTCGAAGAGCGCTATTGGGAAAAGGACAGCGATTTCATGCGCCGCAATCCGGCGGGCAAAGTGCCGGTGCTAAAGCTTGGCACCCGCACCATGTCGGAAAGCCAAGCGATCTGTGAATACCTTGAAGAAGTCTATCCCGCACCGCCGCTTTTGCCCCGCGACCCTGATGCGCGGTTCGAAGTGCGGCGTCTGGTGTCCTGGTTCGACGACAAATTCTATCACGAGGTCACGTCCAAACTGGTGGGCGAGCGCGTCTATCGCAAGGTGATGGGCACAGGCTATCCCGACAGCGCCAACGTCAAGGCCGGCGCGCGGGCGATCAAATATCACCTCGACTATATGGGCTGGCTACTGGATCAGCGCCGCTGGCTGGCCGGCAATGAGATGACCCTTGCCGATTTTGCGGCGGCCGCGCATCTGTCGTGCCTCGACTATATCTCGGACGTGGACTGGAACCGCTTGCCCGTGATCAAGGACTGGTATGCCAAGCTCAAATCGCGTCCGGCATTCCGCTCGCTCTTGGCTGACCAGTTGCCGGGCTTTCCGCAGCCCGCGCATTATGCCGACCTCGACTTCTGATCTCAAAGCCCGCCTTGCGTCACAGGCGCAGGCGGTGGGTTTTGGGGCGATGGGTATTTGCCGGCCCGATGCCATCCCTGATGCCGCCGCGCGACTTGACGCCTTTGTCGCTAATGGCCGCCATGGTGACATGGGCTGGATGGCCGAACGCATGAACTGGCGCGGCAATCCGGCCGCTCTGTGGCCGCAGGCGCGGTCAGTCATCATGCTGGCGGAACCCTATAGTCCCACCGTCGATCCCATGGCCGTGACCCAGATGCCCGACCGTGGCGCCATCAGCGTCTACGCGCGGGGGCGGGATTATCACGACACAGTCAAGAAGCGGCTCAAGGCCCTTGGCCGCTGGCTGATCGACCAAGCGCCCGATGCCGAGATCAAGGTTTTCGTCGACACAGCCCCCGTGATGGAAAAGCCGCTAGCGCAGGCCGCGGGTCTGGGTTGGCAGGGCAAACATACCAACCTTGTCGGGCGCGAACTGGGCTCTTGGTTCTTTCTTGGCGCGATCTTTACCACTGTCGATCTGCCCCCCGACGAGGCCG
>JAHEBS010000195.1 GCA_024642145.1 Marivivens sp.
ACGCCGAGACCGTGGCAACTGCGCTGACAACAATTACCGGCATTGCCGACGTGCATCACGCGCGGCTTTGGGCGGTGTCAGAACGCGAGGCCTGTTTTGACGGGCATCTGGTGATCGACGACGCCTATTGGCCAGAGGCACACCGGATCAAATCCGAGGCGAGAACCCTCTTGGCGCGGCGTTTCGATGTGCGCCAGTCCACGCTGGAAACCGAGCCTTGGGCTGAGGCCTGCGCCGCCGCCCCGCGTTTGGGTGGCGCCGCATAAAAAACGGCCCCCGAAGGGGCCGCAGTTGCTCTCGCTCTCTCGCAAATTACCAGTTGTCGGGGCCTTTGTCGGCAAAGGCGTTGACAAGAAAATCGATAAAGGCGCGGACCTTGGGCTGGGTAAAGCGGCCCGGCGGATAGACCGCGTAGATGCCCTGCGACTCGGCCGGAAGATCGGGAATTGCGTCCTCGACCAGACCTTTGGCCAACGCATCGGCGTAAAGGAATGATGGCAGATAGGCGATGCCAAGGCCCGAAACGCAGGCGTTCAACAGCGATTGGCCGTCATTCACCGTCAGCCAGCCAGCGGTGCGCACCTGACGCTTTTCACCCGAGGGGGCGGTCAGCTTCCACACCGCGCCATTGGCTTGGTTGGAATAGTGCAGCAGCTTGTGTTCGTTCAGATCGTCGATCTTGGCGGGGCGTCCGTATTGTTCGAAATAGGACGGCGCGGCGATCATGCGCTTGGTCGTCTCGGTCAACTTGCGGGCGCGAAGGGTGGAATCCTCCAACTCGCCAATGCGGATCGCCATGTCGAAACCCTCGGAGATCAGTTCGACGTAGCGGTTGTTCAGCACCATGTTCACGGTGATGTCGGGGAATTCCTGCAAGAAATCCGCCAACACCGGCGACAGGTGGTTCACGCCAAAATCGGTCGCGACCGAAATGCGCAAAAGGCCGGATGGCGCCGATTGCATCGACGTAACCAACGCATCGGCCTCGCCTGCATCATTCAACACGCGGCGGGCGCGGTCATAATAGGCAAGTCCGATTTCGGTGGGGCTGACGCGCCGCGTGGTGCGGTTCAAAAGCCTTGCACCAAGACGCGCTTCCAGCGCCGAGACATGTTTGGAGACGGCGGATTTCGAGATCCCCATCTTTTTCGCGGCATCGGTGAACCCGCCCTGGTCCACCACCGTCGCGAAAGCTTCCATTTCTGTGAGGCGGTCCATATTTCGGTTCCCCGGTCAGTCATTGATCGACCAAGGTATCCGGTCCAATTCAGGCAGGATTGGGACAGGGGAGGGACAATATCAGGGATTTAGCCCGACACTGGTGCGGCACGGGAAACAGCCGCTCAGAGCGTCGCGGCCAACCGGACGCCCTGATCGATGGCCCGTTTGGCGTCCAGCTCTGCCGCCACATCGGCCCCGCCAATAATGTGGCAAGACTGCCCGCGCGCGGCCAAGGCATCGGCCAGATCGCGGACCGAGTTCTGGCCAGCGCAGATCACGACGTTATCTGCGGGGATCAGTTCCTCGGTTCCATCTTCACCACGCCGAACAACCAGACCCTCGGGGGTAATGCGCTCGTAGGACACGCCGCCCTGCATATCGACCTTCATCAGATCAAGCTGCGCGCGGTGGATCCATCCGGTGGTCTTGCCCAAGCGGCGGCCCAGCTTTTCAGCCTTGCGCTGCAACATCACCACTTGACGTGCGGGCGCGTGCGGGTGCGGGCCGCGCGGGTCCAGACCCCCGCGGGTTTCGGCGGGATCGCCCACGCCCCAGTTGGCTTTCCAGTCGGCGATGCTTTCGGGACCGTCGCGGTCGGTGACCAGATATTCGGACACGTCAAAACCGATGCCACCCGCGCCGATCACGGCAACCCGATCACCGACCGGTGCGCCGGACAGGACCTGCGCATAGGTCAGAACATGGGGCAGATCCTCGCCCGGAATGCCCGCCGCGCGGGGGGCCACGCCGCTGGCGATGATGACTTCGTCAAAGCCTGACAGATCGTCGGCCTTGGCGGCGGTGTTCAGGCGCAGATCGACGCCTGCCGCAGCAAGGCTCGCCTCCATCCACTCGACGAAGCCGTGGAATTCTTCTTTGCCGGGCACCATCTTGGCGTAGTTGATCTGGCCGCCAACGCGGGCGTCCTTTTCAAAGACTGTCACCTTATGTCCGCGCTCGGCCGCGGTTACGGCCACGGCGACGCCGGCAGGACCCGCGCCCACGACGGCCACGGTCTTGACGGTCGCGGCGTGGCCTTCGGGGATCTGGGTTTCATGACAGGCGCGCGGATTGACGAGGCACGAGGTCAGCTTGCCCGCGAAAGTGTGGTCCAGACAGGCCTGATTGCAGGCGATGCAGGGCGCTATCAGATGCGCGCGACCCGTGGCGGATTTCACAACGAAATCCGGGTCGGCCAATAGCGGGCGCGCCATCGACACCATGTCGGCGCAGCCTTCGGCCAGAACGGCCTCGGCCACTTCGGGGCGGTTGATCCGGTTCGAGGTGATGACAGGGATGCCGACGTGACCCATCAGCTTTTTCGTCACCCAAGTGAAAGCCGCGCGCGGCACCGAGGTGGCGATGGTCGGCACCCGCGCCTCGTGCCAGCCGATACCGGTGTTGATAATCGTGGCGCCCGCAGCCTCGACCGCCTTGGCCAATGCCACCACTTCGTCAAAGGTCGAACCATCGGGCACGAGGTCGATCATGGACAGGCGGTAGATGATGATAAAGTCCGGTCCCACGGCCTCGCGCACGCGGCTGACGATCTCGACCGGCAGGCGCATACGGTTGGCGTAGTCGCCGCCCCATTCATCGTCGCGGCGGTTGGTGCGGGCAACGAGGAACTCGTTGATGAAATAGCCCTCGGACCCCATGATCTCGACCCCGTCATAGCCCGCCTCGCGGGCGCGAACGGCAGAGGTGACGAAATCGGCGATCTGCTTTTCGATGCCGGTGGCATCAATAGCGGTCGGCGCAAAGGGGGAGATCGGCGATTTCAGCGCCGAGGGCGCGACGCAATCAGGGCCATAGGCATAACGACCTGCGTGCAGGATCTGCATCGCGATACGACCGCCAGCGGCATGGACCGCATCGGTCATGCCGCGATGGTTGACGATGTCGCGGTCCTTGAACAGGCCCGCAGCGCCCGGAAACACCGCGCCTTCACGGTTGGGCGCGATACCGCCCGTCACCATCAGCCCCACGCCACCTTCCGCGCGCCGCGCGTAAAAGGCGTTGACCCGGCCCCAATCGCCGGTCTCTTCGAGGTTGGTGTGCATTGACCCCATCAACACGCGGTTTTTCAGCGTGACAAAGCCAAGGTCGAGCGGGGCAAGCAGGTGCGGAAAACTGTTCATGCGCGCAGTTTTCCCGAGCGAACGAAAAAGGTCACGCTTTACCAAACGTCACGAATGCGTTCAGGCGCCGGTTTCGACGCAGTGGCGGCGGAACGCGCGCTTGAGCAGGTCCAACTCGCCACGCAGTAACCCGATTTCGGCCCGCAGATCGGCATCCAGCGGCTGGCCCGCCAGCACCGCCAGATTGCCCAGCACCGTGCCTTCGGGCGACGAGGTCATCACATAGGTCTGCAACCCGTCGCCCAGTGTTTCGGGCGGGATGGCCACAGAAAGCACCCAATGACCCTGTTCTGCGGCAGTCACAGTGACCGCGCCGATATCTGCCCCGTTGTGCGACAGGCGCACTTCGGGGGCGGTATCGGCCTGCAGGCGTGCCTCCCAGCGGCCGGCAAGCAGACGAGACTGTTCCAGTCGGGCTTCGGTCATGTCGTCCCTCAAAGTTCGGCGCGCGGCAGGCGGCAGAGCGTGACATCGCGCAGCGTGACCTGGTTCATCTGCGGTCCTTCAAAGATGAGGTCCAGCCACATCTTGTCCACGCGTTTTTCGTTCAACTTGGTATAGGCGAGGTCAAATTCGACCATCACATTGCGGCCCGAAAGATCCAGTTCACGCACGATCTTTTCAGTGTTGGGCCCATGCTGGATGTTCAGCCGCGCAAAAATTTCCAGCGGCTTTTCCGTCTCGATCACGGCGTCAAGCCGCACCAGATGGCGTTTGCGCAGCCCTTCGGTCGCGGCGGTGGGACAGTTGATCGCAAGGCTCAGAAAACTGCCGTCGAAACGGAACACATCCATCTGCAGGCCAAACGGGGCAAGGTCGTCCCTAGAGTTGTTGCGGATCTGGCGCAACGTCAGTTCGCTGATGGTGCAGTCGTGAAACAGCGTGACCTCATCACCCAGGGCCCCGCGTGATTCAAGCGCGACGAACCCTTTTTGCGCCAGCGGTCCGCGCCAGATTTCAGGCCGCCATGCCCAATCGGTGCCGGGCGGGCGCATGATGGCGTTTGATCCGATGCGGGGCAGGGCCAGACGGTCGCCGGCAATGGCCAGAAAATCGTCGATTTCCTTGCGCAACAGCAGGGCCGCGGTTTCGCGGCCTGATAGCTCGCTGATGCGCGTGGTGGTGGCCGTGGCGGCATGACGCGCCCAGCGCGCCCGCTCGACGCGGTGCAAAAGCCTGTCTTTGATGCTAACGCCTGCCATAGGAAACCTCTCGCGCCGCAGAATGCGCGGGCCATCGCAAAAGGTAAA
>JAHEBS010000196.1 GCA_024642145.1 Marivivens sp.
CGGGTTCGGCGGTGAATATCCGCATCAATTGCACCTCGGTCGCGGTCAGACGTTGCAACGCCTCGCCATCCCACAATTCGCCACGGTCGATATCAAAGCGAAAGCGCCCAAAGCGGATGTCCTTGGGTTTGACCACCACGGGTTCATGCGTGGGCGCGCGACGCAAGATGGCATTGATCCGCAGCAGCAGTTCCTTGGGCTCGAACGGTTTGGCCAGATAGTCGTCCGCCCCTGCCTCGAGCCCCGCGATCCGGTCCGAGGTTTCGGACCGCGCCGTCAAGAGCAGTATGGGCGTGGCATCCCGCGCCCGCAAATCGCGGCAAAAACTGATCCCGTCTTCGCCCGGCATCATCACATCCAGCACCATGAGGTCAAAGGCCAACCCCGACAGGATACGCCGTGCATGGGCGGCGTCGCGGGCGGCTGTGACCAGAAAACCGGATTTGATCAGGTATTTCTGCAAAAGCGCGCGGATGCGTTCGTCATCGTCGACGATCAGAAGATGCGGTGCGCCAGTCATTCGCCACCGTCCTTCAGCGCCTGATAATGACGCCGCAGATCCTCATCCATCATCGCCTCCAGAACTTGGCGAAATCCGGCCACGGCGGCCGGACCCGCCGCGCGGTAGGCGGCGCGCATCCGGTCGCGCTGCGCATCAGACAGCTCGCGTTCCAGCGTGGCGCCGGCGGTCGTCAGATAAAGGTGACGTTCGCGCTTGTCGGCGCGGCCAACGCGGCTTTCTACCAGACCATCGTCGATCAGCGCCCGCAGAACGCGGTTCAGCGATTGCTTGGTGACGCCCAGCAACGAGAGGAGGTTGTTGACGGTGGTGCCCTCGCGACGGTGGATGAAATGCAGGGCGCGGTGGTGGGCGCGACCGTATTCCTTGTCTGACAGAATGCGGTCGGGGTCGGCGGTAAAGCCGCGATAGGCGAAATACATCGCCTCGATTCCTTTGCGGATCTGCTCGTCGGTCAGGTAAAGTAATGCCTGTCCGCCTGTCGGTGCCGATCTGTCTGACATTCAGCCCTCCCCGTGGTCTTGACCCGAGGATAAGTCAGCCTTGTTGACATTCCAAGTCACAACTGTTAGCGAATCGACGCAATCACGCAACTTTATGTCCGAAACGGACCTATTTGCGAAACAAACCATAAGAGGGCGAAAATGGCTGGGGCCTACGACGACCGCGACGGCAAGATCTGGATGGACGGCAAACTGGTGGAATGGCGCGATGCCAATGTCCACATCCTGACCCATGCGCTGCATTATGCATCTTCGGTCTTCGAAGGCGAGCGCTGCTATAACGGCAAGATTTTCAAAAGCGTCGAACACAGCCAGCGCCTGCGCCGCTCGGCTGAACTGTTGGACATGGAAATCCCCTATACGGTTCAGGAAATCGAAAAGGCCAAGTATGACATGCTGGCCGCCAACGGCTGGACCGACGCCTATGTGCGCGCCATTGCCTGGCGCGGTGCGGGCGAGGATATGGGCGTTTCTGCCCGTCGCAACCCTGTCCGTCTGGCCGTGGCCGGATGGGAATGGGGCAATTACTATGGCGATGCCAAGATGAAGGGCGCCAAGCTCGACATCTCGAAATGGCGCCGCCCTGACCCCAAGACCATCCCCTCCGAGGCCAAGGCCGCAGGTCTTTACATGATCTGCACCATGTCCAAGCACGCGGCCGAGGCCAAAGGCTGTTCGGACGCGCTGATGATGGACTATCGCGGCTACGTGGCCGAGGCGACGGGTGCCAACGTGTTCTTCGTCAAGAATGGCGAGGTCCACACGCCCAAGGCCGATTGCTTTCTCAACGGCCTCACCCGTCAGACCGTGATCGCCATGCTGCGCGAAAAGGGCATCACCGTGCATGAGCGCGTGATCGAGCCCGTCGAACTGGCCGGTTTCGAACAGTGCTGGCTGACCGGCACCGCGGCCGAGGTTACGCCCGTCAGCCAGATCGGCGATTTCCATTTCGAGGTCGGCGCGCTGACCCGCGATGTGGTCGAAAGCTACGAACGGCTCGTCCGCGCCTGACAGGTCAAGGATCACAGCGCCCGCTGCCGGAAACGGCGGCGGGCGTTTGCATTAGCCGCTGGGCGTCATCGCCTTGCGCTGGCGGGCGCGTTCGAGGCCCAGATGGTGTTCGCGCAGGATGATGATGACGCCTGCCGAAATGACGATGGCCGCGCCGCCCAACATGGTCAGGGTCGGCACCTCGCCAAAGACGAAATACCCCACGATCAGCGCCAAAAGCATCGAGGTATATTCAAAGGGCGCCACCACGCTGGCATCGGCGTGGCGATAGGACGAGGTCAGCAGAATCTGACCGACCCCGCCGCAAAGCCCTGCGACCACCAGCACCACCGCCTCGACCGGCGTGGGCCAGACCCAGCCGAACCAGATCGTGGTCAGCGCCAGTGTCGAGGCCGTGACCGAAAACCAGAACACGATTGTCGTCGTGGATTCGGTCTGGATCAGCTTGCGGACAAAGACCTGCGCAAGCGCGGCGAAAAGCGCGCCGACCAGCGCGAGCATCGCCCCCAACTGCTCGCCCGAACCGATGCTGCCTGCCGCCACAGACAGGCGGGGCGACAGCACGATCATCACGCCCAGCATCCCCAGCGCCACCGCGCCCAGACGAAAGACGCCAACCTTTTCATTGAGAAACATCGCGGCCAGCACGACGACCATCAGCGGCGAGGCATAGCCAAGGGCAGTGACCTCGGGCAGCGGCAACAGGCCCAGCGCGGCAAAACCGCAGCCCATGGCCGTTGTGCCCACGAGCCCGCGCCAGAAATGCCCGAGCGGGTTGGTCGTCTTGACCCCCAGATGCAATTCGCCACGCATCGCCAGCCAGACACCGATGACCGGTATGGCAAAGAACGAGCGGAAAAACACCACCTCGCCCGGCGGCACATGGCCCGATATCGACTTGATCAGCGAAGACATGGCGACAAAGACGCAGACCGACATGACCTTGAGCGTGATGCCTCTGAGCGGCTGGTGCATGGTCGGATCTTTCGTCATCTTGTGTCAAAGCCACCACTAGGCCGCGCCCAGCGCCGCCGCAAGCAGAGAGGACAGGATGTCCGACGTGCAGATTCACGATGACCGCGTATGCGCGCTAGGCGAAGGCGGGCTCTGGCACCCCGAGCGGCAGCAGTTCTACTGGTTTGACATCTTGGGCAAACGGTTTCTGACCCGCGACCCAGATGGCCCGCGCGAATGGGCGTTCGACGAATATGTCTCGGCCGCCGGATGGGTGGACCGAGACCATGTGCTGATGGCCTCGGAAACCGCGCTGTTCCTGTTCAACCTCGACACCGGCGCACGCAGGCCGGTCGCGCCGCTGGACGCGGATAACCCGCATACGAGGTCCAACGATGGCCGCGCCGACCCCCAAGGCGGGTTCTGGATCGGCACGATGGGCAAACGGGCCGAACAGGGCGCGGGCGCGATCTATCGCTTTTATCGCGGGCGCGTCGAACGACTGTTCGCCGACATCTCGATTTCAAATGCGATCTCTTTCGCGCCGGACGGCAAGACCGCCTATTTCGCCGACTCCATGACCAAACGCATCATGCGACAGCCGCTGGATAGCCAAGGCTGGCCAAAGGGCGCGGCCAGCGTTTTCGTCGATCTGGGGCCGGACGCGCCAAGCCCCGACGGCGCGGTGGTCGATGCCGACGGGTGTTTGTGGAACGCGCAATGGGGCGGGGCGCGGGTCGCGCGCTATGCGCCAGACGGTCGTTTCATGTCGGCGGTGGCGTTTCCCGCCGCGCATACCAGTTGCCCCGCCTTTGGCGGCAAGGACCTGACGACGCTCTTTGTCACCTCGGCCACGGAAAACATCGCCCGCCCCACGGCGGGTGACGGGCTGACCTATCGGGTTGAAACCGGTCTGCGCGGGCAGGCCGAACACCGCGTAATTCTGGATTAAAGCGCCAAGGCCAAGGCCACGACTGCCGCCGCCGCCAAGATGCCCCCTGCAAACCAGCCCGCACGCGCGGCCAGACCCAATAGACGCGGTTGCGGTTCGGGGCGGGGCTTCGGGGCCAAAAGCGCCTCGGCCATTTCGGGTAGGCGGGGGCCAAACCGTGACAGGATGCGCGCGGTGCGCATCAGGTCACGGGCCAGCGCGGCAGGGCCGATTGACGATTTGATGTAGTCTTCGACCACGGGCCGCGCGACCTGCCAGATGTTGATATGGGGGTCCAGCGAACGGGCCACGCCCTCGACCACGACCATGGTGCGCTGCAACAAGATCAGTTCGGTCCGCGTCTCCATGCCAAAGCGTTCGGTCACCTCGAACAGGTGATGCAACAGGCGGCCCATCGAGATCTGTGTGGCTTCCATGCCGAAAATCGGCTCGCCTACGGCGCGCAGCGCGCTGGCGAATTCCTCGACATCGCGGTCGGCAGGGACATAACCCGCCTCGAAATGCACCTCGGCCACGCGGCGGTAGTCGCGCTTGATAAAGCCGTAGAGGATTTCGGCGTAGACACGGCGCGTGTATTCGTCGATCCGCCCCATGATGCCAAAGTCATAGGCCAGCAAGGTGCCGTCCGGCGCGACCTTGAGGTTGCCCTGATGCATGTCGGC
>JAHEBS010000197.1 GCA_024642145.1 Marivivens sp.
CCACATCAATCCCGAAACGGGGCGCGTGCATACCTCTTATTCGATTGCGGGCGCCAACACGGGCCGGTTGGCCTCGACCGACCCCAACCTGCAAAACATCCCCGTCAGAACCGAAGAAGGTCGGCGTATCCGCGAGGCCTTTGTCGCTGAAAAGGGCAAGGTGCTGGTCAGCCTCGACTACAGCCAGATCGAGTTGCGTATCCTTGCGCATGTGGCGGGCATTGATGCGCTCAAGACCGCGTTCCGCGAAGGCCATGACATCCATGCCATGACCGCGTCCGAAATGTTCGACGTGCCGCTGGACCAGATGACCCCCGACATCCGGCGTCAGGCCAAGGCCATCAATTTTGGCGTCATCTACGGCATTTCGGGCTTTGGCCTTGCGCGCAATCTGCGTATCCCGCGGGATCAGGCGCAGGGCTTTATCGACCGTTATTTCGAACGCTTTCCCGGCATTCGCGCCTATATGGACGACACCGTCGCCTTCGCCCGCGAACATGGCTACGTGCAGACGCTGTTTGGCCGCAAGATCAACACGCCCGAGATCAATGCCAAGGGCCCCTCGGCGGGCTTTGCCAGACGCGCGGCCATCAACGCCCCGATCCAAGGCACGGCGGCCGATGTGATCCGGCGCGCCATGATTCGCATGGATGCCGCTATCGCGCATCTGCCAGCCAAGATGCTGCTGCAGGTCCATGACGAACTGCTCTTCGAAGTGGACGAGGGCGCGGTCGATCCGTTGATCGCGGTCGCGCGCGACATCATGGAAAACGCGGCGGAACCGGCCGTGAAGGTGGATGTGCGGCTGGCTGTCGATGCGGGGCAGGGGCCGAATTGGGCCGAGGCGCATTAGGCGCCGAACTTTTCGGTCCATGTCGGCATCACGTCGCCCGCCGCGGGCCTCGCCAGATAGACCGCGCGGGCTATGGCGCGGGCAAGGCAGGTCGCCGCAGCATGGCCAAGCATCAGCAGATCGCCTTCACCCGCGCGCTGGCCTGTCGCTGCGGCGAAGACCAGATCGCCGTCCATGGGCGTATGCGAGGGCACCAACGCCCGCGCCATGCCATCATGTGCCGCAATGGCCATGCGGGTGCATTGAGCTGGGGTTAGCGCCAGATCGGTCGCAACGATAGCGATGGTGGTGTTGCGCGCGGGCCCCAGTTTTGTTGCGGGCCAGCCCTTTGGCTGGGACCTTGGCGCGCCTCGCCCCCCGAACTCGTCGCCCATTTCCCAAGGTGCGGCCCAGAACGCGGCCTCGTCGCCCACGGTGGCCGAGCCCAAGGCATTGACCGCGACCAAGGCGCCAACGGTCGCGCCATCCGGCATGATGACCGAGGCCGAGCCAAGGCCGCCCTTCAACCCCGCCGTGGTGGCGCCGGTGCCGGCACCCGCCGTGCCAAGCGCGAAATCCGCCGCGGCGGCCGCATAGGCTTGGCGACCGAGCGCGCGGTAGGGGTTATCGACCCAGCCCTTGTCGCCCCCGTTCAAAAGGTCAAAAAGGATCGCCGCCGGAACGATCGGCACGCGGAACGGTCCGACCTCGAACCCGCGGCCCGCGGCGCGCAGCCCGTCCGAAACCCCCGACGCCGCATCCAGCCCAAAGGCAGAGCCACCCGACAGCACCAGCGCATCGACCGAATCCACGGTTTTGTCCGGTGCCAGCAGGTCGGTTTCGCGCGTGCCGGGCGCGCCGCCCATGATATGGACGCCCGCGACCAGCGGGACATTGGCGGTCAGCACGGTCACGCCCGTCTTGATGCCGTGATCCTCGGCGTTGCCAACCTTGAGCCCCTGCACGTCGGTGATAAGGTTTCTGGGTCCAGCCTGCATATCAGCGCCTCACGATCCAGCCACCCAGATAGCGCAGCACCGGCGTGTCGTTGAGGTAGAACCGCTGCCCGCCAAAGGCGTGTTCATCCACGATCAGGATGGTATCGACGCTATCGGTATCGGCCAGAATGTCGTCTCGGTCCTGAACGTCGAACCACTGGCCCAAGGTGATGGGTTTTTCCGTGCCAAAGGCGATCTCGACAAAATCGGGGTCGATATAGGCACCGGGCAGGTCGCGGGTCAGGGGCTCGGGGTGGGTGGCGTCGGGGGCATCATAACAATAGGCCTCGGCCGCCTCGCGCGAACCGAAATCGCCGGCGAATAGATGGAGCCGCCGATGCCCCGCCGGAGGTGGGGCGGGCATGGTCAATTCCGGCTCGTCCATGTCCTCGAGCCCGTCAAGCAGATGCAACAACCAGCTCATCGGCGGACCTCCTTGCCACGGGGCGAGTTTGACGTGCCGCAGCAGGCTTGTCACGGCTCCTCTGTTCTGCGGATTTGCCTTGCGGCCAAGACATGGTATCTGGCGGGAAAGATAACGGGGATGACATGCTCGATTCACGGATGATGGTTGCGCGCGGCGCAAAATTTGTGTTGGCGCTGGCCTTGGCTGCGACCTTGGCGGCCTGTGCGGCCAACCGCGAACCCGAGGCGCCGCCAGAGCCGGTTTTCGTCGATGGCTACGGCCCGGTCGAAGATGATGGCTACACCTTGCCCGGCGTTCCCAGTGAATATCTGGCAGGCGTCAACCGTCGCATGATCGTGCCCTATTTTGGCGATATCGGGCCCGGCAATATCGAGGTCGATCCCTTTGCCAAGTTCCTGTTCTACGTCTTGGATGACGGCTTTGCCGTGCGTTACCCCATCGCGGTGGGTCGCGAAGGCAAGGGCCTGCGCAGCACCACCGTGATCCGCCGCAAAGAGGAATGGCCCGGCTGGACGCCGACGGCCAACATGGTCGCCAGGGAACCCGAGGTCTATGCAGATTACGCGGGCGGCATTCCCGGCGGTCTGCGCAGCCCGCTGGGTGCGCGCGCGCTCTACCTCTACCAGAACGGCCGCGACACGCATTTCCGCATCCACGGCACCAATGATCTGGGCTCGATCGGCAATTCGGGTTCGGCGGGTTGTATCCGCCTGTTCAACCAAGATGTGATCGACCTTTATGACCGTATCGAGATGGGGACCAAGGTCTATATCCGCAGCTACGATGACTCGGTCCGTCTCGAGGGTGAGGCCTTGGCCAACCGCGGTGTCGAACTGCCGCCGGTCATTATCCCTGCCGAAGAACTCTTGGGGCCCGATGCCGTAGCGGCCGACCATGCGCCGGTCCTTGATGATCAGGGCGGCCAAGGCTGAGACCTTGGCATAACCGCCAATCGGCCCCATCTATGAGGCGGGGCCGGTTTGGCCGGTCTGACGGGGGCAAGGGATGAAATTCGTCTACCTGATCTTTTTTGGCTATCTGGCGTTGACCGCGCTTTATGGGCTGATCTCGGTCTATTCCCGCTCGGTCCGTCGCGAAAAGCTGGAAAAACACTGGGACCGCCACCATCTGGCCGAGGGGGGCGAGCCCGCCGAGCGCACCGCATTTGTCGAGGCCGGTATGGCTGATTACCAGCATGGTTTCCGGCGCAAGCTGATTGTGCTGGTCTATGTGCTGCCCACGCTTGCCGTCATCGCGATCCTGATCGCCGTCAACTACAACTGAGGTTCAAATGCGCTGGTTCATCCGCAGTCTGAAATGGGGCGCCGCGATCCTGTTGCTGGCATTTTTTCACTACATCCTGCCGCAGCATGACGTGGTGCGGATCACCTCGTCCGCCGTGATCCGGACCGAGATCAGCAGTTGGAACAGCCTGTTCTTTGCCCAAGCCGACAATGGCAACACGACGCTGGCCTCGCGCGATGTGCGGTTCATCAATGCCACCAAACGCTCGACTTGGCTCTTTGGCTTTGTCCCGCGCGACCGCGAAAAGGTGATGGTCTATCGCAACGAAGATACCGGCTGGATCTGGCCGCCCTATTTCAAGTTTGACAGCGCCGATCTGCAGGCCGAGGCCGATGGAGCCGTATCGGCGCCCACGGCCGAGCAATGGGCGGTGATTACCCATTACGGTTGGCGCAACCGCTTTATCTCGATCTACCCCAACGCCATTTCCATCAAACCCGTGGCTGGGCCGGATGTGCGGGTCATCCCTTGGTTCAACATCGTCTTCTTCACGGCGATGTTGGCTGGGTTCTTTTTCCTGCGCGCGGTCTGGCGGCAGTTTCGCGAGCGCATGATCGACCCTGCGATCGACAAGGTCGAGGATCGCTGGGACGAAATGGAAGCGGGGATGAGCCAGCGCCGTTCGCGCCTGTCACGCTGGTGGCAGGGCAAGTGAGGGGGGCGCTGCCCCCTCTGGGCCTCGCGGCCCATTCACCCCCGAGGTATTTCAGGTCAGAAGAATTATTCGCCGTAGGGAATCCAGACGGATTTGACCTCGGTCGCGGCGTCCAGAAACTCGCGTCCTTCGCCAGCCTTGCCTGACCAGTCGCGCGCGCGGCCGTTGTTGACCCATGTGCGCTTGAGCGAGGCTGCGGATTTCTTTTCGATCTCGGCCGAGAGCGGCGAGGACGAGAAGGACCAGATCGCGTCAAGATCGGCGTGGCTGGCCAGCGTGCCGGCAAGCTCGGCATGGCTGCCTGTGATCAGGTTGATCACGCCGCCGGGCACATCCGAGGTTTCCAGAACCTGAATGAAATCTGTTGCT
>JAHEBS010000198.1 GCA_024642145.1 Marivivens sp.
CCGCCATGTGATCCTTCCAAACATCGCGACCGCCCTTCTGGCGGGTGGCATGCTCGCCTTTGCTCTGTCCTTTGATGAGGTTATCGTGACGACCTTTACTGCGGGACAACAACAAACTCTACCGATCTGGATGCTCGAAGAACTGGTGCGCCCACGCCAGCGCCCAGTGACAAATGTTGTTGCGATGATTGTGGTCCTAGTCACCTTCCTGCCCATCCTGGCGGCTTATTACCTCACGCGGGGCACAGACACAGTTGCCGGCCAAGGCAAGTAATTCTCAATAGGAGGTCTATAATGGAAACCAAGATGCTGATCGGATCGTCTTTAGAGGCTGGAACCGAAATCGAAGAACCGGTGTTGAACCCGCGCACAGGTGAAACCATCCTGATGCTGCCCGAAGCGAACATTGGCCAAATCGACCGCGCTGTCGCTGCCGCGCGCGCCGCCTTTATTGGCTGGTCACGAACGACGCCCGCCGAAAGGTCTGAGAAACTGTTGGCGATTGCCGATGCGGTTGCAGGATCGCTGGAGGAACTAGCGCAGTTGGAGGCGCTCAATTGTGGTAAGCCCATCAACGGGGTGCGGAACGATGAAATCCCTGCTGTCGTCGATTGTTTCCGCTATTTTGCAGGTGCCGTGCGCAACATGCACGGACCTTTGGCGGGTGAATACCTGGCAGGCCACACCAGCATGGTGCGCCGCGATGCCATTGGTGTTGTTGCCTCTATCGCGCCATGGAATTACCCTGTGATGATGATGGCATGGAAACTGGCGCCTGCACTTGCGGGCGGCAACACGGTTGTTCTCAAGCCATCGGAACAAACGCCGCTATCAGCGCTGAAACTGGCGCAGATCATGGCCAAAATCCTTCCCGAAGGCGTTGTAAACGTTGTCGTTGGCCAAGGTGCGAGTGTTGGTAGCACGCTGATCAATCATCCCGGTGTCGATATGATCTCGATTACGGGCGACATTTCTACGGGTAAAAAGGTGCTTCAGGCTGCTTCAAAGACAGTCAAACGCACGCATCTGGAACTGGGCGGCAAAGCCCCTGTCATTGTCTTTGATGATGCCGATCTCGACCGCGTCGTCGAAGGGATGCGCGCGTTCAGTTTCTACAATGCCGGTCAGGATTGCACGGCTGCCTGCCGCATTTACGCCGGGCCTAAGATATATGAAAAACTGGTCGCTGATCTTTCGACCGCTGCCTCGACAATTGCCTATGATCAAAGCGACGACACGATGAATGAAATTCCGCCTCTCATCTCGAAGCGCCAGAGGGATCGTGTTGCGAGCTTTGTACAGCGCGCCAGCGAGCAAAAAAATATGGAGATCACGACGGGCGGTAAAGCGCCTGACGGACCCGGTTTCTATTACAGGCCGACGGTGATTGCGGGCGCGTATCAAACCGACGAAATTGTGCAGCGTGAGGTGTTCGGCCCCGTTGTGTCAATCACACGGTTCACCGACGAGAACGAAGCGGTCGAGTGGGCCAATGACAGCAATTACGGCCTCGCGTCGTCGGTTTGGACGCAGGATGTAGGTAAAGCAATGGATGTGTCTGCGCGACTTCAATATGGCTGCACTTGGGTCAACACGCACTTCATGCTGACCAATGAAATGCCCCACGGCGGCCTCAAACAATCGGGCTATGGCAAAGATATGTCGATGTACGCGCTCGAGGATTACACAGCCGTGCGCCATATTATGATCGCGCACTAATACCCTGTGCCATTCGGGCAAAACCTAAAACCGGCGCGAGGGAGCCATTCCACGCTTCGTTCTAGCGGGAGCAGATCGCCAACCAGTGGAAGCCCGTCGCGCCGCCGAAATTCTACCCTAAGCGCGCGAAGGGCTTTTGCACTTGAGATAGCTGCACCAGCATAAGGCGGCTGGGTCTTCACTGCGGCTATTTGAGAAAATTGCCGCATGTCAGCAAATGAATGACGCTTCCGCTGACGAAAAATGGACTGATGGCGCTAAGGTTGGGCCAAAAGTGATGGGGTCGGGGTTGATTGAATAAAAGTCGATCTGTGCAATGCCAAACGAGGCTAACCTCGGCGAGACAAGCGGCACGAAATTGCCTTTGCCACTTTCTGCGCTGTCGTTTGCCTATTGCCGCTGCTGTCCAGACGCGCAAGTCTGATCACCAAGCGCTCTGGCATTGACGGTAACAAGGCAATGAGTCGGAGATACAAAGACTTGGGCCAGAGCTCATAGGAGAGGTGAAGACATGCGCTTTGCAAGACCGGAAACTGCACATGAAGCTGCGGCGCTTATCGCCAAGGAAACGGGTCTGATCCGCATTCTTTCGGGTGGCACCGACGTCATGGTGCAACTCAAGGCCGGGCTGGTTGAGCCCGCCTTGATTGTCGATATCAAGCGTATTCCCGGTTTGCGAAAAATCACGCCAGAGGCAGGCGGTTTTCGGATAGGTGCCGCCGTGTCGGGCGCAGAACTTGGCGAGCACGCCGAGGTTCGTGCGCTTTGGCCGGGCGTCGTAGAGGGCGCCGAGCTGATCGGTTCTACCCAAGTGCAGGGCCGAGCAACGATGGCAGGAAATCTTTGCAACGGGTCACCCGCCGCCGATGCTGTTCCAGGTTTGGTGGCCGCAAACGCAGTGGCTCGGATCATGGGGCCAAATGGCGAGCGCGATTGCCCGATTGCTGATATTCCTGCAGGCCCCGGCAAAACCACGCTGGCCAAGGGCGAGTTTCTGACCTCAATTTTCTTGCCCGCTCGGCCCGCGCGGTCGGGTGACGCCTATCTTCGGTTTATCCCGCGCACCGAGATGGATATCGCAGTAGCCGCAGCTGCCGTCAGCCTGACGTTGAATGATGCTGGTGTTATTAGTGCGGCGCGGGTGGCACTGGGTGCCGTAGCCCCGACTGTTCGTCTTGTTCCTGCCGCAGCTGACACCATCATCGGCTCAAAATTAGACGAAGCTGCGCTTGCCGCCCTGTCTGCCGCGTGTTCGGCGGCTTGCAACCCGATCGATGACAAACGCGGCACAATTGAATTCAGAACGCAAGTGGTGGGCGTGCTGGCCAAGCGCGCTGCACTAATAGCCTATTCCCGTGCCGGAGAAAAAAAATGAAGTCCATTCATGTTTCAGCCACTGTCAATGGCGACGCCGTCGAGTTTATTTGTGCACCCGACGAATCCCTGCTGGATGTCTTGCGTAATCGGCTTGGCCTTACTGGCGCAAAAGAGGGCTGTGGAACCGGGGATTGCGGGGCGTGCAGCGTGACGCTGGATGGTCGTTTGGTCTGTTCCTGCCTCGTGCTTGGTGCCGAGGCCGAGGGTGCCACGGTCGGGACTATCGAGGGAATTGCTGATGGCGATACGCTTCACCCACTTCAGCAAAGCTTTATTGATCATGCCGCCTTGCAATGCGGCATCTGCACGCCGGGCATCCTTGTGGCAGCCAAGTCGCTGCTGGAGAAGAACCCCAACCCCACCGATACAGAAGTGCGCTATTGGCTGGCAGGAAACCTTTGCCGCTGCACTGGATATGACAAGATTATCTATGCCGTCCAAGATGCGGCCAAAAAGATGAGGAGCGCTTAACATGGCTTTGGACACCTCTTCCAAACCTGTCTTCAAGGTTGTTGGCACCCGCCCCCCGCGCCCTGACGGCATCGACAAGGTAACAGGGCGCGCGCTCTATGGCGCTGATGTTTTTGCCCCTGGCATGCTGACGGCGCAGATCTTGCGCAGCCCCCACGCCCATGCGGCGATCCTGTCAATCGACACCTCGGCTGCAGAGGCGCTGCCTGGCGTAAAGGCAGTGGTTACGGCTGCGGATTTCACCGCGCAGGACGATGACTTCCTGCGGGATGTGTTGGATAACTGCATGGCGCGCGACAAGGTGCTTTATGATGGGCACGCCCTTGCCGCTGTGGCCGCGACCACGCCCGCCATCGCCAAGGCAGCACTGAAGCTGATCAATGTGGTTTACAAAGCTCTGCCGCATGTCACCGACGTTGATGCCGCGATGCGTGGCGATGCGCCCGTGGTGCAAGAGGGCCGCAGCCTGGAAACTGTGCCAGACGGACTGTCGCAGAACGTCACGAACCATTGCGAGTTCGGCCATGGCGACCTTGTCGCAGGGTTTGCAAAGGCCGATCTTGTGGTCGAGCGTCATTTTACCACGGCCGCCACCCATCAAGGCTATATCGAGCCGCACGCCTGCCTTGCCTCAATGACAGGCGATGGCAAGGCTGATCTGTGGTGCTGCACGCAAGGACAATACAACGTGCGCACGCTTTGCGCCGCGATGCTTGGGATGGAGGCAAGCCAGTTGCGCGTGACGGCCTCGGAGATCGGCGGAGGATTTGGCGGCAAGACCACGGTGTTCATTGAACCGGTCGCCCTTGCCCTGTCACGCAAGACGGGCCGCCCAGTAAAGATCGTCATGTCGCGGGACGAGGTGTTCAAGGCGACGGGTCCCACGGTTTCTTCCTCGATCGACGTCAAGATCGGGATGACACGCGATGGCCGCATCACGGCTGCAGAGGCGCATCTGCGCTATTCTGGTGGGGCCTTTCCCTGCGGCACAGTTGACATGGGGGCGCAGGCAGCGTTTG
>JAHEBS010000199.1 GCA_024642145.1 Marivivens sp.
GGTTCAGCCGTGTTCAGGGGCGGTTCGGTTGGCAACCCAGCGCCCTATGGCGACAATATTCGCGCCATCCGCGCTGCAGCCCGCGCCGCACAATAGGGGCTCCGCCCCCGCGCCTGCCGGCGCGTCCCCGGGGTATTTCGTGTCAGAAGAACGCCACGTGGTTCTTCTGACACGAAATACCCAAATCAGGAACCACCGCCAGCGCGGAGGTCAGACCTTTTTGCCTGCCGTCATGGCCTGAATACCCGCAACGCCGCTTTCGCCGAGTGTCACGCTGGCAAAAGGACCGCCGAGGCGGGTATGGGCGAGATTCTGGGGGTCAAAGGGCGTGGCCTTGGCAAAAAGTTGCGCGGCCCAGTCCTCGGCATTGTCTTGTGGCTTGTAGCCCAGAAAACCGACCTTGTGGTTCGAGACGGGTGCGCGGCTGTTGTTGGAAACACCGTATGCCACGGTAAAGCCGACGGTGGCGGCCTCGACCGCACGGACCGTCAGTTGCACCATGTCGCGGTAGCTGAGCCATGTGCCGAGTGCGCGCACGTTTTGCGGTTCGGGTGTGCAGGACATGATCCGCAGGCAGACCGATTCCAGACCGCGTTTTTCCCAATACATCCGCCCCATATCTTCGGCAAAACACTTGGCCAGACCATAGAAAGTGTCAGGGCGGTGGGGTTCGTCGGTGTCGATGCCGCGGTTGGTTTCGCAAAGCCCGACGGCGTGGATGGACGAGGCATAGACCACGCGCCGCGCGCCATGGCGGAAGGCCGCCTCCCAGATGTTATAGGCGCCGACAAAATTGGGGCCGAGCAGGTCCTCGAACGGTTTTTCGTCAACGATGGCACCAAAATGGACCACCATTTCCGCCCCTTCGATCAGGGGTGCGATCTCGTCCATCTTGGCGACATCGGCCTGAACATAGGTTTCGTTCGGCAAGAGTTCGGCAGGCGCTTGGCGGATGTCGGTCGAGACAAGTTCCCTGCACATGGCGGCCAGCGGCCCGCGCAGTTCATGGCCAAGGTTGCCGCGTGCGCCGGTGAGGACGATTTTCGTGAGCATGGTCTTTCCTTCAGATCACGGCCCGCTCCAAGAGCGGGCGGTTGGCGGCGATGCGCTCGTAGCCAAGCGGCGCCAGATCGAGGCTCTGGAAGCCTCCGTGGATGATGAGTTCGGCGATGCCGCGCCCCATGGCGGGCGATTGTTGCAGCCCGTGGCCGGAAAAGCCGTTGCAGAAGAGGAAATTCGCGACCTCGGGGTGGGGGCCGATGATCGCGTTCTGGTCGAGCGTGTTATAGGCATATTGCCCGACCCAATGGTTGATGACCTTGACCCGCTCGAAGGCAGGCACGCGCGTGGCAATCGCGGGCCAGACTTTGCTTTCCCAGATGTGATGATCCATCGAAAAATCGTCAAAGGCCACGGCGGGGTCTTCGTCGGGCGGACAGCCACACATGTAATATCGCCCGTCAGTGCGCATATGCACGCCCGAAGGGTCGATGGTGAGTGGCAGATCCTTGGGCAGGGGCTCGGCGGCCTGAAAGATCCAGGTGAAACGGCGACGTGGTTCGACAGGGATCGAAACGCCCGCCATGGCGGCGGTATGCGCGCCGCGCGGACCTGCGGCGTTGACGACCACGCCTGCGCCCACATTCACCCCCGAGGCCAGACGCACGCCCGTCACGCGGTCGCCGGCGCGCTCAATTGCGATGACCTCGTCGTGGATATATTCAGCGCCCCGCGCGCGGGCCTTGCGCTTGAACCAGTCGAAAATCGTGCCGCCGTCGAAATAGCCTTCGTCCAGCGGATTGTGGCTGCCGCAGATGATGCCGTCGAGATCGTAGAATGGCCATTCGTCGGCCATCTGGTCGGGGGTCATGATCCGTGTCCCCGCGCCGAGGCGGTTTTGCATGGCGGCATTGTCGCGCAGCACCTCGGCAAAAGCCGCGTTATCGGCCAGATAGAGGTAGCCGAAGGAATGCAGAAGGATCGAGGGTGCGGCCTGATCCTCCATGTAGTCCTTGAAATTATGCACGAAATCGGCGCCGAACTGGCTGATGCGGACGTTGACCTCGGACCCGAACTGCTGACGGATGCAAGAGTTGGTGTGCGAGGTCGAGGCGAATTCATAGGTCGGGTCGCGCTCGATCACCAGAACGCGGCCCTTGAAGTCGGGGTTGCGCGTCAACCAGAAGGCCGCCGATGAGCCCATGATGGCGCCGCCGATAATGACGACGTCATAGTTGGCATGCTTGGGGCTCACGACAGCGCCTCCGCGATCTGGGCGTCGCTCAGCCCATAGTCGTCACGCGCCGCGGCTCTGGAAATATAGCCAAGCCGCAGGTCACGGATCACAGCCGCAGGGTCACGATCGGCTGCGGGGCCGTAACCGCCACCGCCGGGGAAGGCGAGCCGCACGGTCTTGCCCTCGGCCACCATCGATTTGCCCTTGCCGGGCAAGCGTTGCCCGTCTGACAGCACGACCTCGGTTGCGGCCCCTGCCGCCCCGCCGGCACGGCCGCGCGCAGGGTGGTCAACGCGGTCGAACATGGCCGAAAAATCGAACTCGTGGCCCGCGCGGGCGCCGACCTCCATATATTGGCCCAGCCCACCGCGGAACGTGCCTGCGCCACCGGAATCAGGGCGCAGTTCCTTGCGCCAGATGATCACGGGCCCTGCGTGTTCGGTGGCCTCGACCGGCATGGTCATCACGCCCGAAGGAAAGGCCGTGGCGTTAAGCCCGTCAAGCGTGGGCCGTGCGCCGGCGCCGCCCGAGTTGAAGGTCAACACCTCGGAGCGACGACCGCCGGCGCGGGTGGGCCGCAGCGAAACCTGAAAGTTACAAAGCGCGCCTGCGCCTTCGGCAGGGACCGTTGCGGGCAGGATCTGGTCCAGCGCACCGAACACGGTGTCAGGGATCAGGTGGCCGATGACATGGCGCAGCGCGACCGGAGCAGGACGCACCGCGTTGACGATGGCACCTTCGGGCGCGGTGATGCGGAACGGGGCCAGCGAGCCCGCGTTGTTGGGAATGTCGGGCGCCACCGTGCATTTCAGGGCGTAGCAGGCATAGGCCTTGGTATAGACCAGCGGCACGTTGATCCCCTTGGGGTCAACGCCCGAGGTGCCGGTCCAGTCGCAATGGATTTCCTCGCCCTCGACGCTGACGGTGGTCACGAGGTCGATCGGCTTGGAAAACCCGTCAATCTGCATACGGGCGGTGGCCTTGGTCTGCGGCAGGGCCGCGATGCGCGCGCGGGTGGCCTTTTCGGAGGCATCGAGGATGAAGGCCGAAATGGTTTCGAGGTCGGCCAGCCCGTATTCGCCCAACATCTCGGTCAGGCGGCGGCGGCCGATTTCGTTACAGGCGGCCAGCGCGAACAGATCGCCGATCAACTGGTCGGGCTCGCGCGTGTTGACGCGGATCATGGCCATCAGCGTCCGGTCGACCTTGCCATCGTCAACCATGCGCATGATCGGAATTTGCAGGCCTTCTTCGTAGATATTGTTGCCATCGGCGCCGAAACCACGCCCGCCGACATCGACGACATGGGCGGTGCAGCCGAAAAAGCCGACGTGCTTGCCCCTGTGGAAGGCGGGGGTGAAGACCGTGATGTCGTGCAGGTGGCCCGTGCCCATCCAAGGGTCGTTGGTCACGTAGACATCGCCCTCGACCATGGTGTCGATGCCGATTTCACGGATGAAATGCGCCACTGCGTCGGCCATGGCATTGACGTGGCCGGGCGTGCCGGTGACCGCCTGTGCCAGCATCCGGCCCTGCACGTCATAGACACCTGCAGAGAGGTCACCTGCCTCGCGGACCGAGGTCGAAAAGGCGGTGCGCACCAGCGCCTGCGCCTGTTCCTCGACGATCGAGATCAGGCGGTTCCACATGATCTGGTTGGCAACGCTCATGCGATTTTCTCCACGTCGATACAGCCGTCGGCGCGACCGGTCGCGCGGTAGGCGGCGGGGACGATGATGGTGGTTTCGGCCTCGGTGATCACGGCGGGGCCGTCAACAAATGTGCCATCAGTCAGATGCGCGCGGTCAATCACCGGCGCGGTCACCTGCTGCTGCGCGGTCGGGCTAAACAGGCGGCGCGTTTCGCTGATGTTGGCCGACAGCGCGCGTGGCGCATCGCCCACCTTGATGGGGGTCGCAACGGGCGTTGCCGCGTTGACCGCCCAGACGGTGATCTCGATCGCAAGCCCTGTGACGGTCCGGCCAAAGAGCGCCGCATATTCCGCTTCGAACCGCCGGGTAAGTTCTTCGCGGTCTGGGTCGTTGGCGGTGGCGGCGTCAAGGTCTACAGGGATTTCCCAACCTTGGCCCACATAGCGCATGTAAAGCTTGGTCTCGGTCTCGATCTGGGCCGTGGCGTCGCAGCTGCGAACAAAGCTTGACGCCTCGTCGGCAAGGGCCGCGAGCAGGTCACGCGCTGCGGCAGCGTCGAAGGCGTCGAGCCGCATGTA
>JAHEBS010000200.1 GCA_024642145.1 Marivivens sp.
ACCCTCGGGGGTCAGCTTGCCCTGTTTCATTTGTTTGTGGGTCTTGGCGTCCATCCGCAAAGGCGTCTGACCCAGCCTGTCGGTCACGGGGGGCAACAGATCATGCCCGCGCGCACCATCCGCCATCTGACCCACCCGAAACTTGGGCAAAGGCATATGCGGCAAGGGTTCTGGCGCGGGCGTCTCGTGCCGGATCGGGTGCTTGACGGGGCGGTCAGCCGCAGTGCTGACCGCTTTGCGCCGTTCAAGCGGGGTTGTGTGTCTGTTGATATGATCCCAGAGCTCGCGCTCTTCGGGCGAAAGATGCCGCCGCCGCCGCATGGGCGCTGCGCGTTATTCGCTGGTGGCGACGAGGCGCCAGTTGGGATCGTTCGAGCCCATCTTGCGGGCAAAGGTCCAGACATCGCGCTGGCGGCGGATCTCGGTCGCGCTGCCTTCGACGATCTCGCCTTTGCTGTTGCGGACCAGATAGTTCAGCTCGCCCATAAAGCGGATCGAAATCTCGGCCTCTTCGGTAGCGCGGTCGAACTCGACCTCTTGAATACCGATGTCGCTGATTCCGGCAAAGGTTGCCTCGATCGTCAGGCCCTCGGCCTTGCGGGTGGCGATGCCATCCTCGAACGCGTTGCGAACGTCGTCCGACAGAAAGCCCGCCACAGGCGAAAGATCGCCTTTTTCAAAGGCCATCAGGATCATTTCGTAGGCGCCGCGCGCGCCCTGCAGAAAGTCCCGCACGACAAAGCTGCGATCGACGCGCTTCATGCCCGCAAGCGCGCTGGCGGCGGGGCTGTTTTCGGGGACGTGATCATTGATGTCACGATCGGGGCCGCCATCAATGACCTCCCAATCCTTGGTCATCTGACGCGGCGCCTCGGTCGGGCGCGGCGCGGGCGGCTTTTCAAAGCCTTCACGCGTTCCCAGAACGCTGCGCAGACGCAGGATCAGGAAAACCGCGATGCCAGCCAGAACAAGTAGCTGGATAATAGGTGAACTCATCGGGGGTCTCCTGCGGTTTGCGGCTTGGCTATCCGGTTTCGTCACCTATGTAGGTGCGGTACCTGTTCAAGTCCACCGCAACCGGATCAATTACTTTTGCCTGAAGGGGCCAGAAAATGTGGCTTTTCGTGATCTTCGTCGCCATTCCACTGATCGAGATCGGCCTGTTTGTGCAGGTTGGCGGGTTGATCGGGCTTTGGCCAACGCTGGGCATCGTGCTGGTGACCGCAGTTGTCGGCACCCAGTTGGTCCGGCGCGAAGGCGCACGCGAAATGGCCAATCTGCGCCGCGCGATGAACGACCTTTCCGATCCCGCAGCGCCCCTTGCGCATGGGGCGATGATCCTGTTGGCCGGTGCGCTGCTGGTCACGCCTGGCTTCTTCACCGATACGCTGGGGATTCTTTTGTTGATCCGTCCGGTGCGCGAAGCGGTCATGCGCTATCTGCGGTCGCGAATTAACGTGGCGTCATTTACCTATGGCGCGAACACTGCGCGCCCACGGGCCGAGGATGACGTGATTGACCTGACCGCCAAAGATGTCACCCAGCGCGACCCGCGCGCGACGCATGAACCCAGTGGCTGGACGCGGCATTGAGGCCCGCCAGCACAACTGATAGGTAAGAGCGATCAATTTGGAGTCCCTTATGTCCGACACCCCCGAAGCCGCCGGTAACGGCGCAGCCCCGCCGCAGATCGTCAACCGCGTGGTTGGCCAATACATCCGCGACATGTCCTTTGAAAACATCATGATGCAAAAGGGCGTGACGGGTGAGGTTCAGCCCGAAATCCAGATCGGCGTCAGCATGGACGCGCGCAAGCGCGGCGCTGAAAAGCACTATGAAATCAGCACCAAGCTGAAGGTTACCTCAAAGAACAAGGGTTCGGGCGAGACGCTTTTCATCCTTGAGCTGGACTATGCCGGACTGTTCTTTGTCGATGGCGTGCCGGAAGAACAGCTGCACGCTTTCTTGATGATCGAGTGCCCGCGCATGACCTTCCCGTTCCTGCGCCGTGTCGTCAGCGACATCACGCGCGACGGCGGCTATCCGCCGCTGAACCTCGACAACATCGATTTCCGTAATGTCTATCTGCAGGACCTGCAGCGCCGCGCCCAAGCGCAGGCTGCAGAAAAGGCCCAAGCCTGATCGGATCAAGGGGCGGCGCTGCCGCCCCTTTTCATTTGCGCGACCAGAGCGCCCCGTCACCCAGCCCCGCGACAAACGCCGCGTGGGCCTCGGCCTCGACCTCGGTCAGGCGCGAGGGTAGGGGCGTAGCACGCGGACGGGCGCGCCAGTTGTCATCCGAAACCGCGCCGCCGCCAGCATTGCCGCCCGTAGCCAGACCAAAGTCAGGCTGACGGCCGCCGATGAGTTCCAGATAGACCTCGGCCAGAATCTCGCTGTCCAAAAGCGCGCCGTGCAGCGTGCGTGCAGAGTTGTCGATGCCAAAGCGACGACAGAGCGCATCCAGCGAGGCCGGCGCGCCCGGAAACTTGCGTCGGGCGATGGTCAGCGTGTCAATCGCCCGATCTTGGGCGATCAGCGGCTTGCTGACCCAGCCCAGTTCGGCATTCAGAAACTTCATGTCGAAACTGGCGTTATGAATGACAAGGTTTGCGTCGCCGATGAATTCCAGAAAATCATCTGCGATGGCGGCAAACAGCGGCTTGTCGGCCAGAAAATCATCGCCCAGCCCATGCACCTCAAAGGCCGATTGCGGCATTGCGCGCTGGGGGTTGATATATTGGTGATAGGTGCGGCCCGTAGGCATATGGCGCACCAGTTCAACCGCACCGATTTCCACGATGCGGTCACCCGTCTCGGGCTCGAACCCCGTGGTTTCGGTGTCCAGAACGATCTCACGCATGTTCGGCCCGCCTTGTCAGTTCTGCCACCAGATCTTTGACCGCGGCGCGTGTGGCCGCAAGCGTCAAGGTTTCAATCACGTGATCGGCCCGCGCGCGTTTTTCCGCGTCGGGCATCTGTCGCGCCAGAATGCGGTCCAGATCTTCCTCGCCCATCGTCTTGCGCGCCAGCACGCGGGCGCGCTGGACCTCGGCTGGGACAGTGACGACCAGCACGCTATCCAGCCACTTGTCCGCGCCGGTTTCAAACAGCAACGGCATGTCAAAGACCGATAAGCCTTTGTTTGAATGTATAAAATCCTCGCGATCAGCGGCAAGCAGCGGATGCACCGCGGCCTCGATCCGGGGCAGGGCGGCAGGATCGCTGGCGATGATGTGGCGCAGTTTGGCGCGCGAAACCGCATCGTCCTCGATCGCGGCGGGGTAAAGGGCGGCAATCGCCGCAACCGCTGTGCCGCCTTTGGCGTATAGACGATGCACGGTTTCGTCGGCGTCCCAAACCGGAACGCCCAGTTCACGGAACATTGCGGCGGTTGTCGATTTGCCCATGCCGATCGAACCGGTCAGGCCCAGCTTCCAGCTCATGCCAGAACCGCGGCGCGGGTCGCCTCGTTCACTTCGGGGCGCGTGCCAAACCAGCGCTCGAAACCAGGCACGCCTTGATGGAGCAACATGCCAAGCCCATCGACGGTCACGCAGCCTGCATCTTCGGCGACCTGCAGCAGGTGCGTTCTAAGCGGCGCATAAACCAGATCTGTCACCACCGTTCCGGGCCGCAGCCCGTCCAGCGGCACGCGAAACTCTGGTTGGCCAACCATCCCGAGCGAGGTGGTGTTGATGACGGTCGCGGCTTCATCAATGTGATTTCCGGCCTGAACCCAGTCGACCACATGAATCCGCGTGCCAAATTCGTCACGCAGCGCCTCGGATTTCGGGCGGGTGCGGTTGGTCAGAATAATCTCTGTCGTCCCCTGTTCAATCAGCGAAACGATAACCGCCCGCGCCGCGCCGCCCGCGCCAAAGACAAGCGCCGGCCCCGCCGCCGCATCCCATCCGGGTGCGTTCTGCCTGAGATTGGCGATAAAGCCGTAACCATCTGTATTATCGGCAATAATCTTGCCGTCCTTGCGAAAGATCAGGGTATTTGCCGCGCCGATCAACGTCGCGCGGTCTGACACTTGGTCAGCGATATGCAGGGCCGCGACCTTATGCGGGATCGTGACGTTGGCGCCGACAAAGCCCATTTTGTGCATGGTCCGCAGGACCGTTTCCAGATCCTCTTCGTGGACGTGCAGCGGAACGTAATCCCCCTTGAGCCCATAGGTCGCCAGCCAGTGCTTATGCAGCTTGGGCGAGCGCGAATGGGCAATCGGGTTACCGATAACACCGGCGAGGGGGATCTGGGTTTCGCTCATGCAGCCAATGTTCCGCGAAGCGTCAGCCATGACAAGAGCTCGAGCAGCGGCAATCCCAGAACTGTGAAATAGTCGCCCTCGATTTTCGTGAAAAGCCGCACGCCTTCTTCTTCCAGCTTATAGCAACCCACCGAATGACGAATACTGTCCCAGTTTCTGGCGACATAGCTATCCAGCCACTGCG
>JAHEBS010000201.1 GCA_024642145.1 Marivivens sp.
ACGCGCCGTTTGACGGCGAATTTCCAGCTCCCCCAGAATATCTTTCATTCGGCTTTCCCTCCCTGCGGTCATTCGGCCGGTATGACGCCAGTTTCGTCGCAACCTAACGCCCGACGCTCGGGTTTCCCAGTAAAATCCCGCATATTTGCAAAACTCGCCGCTTCGCTGAATTTGCAATTGCAAATATGCAAACTTCTGTGGATTCCAGCCCACCCGTCTGTGCTGGTTTGTACATGGACAAGGCTTTGCCCGTCGCGTTAAGGAGCATTCATGACATCGCTTCCCCGTGGCCGCTATCTTGACCGTGCCACGCCCCCACATATTTCGACACTGATCGTGCTGACCGGCCTCGGCGCGATGTCAATGAATATTTTCCTTCCGTCGCTGCCCGGCATGGCCGCGTATTTCAACGCAGACTATGCGCTGATGCAGCTTTCGGTGTCGCTCTATCTGGCCGTCAATGCCGTGTTGCAGCTCTTCATCGGGCCCATCTCTGACCGTTACGGTCGCCGCCCGGTTCTGGTGGTCAGTCTGGCCGTTTTCTGCCTCGCCACACTTGGTTGCATCCTGGCCCCGACCGCAGGCATCTTTCTGGCCTTCCGCATGGCACAAGCGGTGATCGTTGCCGGGCTGGTTCTGGGCCGGGCGGTGGTGCGCGACATGGTACCGCAGGACCAGGCCGCCTCGATGATCGGTTATGTCACGATGGGTATGGCGGTGGTGCCGATGATAAGCCCGGCGGTCGGCGGCCTGCTGGATCAGGCCTTTGGCTGGCAATCAACCTTCATTCTTTTGTTGGTGGCGGGGCTTGCGGTGCTGTGGCTGACGTGGGCCGATCTGGGTGAAACGGCGCAGACCAAGTCGACCAGCATGCGCGATCAGGTGCGGCAGTATCCCGAATTGTTCGCCTCGCGCAGGTTCTGGGGTTACTGCCTGTCGGCCACCTTCGCCTCCGGCGCATTCTTTGCATTCATCGGCGGCGCACCCTTTGTTGGGGCGCAGGTTTACGGACTCAATTCGGTTCAGGTTGGCCTATGCGTGGGTGCACCGGCCTTTGGTTACTTCACCGGAAATTTCTTTTCAGGGCGCTTCTCGGTCCGCAAGGGAGTGAACTGGATGATTACCGTAGGGGCGGCTATTTCGACGCTGGGCATGATCATTCCCTTTGTTCTGACTCTGGCCGGGGCACATGGGCCGCTGCTTTTCTTTGGCTCGGTCACGCTGGTGGGTCTGGGTAACGGAATGCTGATGCCCAATGCCAATGCCGGAATGTTGTCGGTACGCCCGCATCTGGCGGGGTCAGCATCAGGAATCGGCGGCGCCATCATGATCTTTGGCGGCGCGCTTCTCTCGGCTTTTGCCGGCTGGATGCTGGGGCCGGGATCCACCGCGATGCCACTGATCGTGATCATGCTGGTATCCTCGGCACTGGCGCTGGCGGCAATCCTCTACACAATCCTGCGTGAACGGCAGGTTGCGGGCAGCTGAAGTCTGCGACCGGTCCCGTTGGCGCCTTGATCGATCCATGCCCCTTGCCGTGCTGCCCTTGAACCTTGCTTTGCAAACTGGCAAGTTAGCCATTGCAAATCTGGCAAGGGGTGCTGCGCATTGGCGATCCAGAAACTCTATGCGGGGGCCAAGCTGCGTGAATTGCGCGGCCGCCTAGGCCTGACACAAAAGGATTTTGCCACCAAGCTGGGCGTGTCACTGCCCTATCTCAACCAGATGGAGAACAACAATCGCCCGGTTTCCTCGGGTGTGATGCTTGGCTTGGTTCAAGAGTTCGGCTTTGACGTGACCGAACTCAGCTCGCGCGATACCGAGCGGCTGGTGTCGGACATGCGTGAAGCGCTGGCCGATCCGGTGTTTGCTGGTGCCGCCCCACCCTTGCCCGACCTGCGCCTGACCGCCTCGAATGCCTCTTCGCTGGCGCGTGCCTTTCTGGAGTTGCACAGCGCCTATCGCCAAACCCATGAACGGCTCGCCTCGCTCGACGAAGCGTTGGGGCGCGATGGTGGACCGATGGCGGCCTCACCCTGGGAGGAAGTGCGCGATTTCTTTCATTATTGCGACAATTACATTGACGCCGTCGATCGCGCCGCCGAACGGTTTTCCAAGCTTGATGATAATGGACTATCGCCATCAGGTCGGGCGAGAAGTGTGTTGGAAGAGATGGGAATAAAATTGTCTTTTGAAGACAATTCCCCCATTCGCTCTCTTTCTGGAAAATCACTGGTTCTGGCCAACAACTCCGGCGGTCCGACGCAGCGTTTCCAATTGCTGCACCAGGTGGCACTCCTGACCCAGAACGATCTTCTGGAGGCAACGCTCGACCTCGCGCGATTTCAATCCGACACCGCCCGCGCCATCGCCAAAATCGGTTTGGCCAATTATTTCGCCGGGGCGGCACTTTTGCCCTATCGTGCCTTTCTGGAAGCAGCCCAGCAAACCCGCCACGATCTGGAACAGCTGGCCGACCGGTTCGGCGCCTCGATCGAACAGGTCGCACACCGGCTGTCAACGCTGCAAAGGCCGGGTCGCAAAGGCATTCCGTTCTTCTTTGTTCGCGTTGACCAGGCTGGCACCATCACCAAACGACATTCTGCCACGCGGTTGCAGTTTGCCCGTTTCGGCGGGGCCTGCCCGCTTTGGAATGTCCATTCCGCCTTTGAAACGCCGGGGCGCTTCTTGCGGCAACTGGCCGAAACCCCTGATGGCGTGCGCTATCTCTGTCTGGCGCGGGACGTGTCTAAATCGGGCGGTTCGTTCAATGCACCAGTGCGGCGCTTTGCCATCGGGCTTGGCTGCGAAATCAGCCATGCCAAGGGGCTCGTCTATGCCGATGACCTTGACCTCGGCAACGCGAATGCGTTCGAACCCATCGGCATTTCCTGCCGCATTTGCTACCGCAAGGATTGCCACCAACGATCTGTCCCGCCTCTGGAGCGACGCCTGCGGATCGACCCCAACCGGCGTGGCCTGCTGCCCTATGAAATCGATTGAGAAATCAACAAAGCGCGCGCGCCAAAGGACAAAGCCATCAGGCCTTCGCCAGCATCCGCGCGATATCGTCCTTCAACGCGGCCCGCTGTTTGCGCATACCTGTCTCTACCAACTCGTCGACAGGCTCCACGCCGGTTTCAGCCCGGTGAACAGCGCGGTTGATGGCATGATATTCGTCAGCCAGCCGGGCAAAATGGGCGTCTGATTCCTTCAAACGGTGGATCACATCGGTCTGGGCAGGAAATTCTTCGGCAAGTTCGTGTGGTGTGTGCGACATTCAGTGCTTCCTTTGTCTAACCTCTCTTCCTAGCTATCGGCCTGAATCGGCATTGACATTGACCTCGATCATTTCGGGGCACCACACCCACCCCAAGACGCGAACAGACGGCAAAGCGGCGGCATCGCGCTTGCGCTTGGGCTCTGATACAACCAAGTTGCGCATCAATCCAATCGCCGCCAAAAGTCACAACATGATCCTTCTCGAAAACGGCCCCCAAGGCAAAGCGGCGGTCTTTGATGCCCCGAAGGCCGTAATCCGTGCCAATACAGTCGCCGAAGTTGCTGGCGCACTGGCCGAAATCGACGATGCGTTGGCGGCTGGCAAATGGATTGCCGGCCTGGCAACCTATGAACTTGGCTATGCGTTCGAGCCAAGACTCTCCCCGCTGATGCCACCAAGCCGGGACATGCCACTGCTGGCTTTCGGCGTCTATGACGCCCCCCTGCCCGCTGATGCCGTCCTCGCCCATGCTGCAACTGAATCTACATCCGCTCGCCTTACCGCGCCCATTGCCGGGTGGGACGCGGCCGCTCATGCCCACGCCATGGACAAGGTGCTTGGCTATATCACGGCGGGCGACATTTATCAGGCCAATTTGACATTTCGGATGCGGGCAGTACGCAGCGGCACGGCGCTTGGGCTTTACGCGGCACTGCGCGCCCGTCAACCCGTCGGGCACGGCGCTTTCGTCAACTTGCCGGGCTTGGCAAAAGTCATCTCCCGCTCGCCCGAGTTGTTCTTTGCCACCGATGAGGCTGGCCGCATTGAAACCCGCCCGATGAAGGGTACGGCACCGCGCGCAAGCAATCCCGCCCATGATGCGGCGTTGCGGATGGAGCTGCAAAAAAGCATCAAGAACCGCGCCGAAAACCTTATGATCGTTGATCTTTTACGAAATGATATATCACGCATTTGTAAGGTCGGATCAGTGCGCGTGCCTGAACTGTTCGCCATCGAATCCTATGCAACCGTGCATCAGATGGTGTCGCGCGTGACGGGAAAACTGAACGCAGGCACCTGCGCTTCGGACATATTCCGCGCGATCTTCCCTTGCGGCTCGATCACCGGCGCGCCGAAAATCCGCGCGATGGAGATTATTCGCGAACTAGAGGACACACCGCGCGGCGTATACTGTGGCA
>JAHEBS010000042.1 GCA_024642145.1 Marivivens sp.
GTCGGTTCAGGAACTGGCCGAACGCGCGGGCCTATCCGCGTCGCCCTGCTGGCGGCGGATACGCAAGCTGGAAGAGGCGGGTATCATCACCGGCTATGCGGCCTTGGTCGATCCGCGCGCCGCGGGGTTGATGGCGCGGGCCTATGTGCATGTCTCGCTGCTGGACCATTCCGAAGACACCATTCGCCGCTTTGACAATTTTGTACGCGACGAACCCCAGATCGTCGAATGCGCCTCGGTCACCGGCTCGGATGACTATCTGTTGAAAATCGTGGCGCGTGACACCGAAGCACTGGAACATTTCCTGATGCGCAGGCTTTTGGCCTTGGGCACAGTGCGCTCTTCCACCACCCATTTCGTGCTGCGCCAGAAGAAGGAAACGGTGGCGATGCCACTGGATTGATGCACGCGGGTCGCACTGGACCTCGGATCTGATAATCCTTATATGATCACTCAGGATTACCGAGGAACCAAGATGAGCATCGAGACCGGCGAAGCACTTGAAGGCACCCCGCTGATTGCGCCCTCTAGCACCGATCACCCGCTTTATGATGCGGTGGTCGAGGCTTGCCGCTCGGTCTATGACCCCGAAATCCCTGTAAACATTTACGATCTTGGCCTTGTCTATACGATCGCCATCACCGACGACGCCGATGTCACCATCATCATGACCCTGACCGCGCCCGGCTGTCCGGTTGCCGGTGAAATGCCTGGCTGGGTGCAAAGCGCTGTTTCCGCCGTGGGCGGCGTGCGCGGCATTGACGTCAGCCTGACCTGGAGCCCGCAATGGGGCATGGACATGATGTCGGACGAGGCTCGGCTTGAACTGGGGTTCATGTAACCCTTTGAAACCAAGGCCCGCCGCCCTATCTTGGGGCAAAGGAGCAAGACGATGTTCGGTATTCCCGGCAAACAGGCCGTCCAACTGACCCCCGCCGCGGTCTCGCAAATCCGCAAACTGATGGACCGTGACGGTCATCAGGGTCTGCGGATCGGCATCAAGAAGGGCGGCTGTGCAGGCATGGAATACACCATGGCCTTTGCCGACAAGGTCGAACCCATGGACGAGATCGTCGAACAGGACGGCGCGCGCGTGATGATCGCGCCGATGGCGCAGATGTTCCTTTTCGGCACCGAGATCGACTATGAGGTCAGCCTGCTGGACGCGGGGTTCAAGTTCAACAACCCCAATGTGACCGAGGCCTGCGGCTGCGGCGAGTCGATCAAGTTCAAAACCGCCGAGGAACTGGCGGCCGAACGCGCCGTGCAGGGCTGATCGCCTGCGCCGATTTCTGGCCCGCCGCACTTGACTGGGGCGGCCCTCTCCCAATGATGGGCTGAACAACGGAGGGCGGCATGCGGCGCAAACTTGCGGCAGGAAACTGGAAGATGAACGGCACCGATGCGGCTTTGGCCGAGGTCGATGCCCTGATCGCCGCAAATCCTTCGCCAATGGTAGATCTGCTGATCTGCCCCCCCGCCACGCTGATCGACAGGATGAACCGCAGACGCGGGAACCACGCCTTGGCGCTGGGCGGTCAGGACTGTCATCACGCCGCGTCGGGCGCCCATACCGGCGATATTTCGGCGGCGATGCTGGCGGACGCAGGGGCGAGCCATGTCATCCTTGGCCATTCCGAACGCCGCGCCGACCATGGCGAAACCAGCGAGATGGTCCGGGCCAAGGCCTTGGCCGCGCAGGACGCGGGCCTGATCGCCATCATCTGCGTGGGCGAAACGCTGGCGCAACGCGAGGCGGGGCAGGCGCTTACCGTGATCGGCGCGCAGCTTGCGGGTTCGGTTCCCGACAACGCCCGCGCGGCACGAACCGTTGTGGCCTACGAACCCGTCTGGGCCATCGGCACCGGCAAGACCGCCACCACGACCGAAATCGCCGAGGTCCATGCCGCCATCCGCGCCGCGCTGGTGGCACGGTTCGACGCCGAGGGCACAGGCATGCGCATCCTTTATGGTGGCTCGGTCAAGGCAAGCAATGCCGCCGATATCTTTGCTGTGCCGGACGTGGATGGCGCCTTGGTCGGCGGTGCCAGCCTCAAAGCCGCCGATTTCACGCCGATTGTGGCCGCGCTGGAACGCGCCTGAGCTTGCAAATCCAAGGCGGGCAGTCATGCTGACGCCATGCAGAGCTTTAGCCAATCCCCGACCGACGACGCCTTTGTGCAGGACCCCTACCCGTTTTACGACCGCGCAAGGGCGGGTGGTGATCTGTTTTTCTGGCCCGACTACGACCTGACCTGCGCCGTCAGCCACCGTGCCGTGGCCTCGATCCTCAAGGACCGCCGACTGGGCCGCGGGGCGCCGCCTGAATTCGCCCCCGAGATCCCGGCCCGGCTCAAGCCCTTTTACGACATCGAAGCCCATTCGATGCTCGAGTTGGAACCGCCACGCCACACGCGTCTGCGCGGTCTGGTGCTGCGCGCCTTTACCTCGCGCCGTATCGGCGCGATGGCGGACGAGATCGCGGCGATGAGCCACGACCTGATCGACCGTTTTCCGGCAGGCGACTTCGACTTGCTGGATGCCTTTGCCCGCCCGATTCCGGTCATCGTCATTTGCCGCCTCTTGGGCGTGCCCGAGGCGCATGGCGATCAGCTTTTGGCGTGGTCGAACGCGATGGTCGCCATGTATCAGGCCCGCAAGACCCCGCAGATCGAGGCCGAGGCCGTCGCCGCCACGCTGGCCTTCCGCGATTTTGTCGTGTCCTACATCGCGGAAAAACGCCGCGCGCCCGGCGATGACCTGTTGTCAGAACTGATCGCCGCCGAGGCCGAGGGGCAGCGGCTTTCGACGGATGAATTGGTGACCACCTGCATTCTGCTGTTGAACGCAGGGCACGAAGCTACGGTCCATACCTTGGGCAATGGAATCAAGGCGCTGGTCGAAGTGGGGCGTCCACAGATTACGCCCGCCTCGGTCGAAGAGGTGATCCGTTTTGACCCGCCGCTGCATATGTTCACGCGCTGGGTCTATGAGGATGTCGAACTGTTCGGTTCGCAATTCAGGCGTGGCGACCGCATCGCCTGTCTCTTGGCCGCAGCCAACCGCGACCCAGCCGCCTACCCCGACCCCAACCGCTTTGTCCCCGACCGCAGCGGCCCGCAGAACATGAGCTTTGGGGCTGGTCTGCATTTTTGCGTGGGCGCGCCCTTGGCGCGGCTTGAGATCCAGATCGCGCTGACCGCCCTTTTCAGCCGTCTGCCCAACCTGAGACTTGCCGCAGCACCGCGTTACGCCAACCTCTATCATTTCCACGGGCTGGAAAAGCTGATGGTCAGCGCCCGCTAAAGGCGCAGTCAAAGCGGCAGGGCCACGGTAAACTTGATCTCTTCCATTGACAAAAGTGCCGTGACGTTGTGAATCCGCACCTCTGAAATCAGGGCCTGATAGAAAGTGTCATAGGCCCGCGCGTTTCGGACGCGGACCTTGAGGATATAGTCGATATCACCCGCCAAACGATGTGCCTCCTGCACCTCGGGGCGTTCGCGCAGGGCCGATAGAAACCGCTTTTGCCAATCGGCCTCGTGTTCGCTGGTGCGGATCAGCACAAAGAACGTCGCCTCAAAGCCCAAGGCCTCGGCGTCAAGCAACACCGTCTGCTGACCCACGACGCCCGCCTCGCGCATCTTGCGAATCCGGTTCCAGACCGGCGTCTTGGACGAGGCCACATTCCGCGCAATGTCATCCAGTGACTGACCCGCATCCCGTTGCAGCTCGCGGAGAATTTTCCGGTCGAGATCGTCGATCTGGTAGCTCATTCTCGCACCCCCCTCGGCGGCAGGACAAAATTCCATGTCCGCAGATATGCGAAACACACGTTTCTTATCCCCCCGCCCATATCGCAAATCAAGGGACATTTGTTCTATATTCCACCCAAGAACCCGAGGTCAGCCATGCGCCATTTCCCGATTTTCCTTGATACGCGCGACCGCCGCATCGTCGTTGTCGGCGGTCAAGACGTGGCCATGGCCAAAATCAGGCTTCTGGCCCGCAGCGAAGCACGGATCGAGGTCTTTGCACCCGCGCCTTCCGCGATGCTCCGCACGCTGGCCGCCGAAGGCACGGTTCAACTGTTCCGGCGCGCCCCTCGGACCGAGGATCTGGTCGGGGCGGCGCTTGTTTACGCAGCGACCGACGACGATGCCACCGATCAACAGGTTGCGGCCCTCGCCCGCGGCCTCGGCATTGCCGTCAACGTGGTCGACAACCTTGCCGCGTCGGATTTCATCACCCCCGCCATCGTTGACCGCGACCCCGTTACCGTGGCGATTGGCACCGAAGGCACGGCGCCCGTGCTGGCCCGCCTGATCAAGGCCGAGGTCGAGGCCATTCTGCCTGCGGCCCTCGGGCAACTGGCGCAGGCAGCGGGGCGGTTCCGCGAGGCCGCAAGCGTCCTGCCACAAGGCCGCCCGCGGCGCGCCTTCTGGGCAGATTTCTTTCTGCGTCTGCGCAACCTCGACGATGCGCCGCACTTGCTGGCGCAGCATGTCGGGCGCGAGGGTCAAAAGGGCGGCGTCGATTTTCTGCTGATTGGCGGCAGCGACACCGACCTGTTGACGCTGGCATCGCGCCGGATACTGGCCGACGCCGATGTGGTGGTTCACCACCCTGACATCGCCCGCCCGATCCTCGATCTGGCGCGGCGCGAGGCGCGGTTTGTCCCGACGCTGGCGACCGACAGCGCGGTTTTGGTCGCGCAGGCATCGGCGGGCCGCAGGGTGATCCGCCTGACCGACAGCCCAGCCACGCTGGCCATGGAATCGGCGGCGCTGAACGCCGCAGGCGTGGCTTGGGCCGAACTGCCCAGCGTTGCCACCTATCGAATGTGTTGTTCCGCAGGCCCCACCGCCCCACAGCCCGAGACAGTCACAAACCGAGAATACGTATCATGAGCCGCCCCTTTACCCCCAAGGTCTTGACCGCCAACCGCCTGCGTCAGGGCGATGCCGTCTGGCTGACCGAAGACGACCGCTGGACCACCGACCCGCTTGAGGCCGAACTGATCGAGGACGAGGCGCATGCCGACATCCGCCTGATCTTTGCCCAAAGCCAGCGCAACTACGTTGTCGGTGCCTATCTGGCCGATGCCCGCGCCGGTGCGCGCGGACCCGAGCCTGTCCATTTCCGCGAGGCGTTCCGCAGCCGTGGCCCCTCCAACTATGCCCACGGCAAGCAGGAGCGCTTTTGATGTATCACTATAACGACTTCGACGAAGCCTTTGTTCGTGAACGCGTTTCGCAGTTTCGCGAACAGGTTGCCCGCCGCTTGGATGGCAGCCTCAGCGAAGATGAATTCCGGCCCCTGCGGCTGATGAACGGGCTTTATCTGCAACTGCACGCCTATATGCTGCGGGTCGCTATCCCCTATGGCACGCTCAACAGCGCGCAACTGCGCCAGTTGGCCTACATCGCCGAGCGCTGGGACAAGGGTTACGGCCATTTCACCACCCGCCAGAACATCCAGTTCAACTGGCCGCAACTGGCCGATGTGCCTGATATCCTCTTGGCGCTGGCCGATGCGGGGATGCATGCGATCCAGACCTCGGGCAACACGATCCGCAACGTGACCGCCGACCATTTCGCCGGTGCCGCGGCGGACGAGATCGAGGACCCGCGCCCCTATGCCGAACTGATCCGGCAATGGTCCACCGACCACCCCGAGTTCCAGTTCCTGCCGCGTAAGTTCAAGATCGCCATTACCGGCGCGCCGAACGACCGTGCGGTGACCAAGGCCCATGACATCGGCCTGCGCATGGTCCGCGATGCCAATGGCGCGCATGGATTCGAGGTCATAGTGGGTGGTGGTCTTGGTCGTACGCCGATGATTGGCAAAGTGCTGCGCGCCTTCCTGCCTACCGCCGATTTACTGCCCTATCTGGAAGCCGTGGTTTCGGTCTGGAATCTGGCAGGACGGCGCGACAACAAATACAAGTCGCGCATCAAGATCACCGTCCATGAGCTTGGCATTGAAGAGATAAGCCGTCAGGTCGAGGCGCGGTTCCTTGAGACGCGCGCTGAATTCAAGGGCGGCGATCAGGCCATTTTGGCCGAGATCGGATCGCATTTCGCGCCGCCCGCCTTCGCCCCGCGCAGCACGGCGGCCTATGAGGCGGCGCGTTCGGCCAACCCTGCCTTCCGCAGTTTTGCCGATACCAACCTCGCAGCCCATCGCGCCCAAGGCTATGCCATCGTCACGATCTCGACCAAGGCGCATGGCGCGACGCCGGGGGATATGACAGCGGCGCAGATGCGCGTGGTGGCGGACCTTGCCCTTGCCTACGGGCATGACGAAATACGCATCAGTCACGAACAGAACGTGATCTTGCCGCATGTGCATAAGGCGGATTTGCCGGCGCTCTATCTTGCGCTGCGCGAGGCAGGGCTTGCCACGGCCAATGTCGGGCTGATTTCAGATATTATCGCCTGCCCCGGCATGGACTATTGCGCGCTGGCCACGGCGCGCTCGATCCCGATTGCGCAGGAAATAGCCACGCGGTTCGACGAACTGGGGCTGGAACAGGATATTGGCGCGCTCAAGATCAAGATCTCGGGCTGCATCAACGCCTGCGGCCACCATCATGTCGGCCACATCGGCATCTTGGGTCTCGATCGTGCGGGCGTTGAGAACTACCAGATCACGCTGGGCGGCGATGCGACCGAGACGGCCGTTATCGGCGAAAAAACCGGCCCCGGTTTTGCGGCCGACGAGGTGGTGGATGCCATCGAACGTCTGGTGCGTGCCTATCTGGCGCTGCGCCTGACCGATGACGAAGCTTTTGTCGCCACCTACCGCCGGCTGGGTGCCGCGCCGTTCCTTGACGCGCTCTATCAACGAGAGGTGCAGATCCATGCAGCCGAATGACTCGATTTCCGCCCGTGTCGCGCGTCTGAATGACCGCTATCGCCATCACAGCGCCACCTCGGTCTTGGAACACGCCCTGCGCGACCATGACCTAGGCCGCGTTGCGCTGGTCTCGTCCTTCGGGGCAGAATCAGTGGCGCTGTTGCATCTGGTGGCGATGGTCGAACGCGCGACGCCTGTGATCTTTATCGACACCGAAATGCTGTTCACCGAAACGCTGGTCTATCAGCAAGAGCTGGCAGAGCGTCTGAACCTGCAAAACCTGTCCATTATCCGCGCCCGCCGCGAAGCGGTTTTCGAGCGCGACAATGAGGGGCTTTTGCATCTTTATGACCCCGACGCCTGCTGCGCGCTGCGCAAGACCGAACCCCTGCAACAGGCGCTCGCGGGCCTCGATGGCTGGATCACGGGGCGTAAGCGCTATCAGGGCGGTCAACGCCAGACGCTCGAATTCTTCGAGGCCGAGCAGGGCACGGGCCGGATCAAGGTCAACCCCTTGGCGCATTGGACCAGCGCCGATGTGCAGGAATATATCGCTGAAAACCGCCTGCCGCGGCATCCCTTGGTCACCAAGGGCTATCCTTCGATCGGCTGCGCGCCTTGCACCACCCGTGTCGGCGACGGCGAGGACCCGCGCGCAGGCCGCTGGCGTGACACGGCCAAAACCGAATGCGGCATTCATTTTGCAGGCGGGCGGGTCACCCGCTCGGTTGCTGCCTGAGGGGGTGCCATGACCGTTATCGTAACCGACCGCGGTTTTGCCGATGATGACTGGGTCGAGGGCGCAGCGTTAGATCTGCCGACCTCGACCGACCCCGAAACCCTGCGGGGTCAATTGGCAGGCGTGACCATGGTCCGCGTCCAGTTCCCGAGTTTTGCGGATGGGCGCGGCTTTACCTTGGCCCGCCAGATCCGCCGCATGGGCTATGTCGGGCGGTTGCGTGCGACGGGGCCGCTGATCGCCGATCAATATGCCATGGCCCGCCGTGCGGGCTTTGACGAGGTCGAAATTCCACCCGATCTGGCCGTCCGCCAGCCCGAACCGCAATGGCTGGCGCGTGCCAATTGGCAGGCCCATGACTATCAGTCGCGGCTCAGGGCCTGATCCAAGCCTTTTCCTGACCCCAAACACAGACTATGTGGAGGGGCGCCGCGATGGCGCCCGATTGAAATGACCGAGCTGAGACCCGTGACCGAAGCCACCGCCACCCGCGTGCATCTGCCTGACGCCCAGACCGTGACCTCGGTCCGCCATTACTCTGACAGGCTCTTTGCCTTTCGGGTAACGCGGCCTGCCAGCCTGCGGTTCCGCTCGGGCGAATTCGTGATGATCGGGTTGATGGGCGACAATGGGCGGCCCCTGTTGCGCGCCTATTCGATCGCCTCGCCCGCGTGGGACGAAGAGCTAGAGTTCTATTCGATCAAGGTTCCTGATGGTCCCCTGACGTCGCGCCTGCAACATATCCAGCCCGGTGATGAACTGATCTTGCGGCCCAAGCCCGTCGGCACTTTGGTGCATGACGCGCTCTTGCCGGGCAAGCGGCTCTATTTCTTCTCGACCGGCACCGGTTTTGCGCCCTTTGCCTCGCTGCTGCGCGATCCCGAGACCTATGAGAAATACGACGAGGTGATCATCACCCACACCTGCCGCACCGTGGCAGAGCTGACCTATGGCCGCGAGATCGTCGACGCGGTGCTGGGCGATGAAATGCTGGGCGAGTTGATCGGTGCGGAAAACCTTGCCAAGTTGAAATACTACCCCACGACCACGCGCGAAGAGAGCCCCAAGATGGGCCGGATCACCACGCTGATCGAGAACGGCGCGCTATTTGCCGATCTCGGCGTGCCGCGCCTGAACCCCGAAACCGACCGCGCCATGGTCTGCGGCAGTCTAGCCTTTAACATCGACCTCAAGGCGCTTCTGGAAAGCCACGGGCTGCGCGAGGGCGCCAATTCCGAGCCGCAGGAATTTGTGGTGGAAAAGGCCTTTGTCGGTGAAGGCATCTAAGGGCGGTTGACAGCGGGGGCCTGCTGGCCCCTGATCTGCACCATGACTGGCACACTCGACCTGACCCAAGACCATGTGGCCCGTGCCACGCGTATAGTCCCCGATGACCTGTTCACCTCGACCTATACGCCCGCGACGGAAACCCAGTTTCAGCAAATCGCCGCCAAGATTGCCGCCGAACGGCCACAGGGCCCGTTGCTGATCTTTGGCTATGGCTCTTTGATCTGGAACCCGGGCTTTGACTTTGTGGCGATCCATGAGGCGACCGCCCACGGCTGGCACCGCCAGTTCTGCATGGAAATGCGCGTCTTTCGCGGCACGCCGGATGCCCCGGGGCTGATGATGGCCATTCAGCGTGGCGGACGGTGCAAAGGCGTTGCCTTCGAGATCGCCGAAACCGAAGCGGACCGCACGATCCGCGCTCTGGTCGAGCGAGAGATGCCATTTGTCGAAACCTTTGGGGAATACCGCTGGCTCACGCTGGAAACAGACCTCGGCCCGCGCGGGGCCTTGGTGTTCTGGGCGGGCCCCAAGGGCGACACCATTGCCCGCGACCTGACGCCTCAGGAAACCGCCCTGCGGATCGCCCGCGCCTGCGGCCCGCGGGGGTCCAACGCCGAATATCTGCGCAACACCGTTATTTCGCTGGCCGAACAGGGCATCAACGACCGCAATCTATGGCAGTTGCAGCATTTGGTGGCCGCCGAAATCGATCGGCTGTTTCCCGACCGGACATGAAAAAGGCCGCGCTGGTGGCGCGGCCTTTCCCCGAAACTTGCGTTTCTATCAGAGCGCGAAGGCGGCGATGAACGCGGCGATCGCGGCGGGCACGAGGGTCGCGTTCTGGCCAGCGGCCTCGATCGCGGCCTTGAGCGTGGCCTTGTTCAGCGCATCCAGATCGCTGGCGTCGACGACGGCAGCAAGCTTGGCCGCATCAAAGGTCTCTGCGGTCAGCATGGCTTTGACTTCGTCAACCGACATGCCGCCGATCATGGCAACAACAGCCTCTTGCGCAGTAGCGGGCGCGGCCTCTTCGGTCGCAGCGGGCGCAGCTTCTTCAGTCGCAGCGGGTGCGGCTTCTTCGGTCGCGGCGGGCGCAGCTTCTTCGGTCGCTGCCGGAGCGGCTTCTTCAGTCGCAGCCGGAGCAGCTTCTTCGGTCGCAGCCGGAGCAGCTTCTTCGGTCGCGGCGGGCGCTTCGGTGGTGGCGGCAGTCTCATCGGTCATATCGTCGCCGTCACGGCCAACGAAAACAAAGTAGCCAGCAGCGACCACAACGATGGCGGCAATCGCCCAAAGCAGTTTTTTCATTTCTAGAACCTCAAAATGTGATGGCGCCGTCCCAGCGACGGCCTAACGTCACAGGGCGGCCAAATGATCGCCTTTTGACTTGTCCACAAGGGCAAATCAGCGGGCGCGCCACTATTATAGCCATATTTCGCGCTTGCAGCCACGCCTGCGGGCAACTAGGTTGCGGCCTCGAAATTACAACTGTTTGAAGGAACTGAGCCATAGCCCGTAGACCTCATAACGCACCCCCGGTGCGTGATACCGGCCCCCGCATCAATGAACGTATCCGCGCTGCCGAAATCCGCCTGATTGGCGCTGACGGCGAAAACGTGGGCGTCGTCACGCCCGAACGCGCGCTGGTGATGGCCGAAGAAGCAGGCCTTGATCTGGTCGAGATATCGCCCAACGCGGAGCCGCCCGTCTGCAAGATCATGGACTTCGGCAAGTTCAAATACGAGACGCAAAAGAAAGAGGCCGAGGCCCGCAAGAAGCAGAAAGTCATCGAAATCAAGGAGGTCAAGTTCCGTCCCGGCACTGACACCCATGACTACGACGTCAAGATGCGCTCGGTGCTGAAGTTCCTCGAAGGCGGCGACAAGGTGAAAATCACCCTGCGTTTCCGTGGTCGCGAGATGGCGCACCAAGAACTTGGTCGCGAACTTCTGGAACAGATTTCGGAAGACGTGAAGGATCACGGCAAGGTCGAATCGATGCCCAAGCTCGAAGGCCGCCAGATGGTCATGATGATCGGCCCCGCCAAATAGGGCGCTGCATCAGAAAACGGATCAAGGCCGCCCGTTGGGCGGCCTTTTCATTTGGCGCCGCGCAAAACCGAAATAATTTCAGCCATGATCGACACGGCGATCTCTGCGGGGGTCGCCGCCGCGATACGCGCGCCGATCGGGGCGTGAATGCGCGCGATCGTCTCAGGGGCAAAGCCCTTGGCGGCCAGCCGTTCGGTCCGTTTGGCATGGGTGCGGCTGGAACCCAACGACCCCAGATAGGCCGCGCCAGACCCTAACGTCGCCGTAATCGCGGGATCGTCGATCTTGGTATCATGGGTCAAGGTCACGACGTAGGTCCTTGCGTCGGGCGCCAGCGCGGCGATGGCCTCGTCCGGCCAGTCCTCGATCAACGCCTGAGCAGGAAAGCGCGCCTCGGTGGCAAAGGCCGCGCGCGGGTCGATGAGAAATGTCTCGAACCCCACAATCCGCGCCATGGGGATCAAGGCCTGCGCGATATGCACCGCCCCCACCACGATCAGCCGCAACGGCGGGTTATGGATGCCGACAAAGGTCGTGTCATCAGGCTCGACCCCCGATTTGTCCAGTCGAAACCGGTCAGCGAACGCGGGCGGTTCGGCAAGACGACGCGCGGTTCCGTCAAGCGCCGCCACATAGGCCAAAGGCTGACGTGCCGCGCGGGCCGCCACCAATTGCGCCAGAAGCGCTTGGGGCATGGCGCTGCCCACAGGTTCAACCAAGACGCGGATACGGCCGCCACAGGCCAGCCCCAGTGAAAATGCGGTCTCGTCGCTGACACCATAATCCAAGAGGCGCGCCTGCCCGTCCTTACGCGCCTCTTCGGCCTCGGCCACGACGTTGCCCTCGATACAGCCGCCCGAAACCGAGCCTTCCATATCGCCATCGGCGGCAACCACCATCAGGCTGCCCGCCGGACGCGGCGCGGAACCCCATGTCTCGACCACGGTCGCAAGAACAGGGCTGCGCCCGGCAAGGTGCCAATCAAGCGCGAGCGCGGGAATGTCGGATCTGTCGGTCATGGCTCCTCCTGCGGCGCCAATCTAGGCAGTCCACCGCAGAAGGTGAAGGCATGGACGCGCGCATAAACCTAAGTTGGCAAAGAGTTTATGGCTAGTGCGCCAACTGTCGTCTAAACTCCTTCAATCGATCATCCCAAAATCGCAAAATCGCCCCAATCTGGGACGAGATTGTCAACACGCCGTGTGCGGAATATCAGGAGGTTCGAGTTGGATTTGGTGTGTGAACTCAAGGGTTTGTCCGCAGAGGATTGGCTGGAGCGAGTCGAGACGCTGGCCGATGATCTGGGATATTTTGAACCGCTTGGTGCGCGCCACAACGCAGCTTTTCTGGACGGAAACCGCACGCTTCTGGTCACATTCGAGGATGCCGCGGCCCTACGCGCTGCGGGCGGGGCCGCCGAGCCGCGCGGTTTCAGCTTTGCGCGGACCCATGACTGGTCCGTGCTGGCCCTGATGAGCGAGGGCGAAAGCTGGTTCCGCGACCGTCGCATCTATGGCTATTTCGACCGCCTGATCGACGACGGATTTTTTGAAGATTTCGACCGTGTTCTGTTCTTTGGCGCCGATGCCGCGGGCTATGCCGCCGCGGCTTTTGCGGTGGCAGCACCAGGCGCGCGTGTGTTGCTGCTCAGGCCGCAGGCCACGCTTGACCCACAGATCGCAGGCTGGGACCCCCGCTATCGCGCGGCGCGTCGGACCAGCTTTACCGACCGTTATGGCTATGCACCGGACATGATTGACGGTGCAGCCACGGTCCATATCGTGACCGATCCCTATGCGGGACTTGATGCGATGCATGCAGCCCTGTTTCGCAAGCCGCATGTCACGGTTCTGCGGGCCCCGCGTCTGGGCGGGCGACTGACACGCAGCTTCGATGATATGGACATCACCCGCACGCTGGTCGAAACCGCCATGGATGACAGCCTGACCGCGGCAAGTTTCGCCCAACTCTGGCGGCGGCGGCGCGACAATTACGCCTATCTGCGTTCGCTTTTGGCGCAGATCGACAAGGCCGAGCGGCCGCGGCTTGCGGCGCGGCTTTGCCGCTATGCGGCGGCGCGGCTGGACCGCCAGCCCTTTATCGACCGGCTAGAGGATTTGCGCGGTCAGGGTTTTTTGAACGAAGCCGCGCAATAGGCGCGTCAGCCTTTGCGGCCAAAAGCCTTATTGGCGCTTTCGAACAGGCGTTGTGCGAAAACACCCAGAACGCCGCCCAGAACCATCCAGAACGGCGAGCCCGAATGCAGGAACCCGCCCAAAACGGTCGCGCCGACCATGGCCACCCCAAAGGCCAATAGCCGCATCTCGGCCTCGGTAACCTCGACCACGGGCCGCAGCGCCTTGGCCAGCGGACGGGCAAGCGGTTCTTCGATATGGCGCGTGGCAAATCCGGCGAGAACGGCGATAATGAAACCGAGCATTCGGGGGCTCCTTCTGAATGGCTTTGACTAGATATCGGCACCCGCAGCAAAACCTGCAAGCCCCAACCACCGAGAGACTCGCCAGCGCCGCGCCAAATGTGTATGGGCAGGCGCATGAGCGACCGTAATCCGACTCGTCTGACCATCCGCCGCCCTGACGATTGGCATCTGCACCTGCGTGATGGAGCCATGCTCGAGGCCGTTCTTCCCCATACCGCCGCCCATTTCGGCCGCGCGATCGTGATGCCGAACCTGGTGCCGCCGGTGGTGACGGCCGCGCAGGCCGCCGCCTATCGTGACCGCATTCAGGCGGCACTGCCCGAAGGCGCGCGGTTCACGCCGCTGATGACGCTCTATCTGACCGAGGAAACCGATCCGGCCGATGTGGCCCGCGCCCATGCCGCGGGCATCGCCACGGCGGTCAAGCTCTATCCCGCGGGCGCCACCACCAATTCGGCCTCGGGCGTGCGCGACTTTGACAAGGTCCGCGCGGTTCTGGAAACCATGGCCGAGATCGGCCTGCCGCTCTGCGTGCATGGCGAGGTGACCGATCCTGCCATCGACATTTTCGACCGCGAGGCGGTGTTCATCGACCGCGTGCTGCACCCGATCCGCAAAAAAGTGCCGGATTTGAAGGTGGTGATGGAACATGTGACCACGCAAGACGCCGTGGATTATGTGCGCGACCACCACAAGAACCTTGCCGCGACGATCACCACCCATCACCTGATCATCAACCGCAACCACATCCTGGCCGGCGGCATCCGGCCGCATTTCTACTGCCTGCCGGTCGCCAAACGCGAGACCCACCGCGTCGCGCTGGTCGAGGCAGCGGTGTCGGGCGACAAGCGGTTCTTCCTTGGCACCGACAGCGCCCCCCATACCGACGCCAACAAACTGTTGCCCTGCGGCTGCGCCGGTATTTTTTCGGCGCCCAATACCATGTCCTGTCTGGCCGAGGTTTTTGAGGCCACTGGCCGTCTGGACAAGCTTGAGGCCTTTGCTTCGCTCAACGGGCCGCGGTTTTATGGCCTGCCAGCCAGTGACGAGACCATCACCTTGGTCAAGGGCGCGCCCGTGGCCTACCCCGCACAGATCGAGACCGGCGTGGGGCCAGTGACGGTGTTCGAGCCTGGTTTCCCGCTGCATTGGCGGGTCGAAGCCTGATTTGTCCGGCTGCGCCGGAGCCTCCGGCGGGGGTATTTGGCCGCCAGAAGAAAATGTGAAAGGAAGATCATGATCCCGACCTCTTTCCCCACAAAAGAAGAGATCGCGCGGCTTTCGGCCGGCATGTTGCTTGAGATTGGCGCGGTGAATTTCCGCCCCTTCGAGCCCTACATACTGGCCTCGGGCAAGAAGGCCCCGACCTATGTCGATTGCCGCAAGCTGATCTCTTTCCCGCGCATTCGCACCACGCTGATGGATTTTCTGGCGGTGACGGTGATGCGCGAGGCAGGGTTCGAGGCCTTTGACAACGTGGCGGGCGGCGAGACGGCGGGCATTCCCTTTGGCGCATGGGTGGCCGAGCGTCTGGCGCTGCCGATGACCTATGTGCGCAAAAAGCCCAAAGGCTATGGCCGCAATGCGCGCATCGAGGGCGTCATGACCGAGGGGCAGCGCGTCTTGCTGGTCGAGGACCTGACCACTGATGGCGGATCGAAGCTGTCATTTGTCGATGCGATCCGTGAAACGGGCGCGCGTTGCGGCCACACGGCGGTGATTTTCTACTACGGGATTTTCCCCGGCGTGGAAGAACGGCTTGCCGAACATGGCGTGCAGCTTTTGCATCTGTGCAACTGGTGGGACGTGCTGGCGGTCGCCAAGGAACGTCAGGCCTTTGACGCGGCGACGCTGACCGAGGTCGAGGCCTATCTCAACGACCCCGAGGGCTGGAGCGCGGCCCGCGCCGGCTGAGGCGCAACGCGCGGCCCCGAATCGACCAAATTGTGGTAGGCTGGCCCTCTGCCCCCATATCTGGGTGTGGAGGGCGGGGTTGAGGGTTGCGCACCGGGCTATACCCGTTTTGTCCACAGAGATTTCCAGATGGTCTCGGGGCAGGTGCGAGTGCTAGAAACCTTGGATCAAGGGAGTGGCAAATGAGCGATGTAAGACTGATCCGAACCGGTCCGAGTGAAGAGGCGCAGCAAGACTTGATGCCGCATTCGACCGAAGCGGAACAGCAGCTTCTGGGTGCCATCCTGACCAATAACGATATCTACGACCGCGTGGCGCAGATCGTCGGCCCCCAGCATTTCTACGAGCCTGTCCATTCGCGTATTTTCGAAGTCGCGGCGGCGCGCATCGCCAAGAACGCGCTGGCCTCGCCCGTGACGCTGAAAGCCTTTCTCGAGGACGATGCGGGTCTGCGCGAGTTGGGCGGGCCTGCCTATCTGGTCCGGTTGGCGGGATCGTCGATCTCGGCCTTTGCCGCGCGCGACTACGCGCAGATGATCTATGATTTCGCCATCCGGCGCGAGTTGATCCGGCTGGGGCGCGATGTGTCGGACAAGGCCGCGCGGGTCGAGGTGGACAGCGAGCCGCGCGATCAGATCGTCGAGGCCGAGCAGCGGCTATATACGCTGGCCGAGCAGGGTTCGGGCGATCGGGGCTTCCAGTCCTTTCTCAGGGCGCTGACCGACGCCGTGAACGTCGCCAACGCCGCCTATCAACGGGGCGGCGGCATGGCGGGGCTTTCCAGCGGCCTTGACGATATGGACAAGATGTTGGGCGGCTTGCACAAATCCGACCTTATTATTCTGGCCGGTCGCCCATCGATGGGCAAAACCTCGCTGGCGACAAACATCGCCTTCAACGTGGCCAAGGCCTATAAAAAGGGCACCCATGCCGACGGGCGCGTTGGCGCGGTCGATGGCGGTGTGGTGGGCTTTTTCAGCCTCGAGATGAGCGCCGAACAGCTGGCGGGCCGCGTTCTGGCCGAGGCGTCGGAAATCTCGTCACACAAGATCCGTCAGGGCGACATGACCGAGGACGAGATGCGCCGCTTTGTCGATGCGGCCAAGACGCTCGAGGCCTGCCCGCTTTATATCGACGATACGCCCGCCCTGCCTATCAGCCAGTTGGCGGCGCGCGCACGGCGGCTCAAGCGGACGCACGGGCTGGATTTGTTGATCGTGGACTATCTGCAGCTGGTGCGCGGCACTGCGGAAAACCGCGTGCAGGAAATCGGCGAGATTTCCATGGGGCTCAAGGCCATTGCCAAGGAACTGGAAATTCCGGTGATCGCGCTGTCCCAGCTTAGCCGACAGGTGGAAAACCGCGAGGACAAGCGCCCGCAGCTGAGCGATCTGCGGGAATCGGGCTCGATCGAACAAGACGCCGACGTGGTGATGTTCG
>JAHEBS010000202.1 GCA_024642145.1 Marivivens sp.
CAAAGCCCGCGCAAACAGCCTGCACGTCAAAGGCAAAGCCCTGCGTCATGCCCAGCTTGTGCTGCACGATCGTGGCGCATGAGGGAAAGGTATTGTCAGCGGTGGTCGTTGCCACAATGATCGCGTCCAGATCGGCGGCGGACATATCGGCATTGGCCAGCGCATGCTGTGCGGCCTTGGCCGCAAGGTCCGAGGTCGTTTCACCCGGCGCGGCGAAATGGCGGCGCTCGATGCCCGAGCGCGAGCGGATCCACTCGTCCGTGGTATCGAGAATTTCTTCGAACTCGGCGTTGGGGACAACCCTTTCGGGCAGGTAATGGCCTACACCGCGGACGACAGCGCGAATTGTCATTGCTGAGCTTATTCCTGCTTCGCCGCTTCGTCTGCGGCTGATGACTTTGCGTCATCTTGGGCATGGGCGATAGCGGATGCAACCCTTGCGGCCAGTCTTTCGGCAAAGCCGGACTGGGCCAGCCTGTGCGCCAGCGCCAGCGCGGCGGCAACGCCTGTTGCGTCGGCACCGCCATGGCTTTTGACGACCGTGCCGTTCAGCCCCAGAAACACGCCACCGTTGACGCGGCGGGGGTCCATGCGGTGCGCAAGGCGGCGTAGCGAGGTCAGCGCCATCAGCGCGGCAAAGCGGCTGAGCAGCGTCTTGGCAAAAGCTTCGCGCAGGAATTCCGAGATCAGCTTGGCCGTGCCTTCGCCGGTCTTGAGCGCGATATTGCCGGTAAATCCGTCGGTAACGATCACATCGACCCGCGACGAGGGCAGATCGCCGCCTTCGACAAAACCCACGAATTCGAAATCGCCCAAGGGTGCGGCGGCGGCGATCTTTTCAAAGGCCAGCTTCATTTCGGCGTGGCCTTTGTGTTCTTCGGTGCCCACGTTCAAAAGGCCCACGCGCGGTCGCGGCAGGTTCATGCCGTTGCGTGCGTAAGAGGTGCCCATCAACGCATAGGTCAACAGATCGTCGGCATCGGCGCGGATATCGGCGCCGCAGTCGAGCATGACGTTGAACCCATGGGGGTTACGCGACGGCCAGAGGCAGGCAATAGCGGGGCGGTTCACGCCGGGCACCTTGCGCAGGCGCAGCATCGACACCGCCATCAGCGCGCCGGTATTGCCGCAGCTGATGCAGACGGCGGCTTCACGCGCCGCAACGGCCTCGACCGCCGACCACATCGACGTGTTCTTGCCCGACCGCATCACTTGGCTGGGCTTGTCGCTCATGCTCACCACATCGGGGGCGTGACGCAGGATGATGCGCGAATCCGTTTCACCCCGCCGTTTGACCAGCGGGGCAAGCACGTCCTCGGGACCATGCAAAATCACATCGACGTCCGACGTTTCCGCCAGAAAACGACGAAGGCCCGCGACCACGGCCGCAGGCCCTTTGTCTCCGCCCATGGCGTCGAGAGACAGGACGATCCTGCGACCGTTGGCGTCTGACGGAGTGGTTCCGGTCAAGGACGACATGTCGCGGGACAGCGCGGCTTACGCCGCGTCTTCGTCCAGATCGACCTCGGTCGCCACAGCCACGACTTCGCGGCTGTCATAGTGACCGCAAGCCGAGCACACGTGGTGCGGGCGTTTCAGTTCGCCACAGTTGGCGCACTCGTTAGGGTTAGCAGCAACCAGAGCGTCGTGGGCGCGGCGCATGTCGCGGCGCGATTTGGACGTTTTGTTCTGTTGGACGGCCATGTCTCAACCTCGTCTTGAAGGGCGCATGGCCCAAATTGTTCAACTCGGCGGGGTCTTATGCGGTTTGCACGACCCTGTCGAGACGGGATGTTTCAGAGCGCGCGAAAATAGCGGGAAATCCCTTGGGCGCAACCCCACAAACGGCGGGTATCAGTCTTCTTCGGCGTCCTTGAGGCTGTCGCGCAGCCCTTTGAGCGCCTCGAAAGGGCGGTTCTCGGTCGAATCGATTGGGGCCGCGCCAGGGGGCAGGGCCTCGGCGTCGCCCGGGGCCGCATCGGCCGCGCGCGGAAAGAGCGGCAGGGCCAGCGCCAACGATTCTGCCATGACCTCGGCCAGATCCAGCGTCTCGGGCAATTCCTCGATGCTGTCGTCGTCGGGGCTTTCGGTTTCGCCGGGTGGCGGCGGGGGCAGGTCGGCCAGATAGCGGCGCATCACCTTTTCGTCGATGCGCGTGGTCACGGGCTCGAGCGTCACGACGCAGGGCTGCACCACGGTGGCGCCCAGTTCGCCCTCGAGCCGCCAGTCACGGCGGCCTTCTGGAATGATGCGGCCCGTAAAGCGCAATTTGCGGATCGCGGTGATGCCAAGCTCGTCCGCCAACAACGCCCGCGCCTCGGCCTCGGGGGCCAATTCGAAGGTCGCGGTGTCGTTATGTGGCAGATCCGACAGTTTCAGGCGGTGGGTGCGGGCGGCGGGCATGGTTGTTCCATCCTTGAACCAAGGGTTGGGGCTGATATAAGCCGGATAAGATCCATGGGCAGATGAGGCAAGGTCTGATGCAGCGTCCGATGAACTGGTTGACCGGATTGCGGCTGACTTTGCTGGCGGTGGTGGTGGCTGTGGCCGCCTGCACCCCGATTGTGCAAAATCATGGCTACACCCCGTCAGATGAGGAACTGGCCGCGATTGCGGTTGGCCGCGACACGCGCGACAGCGTTATCGCCACCTATGGCCCACCCTCTGCCGAAGGCGTGGTGAGCGGGGGGGCAATCTATTATGTTTCTTCGGTCTGGGAAACGGTCGGGCCCTTCAAACCCAAAGAAGTCAGCCGCGAGGTCGTGGCCGTCACCTTTGATCGCGGCGGGCGCGTGGCCAATGTGACCCGCTATGGTCTGGATCATGGTCAGGTTGTTGTGCTGTCGCGTCGTGTCACCACCGATAACGTCGATGACCGCACCTTTATCCGTCAGCTTCTGGGCAACTTTGGCCGACCCAACGTTGGCGATTTTGTCGCCAACTAGGGTTCAGCCCTCTTTGGGCACAAAGTTCAACGCCACCCCGTTGATGCAATAGCGCAAACCGCTGGGCGCTGGCCCGTCGGGAAAGACATGCCCCAGATGCGCGTCGCAACGGGTGCAATGCACCTCGGTCCGGCTCATGAAATGGCGGCGATCCTCTGACTCGCCAATCGCGGCGCCGTCGACCGGCCTGAAAAACGAGGGCCAGCCCGAGCAACTGTCGTATTTCGTTTCACGGTCGAAAAGCGCGGCCCCGCAGCAGAGGCAATGAAAAATGCCGGGGCCTTGGGGGAAGTCATGGTTGGTGCCTGCGCGCTCGGTCCCGTGACGGCGGGTGACGTCATAGGCCAAAGGGCTCAGCAGGGCGCGCCATTCTGCGTCGGTCTTTTGAACCTTGTTCGTCAATACGTGGCTCCTTGCGATTTTGCGGTATAGTAATAGCCATGAAGTCCCGCCCGCCAAGATGCCCCGGATGAATGTGATGATCGCGCGAGGTCGCTATGCTGGGCGTCTGGCCCTGTCGGATGCCGATGTCGCCCGCGCGCAGAGGCTGCGGCATCTGTGTTTTGTGCTGGCGGCGGGGCGGCCCGCAGCGGCGGACGGGCTGGACAGGGACGCTTATGACCCTCTTTGTCAGCATCTGCTGGTCGAGGATGAAACGGGCGCGCTGGTCGCCTGTTGCCGTCTGATGCTGCTGGGGCAGGCGCGTGATATCGGGCAAAGCTATTCGGCGCAGTTCTATGATCTGTCGCGACTGGCGGGGTTTGCGGGGCCGATCCTTGAAATCGGGCGCTTCTGCGTCCTGCCTGACCACCATGACCCCGACATCCTGCGCGTGGCTTGGGGCGCGCTGACACGGATCGTGGACGGGCAGGGCGTCACCTTGATGTTCGGCTGTTCCAGTTTCGCGGGCACGTCACCCGCACCCTATGAGGCGGGGCTTGCCCTTTTGGCGGCCCGCCATACCGCCCCCGCAGACTGGGCGCCCAGCCGCAAAGCGGCCGAGGTGGTGGCGCTGCCCTGCATCGAGGTGCCTGACGCCATGGCAGGTCTGCGGCAGATCCCGCCCTTGCTGCGCACCTATCTGGCGATGGGCGGCTGGGTCAGCGATCACGCGGTGATCGACCGGACGATGCATACATTGCACGTGTTCACCGGCGTCGAGATTGCCAAGGTCCCGCCAGCACGCGCCCGCGCGCTGCGCAACGTGGCGGCGGTTTGATAGACCTTGCACGCGGACGCGCGCCCGCGTAGCTCGGCGCCATGGCCCGCGCACCGCTTCTTCAACTGACTGACATCGCCCTTACCTTTGGGGGCAATCCCGTATTCGATGGCCTTTCCGCCGTCATCCAGCAGGGCGACCGCGTCGCGCTGGTGGGGCGCAACGGGTCTGGAAAATCGACCCTGATGAAGGTGATGGC
>JAHEBS010000203.1 GCA_024642145.1 Marivivens sp.
GGGGCTTGCAGGCGGGCTATTGGCCTGTATCGACCCCCTCGCCGGCGCCGAGCGCATGCAATGGACCGAAAGCGGCACCGTTGTCTTGATGACCATCCTTGGCGGCGCGGGCACCTTGATTGGTCCGGTGCTGGGCGCGGGGTTCATCAAGTATTTCGAAAACATCTTTTCCAAGATCAACGACAGCGTGCTGGACCATTGGTTCGGCTGGCTGCCCGACGGTCTGGAACAGGTGGTGCTGACGCTGGTTCACCCGTTTGTGGGCAAGGGCTGGAGCCTCACGCTGGGCATCGTGTTCATGCTGGTCGTGATTTTCCTGCCCGGTGGTCTGGTCGAAGGCGGCCAGCGGGTCGCGCGTTGGGTCAAGACCCGCCGCAGCGCCAGCAATTCCAACCCGGCTGAATAGGAGAGATCACCATGGGAATCCTTGAAGTCAGGGACGTCAACAAACGCTTCGGCGGTCTGCAGGCCTTGGGCAACGTGAACCTTTCGGTTCAGGAAAACACCGTCCATGCCATTATCGGCCCCAATGGGGCGGGCAAATCCACCTTGCTGAACTGCCTTGTGGGCAAGCTCATCCCCGACAGCGGCTCGGTCATGTTTGACGGACAGTCGGTTCTGGGGCGCAAACCCCATGAAATCAACCAGATGGGCATCAGCCGCGTCTTTCAGACGCCCGAGATTTTCAAGGATCTGACGGTCTTTGAAAACGTGCTGATCCCCTGCTTTGCCAAGCGTGACGGCGCCTTCCGCCTGCACGCTTTCGAAACGGTCGAGCGGGAAAAAGGCATCATCGCCCAAGCCGAGGCGATTTTGACCGACGTGAACATGCTGGACAAAGCCCTTATGCAGGCCGGCTCGCTTTCACGCGGGGACAAGCGGCGACTGGAAATGGCCATGTGCCTTGTCCAAGAGCCGCGGCTTTTGTTGCTGGATGAACCCACCGCCGGCATGGCCCGCGCCGATACCAACAACACCATCGACCTGTTGAAGGAAATCAAATCCAAGCGCGACATCACCATGGTCATCATCGAACATGACATGCACGTGGTCTTTAGCATGGCCGAGCGGATCACCGTGTTGGCACAGGGCACGCCGCTGGTCGAGGACACGCCGGAAAACATCAAGGGCCACCCCAAGGTCCGCGAAGCCTATCTGGGCGAAGCTCAGGTCTGAGGAGAGCGAGATGAACGCCAAATCTGCATTCGACATCAGCGCCAACAACGCCGCAACCGCGCCCGCCTTTTTGTCCGTCTGGAACCTCGAGGCCTATTACGGTGAAAGCTATATCGTCCAGAACGTCAGCTTTAACCTGCACGAGGGCGAGATCCTCGCCCTTCTGGGCCGAAACGGCGCTGGCAAGACCTCGACCCTGCGCGCCATCGCCCGCCTCGACAGCCCCGAGCGGCGTGCGGGCGAGGTCTGGCTGGACCACAAGCCGCTGCACGAGATGAAAAGCTATCAGGCCGCGCAGGCGGGGATCGCACTTGTGCCAGAGGATCGGCGCATCATTCAGGGGCTAACGGTCGAAGAAAACATCACGCTGGCCCAGATCGCCCCGCCCAAGGGCTGGTCGCTGGAACGTATCTACACGCTGTTTCCGCGCCTTGGTGAAAGACGCAAACAAGAAGGCGTGACCCTCTCGGGCGGCGAACAACAGATGCTGGCCATCGCCCGCGCGCTGGCGCGCGACATCAAGGTCTTGCTGCTTGATGAACCCTACGAGGGGCTGGCCCCCGTGATCGTGCAGGAAATCGCCAAGACCCTCGCCATCATCCGCGATCAGGGGATCACCACGATCATCGTCGAACAAAATGCCGTCGCTGCCCTTAAACTAGCCGATCGCGCCGTGATCCTCGACACCGGAACCGTAGTTTTTGACGGCTCCGCCAAGGAAGTGCTTGAGGACGAGGCGCTGCGGGCCAAATATCTCGCCATCTGACACGCGCACCCCGGCCTTGCCCGGCCGGGGGATTCGGGCGCAAGAGCCCGACAAGACCAAGGGGAACCACATGACGACCTCGCTTCTCTACCCGCCCACGGCCGACATGGCCGCCAATGCCCATGTGAACAAGGAACGCTACGAAGCGATGTATGCGGCTTCGGTCGCCGATCCCGCGGCGTTCTGGGGCCAAGAGGGCAAGCGGCTTGACTGGATCAAGCCCTACACAAAGGTCAAGAACACCGACTTCACGCTGGGCAACGTGCATATCAAATGGTTCGAGGACGGCACATTGAACGCCTCGGTCAACTGCGTCGACCGCCATCTGGAAAAGCGCGGCGATCAGACCGCGATCATCTGGGAACCCGATGACCCCAAGGCCCCAGCGCGGTTCATCACCTACCGCGAACTGCACGGCGCGGTCGGCCGCATGGCCAACGTGCTGAAATCACTGGGCGTCAAACGCGGCGACCGCGTGGTGATCTATCTGCCCATGATCCCCGAGGCCGCCTATGCAATGCTGGCCTGCGCCCGTATCGGCGCAATCCATTCGGTCGTTTTCGCGGGCTTTTCACCCGACGCACTGGCCAACCGCGTCAATGACGCCGGCGCCAAGCTGGTGATCACCGCCGACGAGGCCCCGCGCGGCGGCCGCAACACGCCGCTCAAGGCCAATGCCGACACTGCGATGAAAAGCTGCGGTGACGATGTGCAGCTGTTGGTGGTGCGCCGCACCCATGGCGATGTCGCGTGGCATGCGGCCCGCGACCGTGACTACAACGCTCTCGCCGAGGCCGCCTCGCCCGAGTGCCCGCCCGAGGAAATGGGTGCCGAAGACCCGCTCTTTACGCTCTATACCTCTGGCTCGACGGGCAAGCCCAAGGGCGTCTTGCACACCACGGGCGGCTATCTGGTCTATGCGGCCATGACCCATCAACTGACTTTCGACTATCACGATGGTGACGTCTATTGGTGCACCGCCGACGTCGGCTGGGTCACCGGGCACAGCTATATCGTCTATGGCCCGCTGGCCAATGGCGCGACCACCCTGATGTTCGAAGGCGTGCCCACCTATCCCGATGCCGGCCGTTTCTGGCAGGTCTGCGAGGAACACAAGGTCAACCAGTTCTACACCGCCCCCACCGCGATCCGCGCGCTGATGGGTCAGGGCCCGCAATGGGTCGAGAAATACGACCTCTCGGCGCTTAAGCTGCTGGGCACGGTCGGCGAGCCCATCAACCCCGAGGCCTGGAACTGGTATAACGACGTCGTGGGCAAAGGCCGCGTGCCGATTGTCGATACATGGTGGCAGACCGAAACCGGTGGCCACCTGCTGACCCCCTTGCCTGGCGCCACAACCACCAAACCGGGCTCGGCCACCCTGCCCTTCTTCGGCATTCAGCCCGCCGTTCTGGACCCGCAAACAGGGCAAGAAATCACCGAAACCGCCTGCGAGGGCGTTCTGGTCATCAAGGACAGCTGGCCCGGCCAGATGCGTTCGGTCTGGGGTGATCACGACCGTTTCGAAAAGACCTACTTTGCCGACTACAAAGGCTATTACTTCTCGGGCGACGGCTGCCGCCGCGACGCGGACGGCTATTACTGGATCACCGGCAGGGTCGATGACGTGATCAACGTCTCCGGTCACCGCATGGGCACGGCCGAGGTCGAAAGCGCGCTTGTCGCCCATCCCAAGGTCGCTGAAAGCGCGGTCGTGGGCTACCCGCACCCGATCAAGGGTCAGGGCATCTATGCCTATGTCACGCTCATGTCGGGCGAAACACCCAGCGAGGACCTACGCAAGGAATTGGTGAAGTGGGTCCGCAGCGAGATCGGCCCCATCGCCTCGCCCGACCTCATCCAATGGGCGCCCGGCCTGCCCAAAACCCGCTCGGGCAAGATCATGCGCCGTATCCTGCGCAAGATCGCCGAAAATGACTTCGGCGCGCTCGGCGATACCTCGACACTGGCCGATCCCGCCGTGGTCGACGATCTCATCGCCAACCGGATGAACCGCGCTTAGGGGAGGGCGCCGGTTGGTGAGGCCCGGCTCCCGCGAGGGGCTGGGCCGACTTAGACAATCATTAACGATTGCGGCCTAGTCTGGCCTCGGGTGGGGGCCCCACTAAGGGGGCCCTTATGGAGATCAAGGTTACACAAGGCGGCATGACCGCGCATGGGCGGCCAGAGCGCAGTCCCCTGCCCGCGGCCCCCGCGCCTAAACCCGTCAGCCCCACCCAACCCAGGCCCGCCACTGCTGCGCTCGTTTCGGATCCCGCGCGCGAATCCGTCTTCCTCGCTCGCGCGCTCGACCCGGTTTTGCCCCCCGAGCGCGTTCTCAAACCCTACGGCGTGCCCATGTTGCCCGCCGACCCGCCGCCGGACAAAGCGGCGCCTGAACTTCTTCTGACCAAAATAC
>JAHEBS010000204.1 GCA_024642145.1 Marivivens sp.
ATGGGCGATTCCTTCGATGCGCTTGTCGCGCGCCGCTTCGGCGATCTTTTCGATCATCGAGGCCTTGTTCACCTGATAGGGAATCTGGTCGACGATAATGGCCCAACGGTCCTTGCGGATTTCTTCGGTATGGGTGCGGGCGCGGATAATCACGCTGCCACGGCCCTCGAGATAGGCCTTGCGCGCGCCCGAGCGGCCCAACATCAGGCCTCCGGTCGGAAAATCGGGGCCGGGAACAAAGTCGATCAGGTCTTCTGACGTGAGTTCGGGGTTTTCAATCAGCGCCAGCGTCGCGTCCACAACCTCGCCAAGGTTATGCGGCGGAATATTGGTCGCCATGCCCACGGCGATACCGCCCGCGCCGTTGACCAGCATATTGGGAAAACGCGCGGGCAAGACCGAAGGTTCGCGGTCCTTGCCATCGTAGTTGTCACGGAAATCGACGGTGTCCTTGTCGATATCGGCCAGAAGATAGGCCGCCGGCTTGTCCATACGCACTTCGGTATAGCGCATGGCCGCCGCGTTATCGCCATCCATCGAGCCAAAGTTGCCCTGACCATCCAGAAGCGGCAGCGACATGGAAAAGTCCTGCGCCATCCGCACCAGCGCCTCATAGATCGCGGCGTCACCATGGGGGTGGTATTTACCCATGACGTCGCCCACCGGACGGGCGGATTTGCGATAGGATTTATCGTGCGAGTTGCCGGTCTCGTGCATCGCATAAAGGATGCGGCGATGCACCGGCTTCAGCCCGTCGCGCAGATCAGGGATCGCGCGGCTCACGATCACGCTCATGGCGTAATCGAGATAGGAATGTTTCATTTCCTCGATGATCGATACGGCAGGCCCGTGGAAGGCGGGACGTTCGATCGGGGTTTTTTCTTCGTTTTCAGGGGTTTCTGGCGTATCGCTCACGGTATCGCGCCCTTTGTCTCGTTGGGCCATGCTGGGCCATATCTAGTTGTCCCAGACTATATCCCAACCAAACTCTGGGGGGAACCCCACGCGCACGCGCGCGAGTCCCAATCCAATGCCACAATTGTAACATGTTGTATTCATGGAAAAGTTATCAAACTCCGACAAGATGGTTTTCAAGCCGTCCAAGGAGGCCACCATGCGGGCACAAGAGAAGGGCGCGGAAACCCTATTGATGATGAAGGGCTACGGGCTGACCACTGCCGAGATCTACTACCGGATGCCGGATTACCGGCACGTGCTGCAAAGCTACGTCTGGCAGGAATATGATCTGGCGCCGGACTATCCCGAACTGTTTCACTTCATCGCCTTCTGGCAAGATCAGATCGAGGGGCCGCTGCACTCGGTGCGGTTCTGCCATCGCAAACTGATCGCGCCCGGCGAATGGCGCAATGTGGTGGCGGAACTGCGCTACCACTAACGAAAACCCCCTCTGACCGTGGGCCAGAGGGGTTCAGTCTTACTTGGCGCGCTGGACCATGCCGAACAGGTCACGCGGGTCATCGGGGTCGGCCAGCATATCGAGATCCTCGAAAAGCCCCGTCTCACGGATATGCGCGTTGATGTAGCAAAGCGCCGAGAAATCCTCGATCGCAAAGCCCACACTGTCGAAAAGCGTGATCTGGCGGCTGTCGGTGCGCCCCTTGGCCTTGCCGAGGAAAACCTCCCACAGTTCGATCACCGGATGGTCGGCGTCCAATTGCTGGATCTCGCCTTCGACACGGGTCTGGGGCGGGTATTCGACAAAGATCGACGACCGCAACAGGATGTCGCGGTGCAACTCGGTCTTGCCGGGGCAATCGCCACCGATGGCGTTGATGTGAACACCAGGGCCAACCATGTTGTCGGTCAGGATCGTGGCATATTGCTTGTCGGCGGTGCAGGTGGTGATGATCTCGGCGCCTTCGACGGCGGCCTCGGCGGTCTTGCAGGTCACCACCGTCAGGCCGGACCCTGCAAGGTTGCGCGCGCATTTGGCGGTGGCGGCGGGGTCGATGTCATAGAGCCGCACGGTGTCGATGCCACAGACGGCCTTGAACGCCAGACACTGGAACTCGGACTGCGCGCCGTTGCCGATCATGGCCATGGTCCGCGCGCCCTTGGGGGCCAGATGCTTGGCGGCCAGCGCCGACATGGCGGCGGTGCGCAGCGCGGTCAGGATGGTCATTTCGGTCAACAGCACCGGATAGCCCGTCTGCACATCGGCCAATAGGCCAAAGGCCGTGACGGTCTGCAGGCCCGCACGCGTGTTGGTCGGGTGGCCGTTGACATATTTGAACCCGTAGAACGAGGCATCCGCCGTGGGCATCAGCTCGATCACACCGACGTTGGAATGCGAGGCCACACGCGGCGTCTTGTCAAACTCTGGCCAGCGGCGGAAATCGGCTTCGATCACCTGTGCAAGATCGGCCAGCACCTTTTCGATACCGGTCAAGTTCACGAAGGCCATCATATTGGCCACCGAAACAAAGGGAACGAGCGCTTTTTTCGAGGGAGGGGTCATCCGTGGCTCCGGGTCGGGCGGTCAAAAACGCGGCGGCCCAGCAGCGATGCCGCCAGATCCACCATGAGCGAGGCGGTGCGGCCCCGTTCGTCAAGAAAAGGGTTCAACTCGACCAGATCGAGCGAGGAAACAAGCCCGCTGTCGCAGAGCATTTCCATCACCAGATGGCCCTCGCGCACGGTCGCGCCGCCCGGAACCGTGGTGCCCACGGCAGGGGCCACCGAGGGATCGAGGAAATCGACATCAAGCGAGACGTGCAGAATGCCGCCCTCGGCCTCGACACGATCAAGGAAAGCGGCCAGCGGTTTGCGCACGCCTTCTTCGTCGATCGCGCGCATGTCGACCAACATCGCCTCGCCATGTTCCAGCGCCTCACGCTCGGCACCATCGACCGAACGCAGGCCGATCATGCACACGCGGTCGATCGGCACGGGGTTCTTGACGGGCGGGAACGCCTCGAAACCACTGCGGCCCGTGACATAGCCCACGGGCGTGCCGTGCAGGTTGCCGCTGTCGGTGGTGTCGGGCGTGTGGAAATCGGAATGGGCATCGACCCAAAGGACGAACAGCGGCTTGCCGATGGCGGCCGCGTAATCGGCCATGCCGGCGACCGAACCCAGAGACAGCGCGTGATCGCCACCAAGGAAGATCGGCATCCCCTTGGGCGCGTTTTCCAGAGCGGCGCGGGCCAGCGTGCGGGTCCAGCCCACATTCTGCGCCAATTCATGCACCAATGGATTGCGCGGGGCCGCGACTTCGACCTGTTCGGCAGACAGGTTGCCCAGATCGGTGACATGATGGCCAAGCCCCGTCAGGGCCTCGGCGATTCCAGCTGTGCGATAGGCGTCAGGGCCCATGAGGCAGCCACGGCGGCGTTTACCGCAATCGACCGGGGCACCGATAAGGATGAGGTTCTGTTTTTCCATGAATCATATTGTCGTTCGTTTCGGGGATGACGGAAGCCGCAAAAGCGATCATATTGGGCCTGCAACTTCCGTTTTGGACAGTCATGTTTGACGATCTGGATCAAAAGCTCATCGGCCTCCTGAAACGCGACGGACGCGCCTCTTTGTCCGATCTCGCGCTGGACCTCGGGATAACCCGCACAACGGTGCGCAACCGTCTGGCGCGGCTGATGGCCACGGGCGAGATTGCGGGCTTTACCGCCTTGACGCGGAGCGATCTGGCGACCGCGCCTGTGCGTGGTCTGATGATGCTGGAAATCGAGGGCCGTGGCACAGAACGCATCATCCAGCGGCTGGCGGGCATGATGCAGGTTCAGGCGATCCATACCACCAATGGCACATGGGACCTGATTCTCGAACTTGGCACCGACACGCTCGAGGATTTCGATTCCGTCCTCTTTGCGATCCGCCGGACCGAAGGCGTCACGCGATCGGAAACCAATCTCTTGCTCAGCACCCGCAGGGGCGGGCGCCGCTGATCAGTCCCGCCGTGCAGCGGCGAACCAGATCACCATCAGGCAGACTGAAAAGATCACGTTCCAGTTGGCCATGGAGATATTGAAAATCTCCCAGCTAATCTGGTCGCACAGGACCAGACGCGGGCCGCCGGTCGCCAAGAGATCACCGCCTGTAAGCCCGCTAAGCCCGCCATTGCCAGTGCAGCTTGAAGGGCCGGCCCAATAGTGCCGCTCGACGCCCGAATGATAGAAACCGATTGCCGCCGTGGTCAGCGCCGCCAACCCGCCAAGCGCAGGCATCAAGGGACCACGGGTCCGCAGCACCAGCGCCAACGCGCCAATGACGATTGCCACGCCATGCGGCCAGCGCTGCCAGTAGCACATCTTGCAGGGCAGATAGCCCATGGCCTGAAAAATGAAGGCGCCGACCAAA
>JAHEBS010000043.1 GCA_024642145.1 Marivivens sp.
GCCTCGATATCGCGGCGCATCGCGATGCGGCAGTTCGAGGTGCCGATGAACTTGTCGCCAAGACCCTCCATCAACGCCTGCACGCACCAGTCCTGCCACAAGAACCCATGCCGCCGCCGTGTGCCGAAATCGGCAAGTCGCAGGTCGGGAATCTGGCGCAGACGTTCGACCTTTTCCCAGAGCTTGGCCATGGCGCGGGCATAAAGGACCTCAAGCTCGAACTTGCCCATCTCGTTCAGCACGGCGCGCGAACGCAGTTCCATCAGAACCGCCAGCGCGGGAATTTCCCACAGCATGACCTCGGGCCATTTGCCCTCGAAGGTCAGTTCATACTGCCCGTCACGCTTTTCGAGGTGATAGGGCGGCAGGCGAAGGTTTTCGAACCACTCCATGAAATCGGGGCGGAACATCTGGCGCTTGCCGTAGAAGGTATTACCGCGCAACCATGTGCTTTCGCCGCGCGATAGGCTGAGGGTGCGGATGTGGTCCAACTGCTCGCGCAGTTCGCCCTCGTCGATCATGTCGGCCAGACGGATGTGGGTCGAACGGTTGATCAGGCTGAACCGCACCACCGTATCGGGGTTGGTGCGAAATACAGACTGGCACATCAGCAGCTTGTAGAAATCTGTGTCGATGAGCGACCGCACGATGGGGTCGATCTTCCATTTGTGGTTCCAGACGCGGGTGGCGATGTCGACCATGGGGCTCCTCGGGCCTTGTTGGGCTCAGTTAAGCCAGCGCGGCGTGCAATCAGTCAAGCGCGACGCCAGCGGCAACCATCTGCGCCTTGGCCGCATCGAGTGATCCGCCCAGATCAATCGCGCGGCAAAGATCCATCAGCACAGTCACCTTGAAGCCCAGACGCGCAGCGTCCAGCGCAGAATAGGCCACGCAGAAATCAGTGGCGAGGCCGACGATGGTGACCTCGGTCACACCGCGCCCGCGCAGGTAGCCCTCTAGCCCCGTCGCGGTCTTGCGGTCGTTTTCGAAAAAGGCCGAATAGCTGTCAACGGCGGGGTTCATGCCCTTGCGGATCACCAGCGCAGCGGGGTCGGTATTCAGCCCCTTGTGAAACGCTGCGCCCGTGCTGCCCTGAATGCAATGGTCCGGCCAGAGCGTTTGCGGCCCATAGGACATCCGCATTTCCGAAAATGGCGCTGCGCCATGGGTCGAGGCAAAGGAAGAATGCCCCGCAGGGTGCCAGTCTTGCGTCAGGACGACCGTCGCGAATTTGCCCATCAGCGCGTTGACGCCCGACACGATCGAATCCCCGCCCGCCACGGCCAAGGCACCGTCGGGGCAGAAATCGTTCTGGATATCGACGACGATCAGGGCGTGGTGCGCGGGTTTCATCGGGCCTCCGGAATGGTTATCCCTGCCTAGAAAGCCCAGCGGCGGCGGTCAAGCGTGGCTTGCCTTGCGCGGCGAATTGGCCTATCGCGCGCCTCCTTCTGGCAGGAACCCGCGATGAACCGGATCGGCATCGATTTTGGCACCTCGAATACCGCCGCCGCCGTCATGGTGGCGGGGCGGCCCTATGTGGTGCCGCTGTCCGATGGCGAGCGCACCCAACCCACCGCGGTTTTCTTTGACGGCACGCGGCGCGAGACGGTCTTTGGCAATGCGGCGCTGGCGGCCTTGGTCGATGGCCGCGAAGGGCGGTTCATGCGGGCGCTGAAATCGGTGCTTGGAACGCCGTTGATGCGGGAAAAGCGCGTGATCCAGCACGAACGGCTCACGCTGGTCGAGGTGGTCGCGCGGTTTCTGGCGCGGGTTAAAACCGATGCCGAGACGCATTGCGGGACGCGTTTCGACGCCGTGATGTCAGGGCGACCGGTCACCTTTCATACTGCGGGGTCCGAGCGCGACCGTCAGGCCGAACTGGACCTGCGTGAGGCCTATGGTCTGGCCGGTTTTTCCGCAGTGGATTTTCTTTTTGAACCCGAAGCCGCCGCCATCGCCTCGGGCGGGGTGTCCCAAGGGCTGGGGTTGGTGGTCGACATCGGTGGCGGCACCTCGGACTTTACCCTGTTTCGCGGCGATCCGGGGCGGGTCGAGGTCGTGGCAAGCCACGGTATCCGTCTGGGCGGCACCGATTTCGACCGCATGTTGAGCTTGGCCAAGGTCATGCCGCTTTTGGGCATGGGCACGGATCTGCGGGCCGAGTTCGGGCCCGCGCAACACCCCGCGCCTAACGCGTTGTTTCACGATCTGGCCGCATGGGAAAAAATACCCTTTCTCTATACGGCCGAAACCCGACGCGCGGTGGCGCGCATGGCCAAGGTTGCGGTCGATCAGGCGGCTTTCGCGCGGCTGGTCACGGTTCTGGACATGGAAATCGGTCATGACGTGGCGCTGTCGGTCGAGCGCGGCAAGATCGGCGCCAACCGCGCCGCGCCTGGCTGGGGTGCCGTGGATCTGGGCTTGGTCGAACGGGGCCTTGAACGCCGCATTACGGGACAGGACCTCACCGCGATTCTTGGCCCCGAGGCCGCGCGCATCCGTCAGGCCGCTGTCGATACACTGACCCTTGCCGGCGTGGCGCCGGATGCGGTGTCCAAGGTTGTTATGGTGGGTGGTTCGTCGCTGCTTGGCGTCGTCGAAGCGGCGATTGCCGATCTGCTGCCGCGCGCCAGCGTCGAGCGCGGCGATGCCTTTACCGGCGTTGTCGATGGCTTGGCCATCGCTGCGGCTGGCTGAGCGGGCTTTTCGGCGGCCGCTAACGGCGCTAAGGGGAAATCATGTATATCGTGGCCGCCCTCTATCACTTCACACCGTTCAACGACCCCGCCGCTATCGCCGGACCCCTGCGCGAGGCCTGTGCAGCGGTTGGTGTAACGGGGTCGCTTCTGATCGCGCCTGAGGGCATCAACGGCACCATTGCCGCCTCGCGCGGGGGGATCGACACCGCCCTTGCCGCGATCCGCGCCCTGCCCGGTTGCGCGGATCTGGAGTGGAAGGAAAGCACCGCCAGCGAACAGCCCTTTGGCAGACTCAAGGTCCGGCTCAAGAAAGAGATCGTGACCATGGGCCAGCCAAACGTCGATCCGCGCGCCAAGGTCGGCCATTACGTCACGCCGCAGGACTGGAATGCGCTGATTTCGGCGCCCGACGTGGCGGTGATCGATACGCGCAACGACTATGAGGTGGCGATTGGCACTTTCGAAGGTGCGGTTGACCCCAAGACCCATAGCTTTCGCGAATTTCCCGCATGGTGGGAGGCCAACAAGGACCGCTTTCACAACAAGCGTATCGCCATGTTCTGCACCGGCGGCATCCGCTGTGAAAAATCGACCAACTATTTGCTGAGTCAAGGCGTGGACGCGGTGTTCCACCTCAAGGGCGGTATTCTGAAATACCTCGAAGAGGTTCCGCAAACCGACAGCCTGTGGCACGGCGAATGTTTCGTGTTCGACGGGCGCGTGTCCGTGGGGCATGGCTTGGTTGAAGGCCCGCACCAGCTTTGTCACGCTTGCCGCCGACCCCTGACGCCGCAGGATCTGGCGCGGCCGGAATATGAGCAGGGCGTGTCGTGCCACCAATGCAAGGCCGAGACATCCGAGGCCGACAAGGCACGGTTTCGCGAGCGGCAAAAACAGATCGCCCTGTCGCATGAACGCGGCGAAAGGCATCTGGGCGGCACGGTCGCGTGAGGCCTGACGCGCAGCAACTGGGCCAGATTGCCCTTGCGCTGGGTCTAGGCGCGGTCGCCGGTTATGGCACCTATCGCCTCGGTCTGCCGCTGCCGTGGATGCTGGGGCCGATGATCATCAATACCTTCGCCGCGCTGATGCGTTGGCCGGTCAAGGCGCCGATGAAGCTACGGCCCATCGTCATTCCGCTGATCGGCCTGATGCTGGGTTCGGCGGTGTCGCCACAGGTCTTTGCCAATGCAAGCCAGTGGTTGGTGACGATCGCGCTCTTGCCCGTCTACCTCGCGTCGGGCGCGGGCGTCAGCTATGTTGTCTATCGCAGGCTGGGCGGCTTTGATCCCGTCACCGCGTTTTTCTCGGCCATGCCGGGCGGCTTGAACGACATGGTCATTATCGGCGGCGCGTCGGGCGGGGACGAACGTCGCATTGCGCTGGCGCATGCCAGCCGTATCCTGACGGTCATCGCCTTCGTCAGCCTGTTCTTCGGCTTCTTTCTGCATATCCGCTCGTCCGCCGCGCCGCGGGCATGGATCGCGCTTTCGGCGCTTGCGCCCAGCGATTGGGCCATACTGGCCGGCTGCGCCTTGGTCGGTGTGCCGTTGGGCCAAAAGCTGCGGTTGCCAGCGGGCAATATGCTGGGACCGATGCTGTTATCGTCGCTGGTGCATTACCTGCACATCGTGACCACTGCGCCGCCAACGCTTTTGATAAACGCCTCGCAGGTCGTTTTGGGGAGCGTGATCGGATGCCGTTTTCTGGGCGCCAAGGCGCGCGACATTTTCCGTGATCTGGCGCTGGGCGCGATTTCCTCGGCGGTGCTTTTGGCGGTGGCGGTGGGTTTTTCGGCCATCGTGATGGCGGCGACAGGCAAAAGCGTGGCCGCATCATTTCTGGCCTATTCACCCGGCGGCCTGACCGAGATGAGCCTCTTGGCGCTCGCTATGGGGCAGGAGGTGGCCTATGTCTCGGTCAGCCACATCCTGCGCATCTTCATGGTGATCCTCGTGGCGCCCTTGGTGTTCAGGGCGCTCCGCCGTTAGGCCATTCCGGTTTCCTTGAGAATTCCGCGCCGCTTGGCCTCGTAATAATAGCCACGTGCATACCAATAGACGGCCTTGTCTTGGCTGCCATCGGCGCAGAGCCATGCGCCGTAAAGGTATTTGACCGCATAGCGCAGGTTGGTTTCGGCATCCAACAGACCGGGCCCGTCGCCCTGATAGCCCATGCCCTTGGCCGTCTGCAGCGAGATCTGCATCAGCCCCCAATAGGGGCCGTTGCGGGCCTGCGGGTTATAGCGGCTTTCACGCACGACAACCCGATGCACCAGACTGCGCGGGACATTATAGGCATCGGCGTAACGGTCGATCAGCGCACGCAGGGCGGGCGTATCGCCGCCGCTGTTGATGGCGGCGCGGTCGGCCTCGGCGGTTTTGCGCGGATCGGCGCAGGCCGCCAGTGCGGCCAGTGTAATGCCCACGAAGGCGCGACGGTGGATGTTCTGCATGGGTCCTCCCTGACCGCGCTGTGATAGCGCCGGAGGGGGCACCCGCAAACTGCATTGTCGCGGATCGGCGGAAACCCGAGCATCGCTAAAAGAAATGCCCGGCCAATGGGGCCGGGCAAGTCCAACAGGGAGGTGATGGCAAGACCCCGCCATCAAGGGATGGTTGATCAGGCGACCAGACGATAGCCGCCCGATTCGGTCACCAGAAGCCGCGCATTGGACGGATCGGGTTCGATCTTCTGACGCAGCCTGTATATATGGGTTTCCAACGTATGCGTGGTCACGCCCGCGTTATATCCCCAGACCTCGTGCAACAGCACATCGCGCGCCACCACGCCTTCGCTGGCGCGGTAGAGGAACTTAAGGATGTTGGTTTCCTTCTCGGTCAGCCGCACCTTTTTGTTGTCACCCGTCAGCAGCATCTTTTGCGCGGGGCGGAAGCTGTAGGGGCCAAGCTGGAAGACCGCATCCTCGGATTGTTCATGCTGGCGCAACTGCGCGCGGATACGCGCCAGAAGCACCGGAAACTTGAAGGGCTTGGTCACATAGTCATTGGCGCCCGATTCCAGACCCAGAATGGTGTCGCTGTCGCTGTCATGTCCGGTCAGCATCACAACGGGGCATTTAACGCCCTGTTTGCGCATCAGACGGCAAAGCTCGCGCCCGTCGGTGTCGGGCAGGCCCACGTCCAGCACCACCAGATCAAAGATTCCGGCCTTGACCTGTGCCAGCGCGGCGGCGCCGTTGCCGGCCTCGAAGACATCGAAATCTTCGGTCAGCATCAACTGCTCACCCAGCGCCTCGCGCAGGTCGTCATCGTCATCCACCAAAAGGATTCGCTTGAGTTGGGCCATGGGGTCCTCCGTTCTTCGTGAGTTAAACCTGAGATCACCTCGCGGTTAGAACAAGATATGCTTCACACCTCTCACGCGGACGTGTCGGTTTGACGGCAAATGTTTCAAACTGGACGGAAATCGACTCAGTTCAGCCAAGGCAAAGCAGGCATGAGCCATTCGCGTGACCCGAACCAATGCGCAACGCCCGCCGATCTGGTGGTTACGCCCACGGGACTGCGGTTCATGGGGCGGCGTTTTCCCTGCACCATCGGGCGCGGCGGTCTGACCAGTGACAAGCGCGAGGGTGACGGCGCAACGCCGCGCGGGGTCCACCGGCTGGTCGGGATGCTCTACCGCCCTGACCGGATCGCGCCGCCGGTGCCATGGGCGCAACCGATTCTGACGGGCGATCTGTGGTCCGATGATCCCCGTCTGCCGGACTATAACCAGATGGTGCGCGCGCCCTACGCGGGAAGCCACGAACATTTGCGGCGTGCCGACCCCTTGTATGATCTGGTGATCATCACCGACTGGAACTGGCCCGAACCCGAGCCCGGGCGAGGCTCTGCGATATTCATGCACCAATGGCGTCGGCCCTGCGCGCCCACTGCCGGCTGCATCGCGCTGTCACGAGGGCACCTTCATCACATCGCCGCACGGCTGACACCCGCTGCGCGATTGTTCGTCAGCTAGGCGCGGCTGCCGAATATGGCCGAGCCCACGCGGATATGGGTGGCGCCCATGGCAATGGCGGTTTCGAAATCGTCGCTCATCCCCATCGACAGGCCGGACAGGCCGCATTCAGCCGCCAGATCGCGCAGCATGGCGAAATGCGGTGCGGGGTCTTCGTCCACGGGGGGGATGCACATCAGCCCCTCGACCGGCAGGCCCAGTTCGCGGGCCTCGGCCACCAAAGCCACGGTATCAGCGGGCAAAACGCCCGCCTTTTGCGGTTCAGCGCCGGTGTTCACCTGAATGAACAGACGCGGGCAATGCCCGATCTCGCCCGCGATTCGCGCAATGGCGTGAACCAGCTTGGGTCGGTCAACCGAATGAATCGCCTGCGCCAGTTCCATCGCCTGCCGCACCTTGTTGGTTTGCAGGGGGCCGATGATGTGCAGTTCCAGCGCGCCGAAGATCTCGCGGAATCGGGGCCATTTGCCAGCCGCCTCTTGCACACGGTTTTCGCCAAAGACCCGCTGACCTTCGTGCAATACCTCTTCCACGCGCGCGTCGGGCTGCATCTTGGATACGGCGATCAGCACGATGTCTTGCGGATTGCGCCCGTTGGCGATGGCGGCGGCGGTGATGCGGGATTTGATGGCAGAGAGGGACATGTTGGCTTCCTGTTGATCGCCCTTCTTTAAGACGGGCATCGGGGCTTGTCACCGGCAGGCGGCTTTTTGCTGGTGTGGCAGGGATGCATCAGGTCGGCGCTCTGTGCCGCCAAGTGGTTCAAACAACTTGAGTGTAAGGGTCGCAAAGAGCAGAAAGCCCGCAATGCCGGTTCGACTGGCATTTTTGGAATGCAACTTCGAGGGATAAACATGAAAACTCTCCTTCTCGCTTCGACCGCCGCCGTCGCCTTTGCTGGCGCCGCTTCGGCTACCGTCGAACTTTCGGGCTCGGCTGAAGCCTGGATCAACGAAAACGCCGGCACCACCTGGGGCTCGACCGTTTCGCTCGACTTCTCGGCTTCGCAAGAGCTGAACAACGGCTGGACCGCTTCGGTCACCATCGGCGCCGAAATGGACAACTGGGGTTCTTCGACCCTGACCCACGGCAACATCGCTCTGACCGACGGCACCACGTCGATCGAAGCCGGTGACTTCGACAACGGCGCCGCTTGGGGTGCAGTTGGCGACGCCATGGACTTCCAGTCGGCTGGCTTCTCTGAAGTCGCTTTCGGCGGCGCACGCGTTTCGACCACCATCGGTGGCGTTGGCATTGCTGCTACCTACAGCACCTCGGGCGACGTCGAAGTCGGCGCCACCGCGACCCTCGGTTCGGTTGGCCTGACCTTCGGTTACGACATGACCAACTTCGGCCTCGGCCTGTCGACCTCGGTCGGCGGCGTGGACGTTGCTGCTCAGATCTACAACGGCACCGCTTGGGGCCTCGCCCTCGGCTACACCGTTGGTTCGGTTGAGCTCGGCTTCGCCACCGGCGACACCACTGGCTGGGCTGTTTCGGCTGGCTACTCGGCTGACCCCTTCTCGGTCGGCGTGACCTACTACTTCGACGCTTCGTGGGAACTGACTCTCGGCTACGCCGCTGGCGATCTGTCGGCTGAAGTCAACCTCGACTCGGCCACCAACTGGGACGCTTCGGTTGACTACGCAGCTGGCGCCTTCACCGTCGGCGCGACCATCAACAGCGCCAACGACATGGGCGTTGATGTTGGCTACGACCTCGGCAACGACATGATGGCCTACGCTGGTATGCGTCAGGGCACCGACGCCGAGATGTACGCCGCGTTGGAAATCGACTTCGGCAACGGCGCTTCGGGCTACGTGTCGTACTCGGACACCGGTGCTGGCGATGCCAACACCACCGTCGACTACGCGCACGAGTACATGCAGGGCGTTACCCTCGGTATGGCCTTCGATTTCTAATCGAAACCAACCTCGTACTAAAGAAGAGCGGTCCCTTGGGGCCGCTCTTTCTTTTTGTGCCGACCCTTTCAGGGCAAAGCGCTTGGCTTGCGCGCCATGCTTCGCTACAGATTCAGGGACAGCACCACCGGCTTGGGGGCCAAGGCTTTGACGAAAGTAGCGCGTATCGCCAAGGCGGCATTGGCCGCGACACTCGTGATCGGGCTTTCGGCCTGTGGATCGGGCGGGCTGGGCAAGCTCGGGTTTGGCGGTGCCGCTGCCGAACAGGCTGGCACACGTCAGGCCGCACGGGTGCGTGGCGCGGAAAGCGTCGCGGTAAACCGCTACCTCTGGGCCGCCGCGATCGACGTGCTTGATTTCATGCCCATCGAAAGCGTCGATCCCTTTACCGGCGTCATCGTCTTTGGCTATGGCACACCGCCCGGCGGTGGGCGCGCCTATCGTGCCACGGTGCATATTTCCGATCCTGCGCTTGATGCCCGTTCGCTGAATGTGGCGCTTGCGACCACGAGCGGCCCTGTTTCTGCCGATACGCAACGCGCCGTCGAGGACGCGATCCTTGCGCGCGCGCGTCAGCTACGCATCGGCGATCGCGGCCTATAGAATCCGGCACCCAACTGCTTTATGACCGCGCCGGGCCCCTTGCCCGGCGTTTTCATCCAAGGATACGACCACATGTCCCGCTACGATGCCTCAGAGATCGAACATAAGTGGCAAGCCGCTTGGGAAGAGGCGGGAATTTTCCGCGCGACCCGCACAGCGGACAAGCCCAAGTATTATGTGCTTGAGATGTTCCCCTATCCCTCGGGCCGTATCCATATGGGCCACGTGCGTAACTATACGCTGGGCGACGTCGTTGCCCGCCACAAGATCGCGTCGGGCTACAACGTGTTGCACCCGATGGGATGGGACGCCTTTGGCATGCCTGCGGAAAACGCCGCCATGGCCTCGGGCGGGCATCCGGCGACATGGACCTATCAGAATATCGCCGACATGAAGGCGCAGATGAAACCTCTGGGCTGGTCGTTGGACTGGTCGCGCGAGTTGGCGACCTGTGACCCCGAATATTACGGCCAACAGCAGGCGCTGTTCATCGACATGCTGAACGCGGGTCTGGTCTATCGCAAAAACGCGGTGGTCAACTGGGATCCGGTCGATATGACGGTTCTGGCCAATGAACAGGTGATCGACGGCAAGGGCTGGCGTTCGGGCGCGGATGTGGAACGGCGCGAGCTGACCCAGTGGTTCTTCAAGATTTCCGAGTTCGCGGGCGAATTGCTCGAGGCGATTGACGGACTCGACGACTGGCCGTCGAAGGTCAAGCTGATGCAGCAGAACTGGATCGGCAAGAGCCGCGGTTTGCAGTTCAGTTTTGGTATGGTGGACGGCCCCGAAGGCATCGACCATGTCGAGGTCTATACCACCCGCCCCGATACGCTGTTGGGTGCGTCGTTTGTCGGCATTTCGCCCGATCACCCGCTGGCCAAGCGGCTCGAGGCGCAAAACCCCGAGGTCGCGGCGTTTGTCGCTGAATGTCGCAAGGGCGGCACCACCGAAGAGGCGTTGGAAAAGGCCGAGAAACGCGGCTTTGATACCGGCCTGAAGGTCCGTCATCCCTTTGATACATCGTGGGAACTGCCGGTCTATATCGCGAATTTCATCTTGATGGACTACGGCACGGGCGCGATCTTCGGTTGCCCCGCGCACGACCAGCGCGACTTTGAATTCGCCACCAAATACAGCCTGCCGATCACACCGGTCTTTGTCGCCGAAGGCACTGACGAGGCCGCGTTGACCGAGGCCTATGTGCCGATGAAATCCGAGACTGTGCGCTATATTCGCGGCTTTGCCGGCGGCGAGATGCTGAACGGCACCGAAGCCGTCGAAGAGGCGATCCGGTTTTGCGAAAACAACGGTGTGGGGCAGGGCGTCACCAAATACCGCCTGCGTGACTGGGGCCTCAGCCGCCAGCGCTACTGGGGTTGCCCGATTCCGGTCGTTCATTGCGACGACTGCGGCACTGTGCCGGAAAAGAAAGAAAACCTGCCTGTCCGCCTGCCCGACGATGTGACCTTTGACATCCCCGGCAACCCGCTGGACCGTCACCCGACGTGGCGTGATTGCGCCTGCCCGCATTGCGGCAAGCCCGCCCGCCGCGAGACCGACACGATGGACACGTTTGTGGACTCGAGCTGGTATTACGCCCGCTTTACCGCGCCGCGTGCAGAGACGCCGACCGTGGCCGCAGAGGTCGATTACTGGATGGGCGTCGATCAATATGTGGGCGGCATCGAACATGCGATTCTGCACCTGCTGTATTCGCGGTTCTTTGCCCGCGCCATGCAGATCACCGGCCATCTGCCCGTCAAGGCGATCGAGCCGTTCAAGGCGCTGTTCACGCAAGGCATGGTCACGCACGAGATCTATCTGACACGTGCCGCCGACGGCCGTGCGACCTATCATTTCCCCGAAGAGGTCGAGGGCGGTTTGCTCAAAGCCACGGGTGAAAAGGTCGAGATCATCCCCTCCGCCAAGATGTCCAAATCCAAGAAGAATGTGGTGGACCCGCTGAACATCGTGGCGAGCTATGGTGCCGATACCGCGCGCTGGTTCGTGCTGTCCGACAGCCCGCCCGAGCGGGACGTGGAATGGACCGCCTCGGGCGCCGAGGCGACCGCGCGCCACCTGAGCCGCGTTCATCGCATCGCCACCGATATCGCGGCGATGGACAATGGCACGTCGGCCGAGGATCAGGACCTGTTGCGTGCGATGCACCGTGCGATCGACGATGTGTCGAAAGCCATCGAATCCTTCGGTTTTAATGCCGCCATCGCCAAGCTTTATGGCTTTACCAATGCGCTGCAGAAAACCAACGCCGGCGGCGCGGCGCGCAAAGAGGCGACACGCGCACTGGCCCAGTTGATGTCGCCCTTTACCCCCCACCTCGCCGAAGAAATCTGGTCGATGCTGGGCGGTGAGGGTCTGGTCAGCGCGGCCGCGTGGCCCAAGGCCGATCCGGCCATGCTGGTAGAGGACTCGGTGACGCTGCCCATCCAGATCAACGGCAAGCGCCGCGGCGAGATTACGGTAGGCAAGGACCTGTCCGCGGCAGAGGTTGAAAAGATCGTGCTGGCCGACGATGCTGTGCAAAGGGCGCTAAACGGGGCCGCCCCGAAAAAGATCATCGTCGTCCCCGGCAGGATCGTGAACCTTGTCATCTAAGACCTCAGCCCGCCTTGGCCGCCGCATGGTCCTTTTGGGCCTAGTGGCGCTGGGCGGTTGTGGTTTTGCGCCGGTCTATGGGCCGGGTGGCCCGGGCCGGCGGTTGCGCAATGCGGTTCTGGTCGCGGCGCCAGAGACGCCCGAGGGCTTTCGTCTACGGGCCGAGCTGGAAGACCGCCTTGGCTGGAGCGAAACCGCAAGTTTCGTGCTGACCGTGACGCTGGACGTCGGGCTAGAGCCGGTGGCGATCACCACCGAAGGTGCGACAACGCGATATAACCTGCCGGGCGAGGCGAAATGGGTCCTGACGGACGCCGCGACCGGCGACGAACTGGCAAGCGGCACCGAGCAGGCCTTTACCGCCTATTCGGCTGCGGGCAATACCTTGGCCACGCGGGCCTCGGAACGTGATGCGCGCGACCGGCTGTCGATCATGCTGGCTGACCAGATCGTGACCCAGCTTTTGGCCGCCATGAGCGGCGGAGCAGCATGAAGCTCGCGGGCCGTGATGCCGCGGCCTTTGTGCGCAAACCCGATGCCTCGCGCGCGGCGATCCTGATATTCGGTGATGACGCAATGCGCGTTTCCGACGCGCGGATGAGCGTTGTGAGCGGTCTCGTAGGTCCGCAGGGCGAGGCCGAGATGCGGCTGGCGCGCATGGCATCGTCAGATGCCGCCAAGGACCCCGCGATGGTCAATGACGCGATCAAGGCGCAGGGCTTCTTTCCCGGTCCACGTGCGGTGCTTGTCGAAGGCGCGACCGACGGTCACGCGCAATATCTGACCGCCACGCTGGCCGACTGGCGCACAGGCGATGCCACAATGGTGGTGACGGCGGGGCGTCTGGCGGCAAAATCCGCGCTGCGAAAACTGTTCGAAGGCGATCGTAACGCCGTGGCCATTGGCATCTATGACGACCCGCCGGGACGCGACGAGATCGAGACCATGCTCAAGGCCGCCGAACTGCCGCAGATCGAGGCCGAGGCTATGGCGGCCCTGCTGGCACTGGCCCGCGCCATCGAACCCGGCGATTTTCGGCAAACGGTCGAAAAACTGGGGCTTTATATGCGCGGCGAGGTGCGGCACGTGACGCCTGCCGATGTCGCGGCCTGCGCGCCCGCCTCGATCGAGGCCGAGGTGGACGACATGTTGGCCGTGGTGGCCGAGGCGCGCCGCGATCAGGTGGGGCCGCTATTGCGGCGGCTCTACGCGCAGGGCATCCAGCCCGTGGGGATATGCATATCCGCCACCCGTCATTTCCGCACGCTACATGCCGTGGCCTCTGACCCTGCTGGGCCTTCGGCGGGCATCGGCAAGCTGCGCCCGCCGGTCTTTGGGCCGCGCCGTGACGCGCTGCAACGGCAGGCGGGGCGTTGGGGCACCGCCAAGCTTGAGGCCGCGCTGACACTGCTGTTGGACACCGATTTGCAATTGCGGTCCTCTGACCGCGCCCCGCAACAGGCGCTGGTCGAACGCGCCCTGATCCGCATCTGCTCGTTACCGTCGCGCTAGTCTGAACTGGACATGACCAGCTATCCGGTTAATTGAGAAACTAGACCCGATATCAGGCCATGCAGGGAGACAAGCGAGATGACCGACAAGCGTCACTTGACCAAGACCCAGCAAAGGAATCGCGGCCTGATCCGTGAGGCCGCGCTCGAGATTTTTTCGCAATACGGGTTTCGCGGCGCGACGCTGGACCAGATTGCCGAGGCTTCGGGCCTGTCCAAACCGAACCTGCTTTATTACTTCCCCTCCAAAGAGGCGATCCACGAAGAGCTTTTGGGCGGGCTTCTTGACCTGTGGCTGGCGCCGCTGCGCGAATTGAACGACGAGGGCGACGCACTGGCCGAGTTGTTGGACTATGTGTCGCGCAAACTGCAGATGAGCCGCGAACATCCCCGCGAAAGCCGCCTTTTCGCCAACGAGATCTTGCAGGGCGCGCCGCGCATGGGCGGCACCTTGGACACCGATCTAAAGGCATTGGTTGACGACAAGGCTGCCATCATTCGTCACTGGGTCGAACAGGGCCGGATTGCGCCCGTGGACCCCTATCACCTGATCTTTTCGATCTGGGCGCTGACCCAGCACTATGCCGATTTCGACGTGCAGGTGCGCGCTGTGCTGGATGGCGCCGACCCCTATCCGGGCGCAGAGGCCTATCTGCACGATCTGTTTTTGCGGCTCTTATCGCCCCGCGGCTAGATAGCGGGCTGCCGCCAACCCCGCGTGCCGTCCGGTCGCCAGCGAGGCCGAGATCAGATAGCCGCCTGTCGGGGCCTCCCAATCCAGCATCTCGCCAGCGGCGAAAACGCCCGCGCGGCTTTTCAGCATCAGATCGTGGGTCAGCGCATCCAGACGCAGGCCGCCAGCGGTGGAAATAGCCTCTGACAAGGGCCGCAGGCCGGTGTGGCGGATGGGCAGCGCCTTGAGGACCGGTGCCAGATCATCTGGCAAGGGACGCGCGAATTCCTGCAAAAGCGCAATCTTGACCTGATCGAGGCCCAGCACCCGCCGCAAGTGGTTGGACAAGGTTGCCTTGCCGCGCGGGCGCGCCAGCCTGTCGCGGATCGTGGGCAGGTCCAGATCGGGCAAGAGATCGACAACCAGCGCCGCGCCGCGCCGCAGATCGGGCGAAAGCGGATAGATCCCCCCGCCCTCGATCCCCGTTTCGGACAGGATCGTCTCGCCGCGGCTGACGGTTTTGCCCGCTCGCAGGGCTACGCCTTTCAGGGGTTGGCCAAAATGGCGCGTCATATGGTCCGACCATGGCACGCAGAGGCCGGCGTTGGCGGCGGCAAAATCGGTGCAGAGCCCCGCAAACTGCCCCGCCCAGTCGCCGGTCGACCCCAGCCGCGGCCAACTTGCCCCGCCCATGGCCAGAACGGTTGCGCCCGCACGGACCCTTTGGGGGCCCTCCGGCGTGTCAAAGGCGGACTGATCGCCCTGCCAACCGACCCAGCGCCATCGCGTGCGCAGCACAGCCCCCTGACGATCCAACCGTGCCAGCCATGCGCGCAGCAAAGGCGAGGCCTTCATGGCCTCGGGAAAAACGCGTGCGCTAGAGCCTGCAAAGGTCTTTTGCCCCAAACCCTCGGCCCATCCAATGACCTCTGGCGGACCGAAACCGGCAAGGATCTGGGCAAACCACGCAGGTTGGGGGCCGAAATTGGCGAGGTATGCGGGCAAGGGTTCGGCCTTGGTCAGGTTCAGGCCCGACTTGCCCGCCATCAACAGCTTGCGCGCGACCGAAGGCATGGCATCCGCGATCACAACGCGCAGCCCCGCTGACGACAGCATATCCGCCGCCATCAGCCCCGCCGGACCGCCGCCGATCACCAGCGCATCTGTTGCATGTTCAGCCATCGGGCCTGCCTTGGTTGTCTGCCCTCGCCTCATGCCCGCGTTGGGGGGCAGGGATCAAGGGATCGTCAGATCATTCGCTTGATTGCCGATACATGCGCGGCATTTGCGGCCAACGCATCGGCGGCCAGTGTCCGCGCCGTTTCGATCAGCGCTTCGGGTTCGACAATGCGGTCGATCAGCCCGATGGCCAACGCCTCGGGCGCCTCGATCTTGGCGCCGGACATCAAGATCAGCTTGGCGCGCGCGGGCCCGACCAGTTGCGCCAGCCGCGCAGGGTCAGAGGGCTGCGGCAGAAAACCGAGTTTCATCACCGGATAAAAGAACTTGGCCGCGGGCACGGCAATCCGCAGATCGCAGGCCAGCGCCATGCCAAAGGCACCGCCCGCCAGCGTGCCGTTCAGGGCGGCAACGGTTAGCCCCTCGAATCCGGCAATTGCAGCCGACAGTTCCTCCCACGTCGGGTCAGTGGCAAGGCCGGCCCGCGCCGCGTCCAGATCGGCGCCTGCGCTGAAAACGCGGCCCGCGGCCGTCAGGATCAGGGCCTTGGCCCCCGTCGCGCCGCGCACGGCGCTGGCCAGATCGACCAGCATCGCGCGGGTCAGGGAATTGGCTTTGTCAGGGCGGTCGATGGTCAATGTGACCAGATCGCCATCGCGCGCGCTGTGGATCATGCCACGCCCACCTTGGCCCGTATTGCAGGATCGCGCAGCGACACGTCTTGCCCGCGGAATTCGTCCGCCGCAGCACCACACATCCAGACCAAGGCCTTGGCCGCCCATTCAGGGGGAATATGGTCGGACCAGTCGAGCTGGCTGACCGGATTGATGCCAGAGGCCTTGATCACGCGCTGCATGTCGGTGGCGACGGTCCCGGGTGACAGCCCCAACACACGAAGTCCGCGCCCGCGCAATTCGTGGTCAGCATTGCGGGTCAGCATATAGGCGCCGGCCTTGGACGCGCAGTAACCGCTCCACCCCTCGATCGGGCTATGCGCGGCGCCGGAGGACACGGTGATGATCGTCCCGCCCCTTTGCCGCAGCATCTCCGGAATCACCGCGCGCATGCCGTTGAATACGCCCTTCAGGTTGATGTCGATCACCTCGCCAAAGGCTGCGGGTTCCATGGTTTCCAGCGGCGCGATCGGGCCGATAATGCCTGCGTTGCCGATGAACACGTCGATGCGGCCAAACTTTGCCAGCGTATCGCGAACCGCGTGTGACAGTTGGTCGAACCGTGACACATCACAGCCAATGGCCAGCGCATCCGGAC
>JAHEBS010000044.1 GCA_024642145.1 Marivivens sp.
AGTTCCACAAAATCGCGGGAAACCGAGGTGCCCGAGATGCTTTCATAGGTCACATTCGACAGCATCTGGTGCAGCGCGTGGCCAAATTCATGGAACAGCGTGCGCGCGTCGTCATGGCTTAGCAGCGCGGGTTGGCCTGCGGCGGGCTTGGCAAAGTTGCACACATTGACGACCAGCGGCCGCACATCGCCATCGGTGCGGCGCTGCAGACGCATGGCCGAACACCACGCGCCCGAACGTTTGGACCCGCGTGCGAAAAAGTCGCCGATGAACAGCGCCACATGCTGGCCGTCGCGCGTGACATCCCAAAGGCGCACATCGGGATGATAGAGCGGGCCGGTGGCGGGTTTGAAGTCCAGACCAAACAGGCGATGCGCCACGGCGAATGCCGCCTCGATCATCCGGTCGAGTTGGAAATAGGGCTTAAGCGCCGCTTCATCGAGATCGTGTTCGGCCTTGCGGCGCGCCTCGGCATAGTAGCGCCAGTCCCAAGGCTCTAGCGGGCCTTGGTGGCCATCGGCGTGCAACATCGCCTCTAGAACCTTGGCGTCACCCTCGGCGGCAATCCGTGCGGGGCTCCATACCGCCATCAGCAAGGCGCGGACGTTTTCGGCATTCCCCGCCATTTCGGTTTCAAGCTTGTAGGCCGCAAAATCGTCATAACCCAAGAGCCGCGCCCGTTCGGCGCGCAGGGCCAGCATTTCGGCGGCAATGCCGCGGTTGTCGGTCGCGCCACCGTTTTCACCACGCGCGCCCCAAGCCTCATAGGCGGTCTTGCGCAGGTCACGGCGGGGCGAGAATTGCAGGAATGGCACGATCAGCGACCGTGACAGCGTGACGACAGGGCCGCCCTCGCCCCGCTCCTCACCCGCCGCGCGGGCGACCGAGACCACAAAGTCTGGCAGGCCTTGCAGATCGGCCTCGGACAGGGGCATTGACCAGCCGCGCTCATCGGCCAGCAAATTCTGCGTAAACTCGGTTCCCAGCACCGCAAGACGCGCCTTGATGTCTTTCAGACGGTCGGCCGCGGCCCCAGCAAGCTCGGCTCCGGCGCGCACAAAACGACGGTGCGTCAGATAAAGCACACGTTCCTGTTCAGGGTTCAGCGCCAGCCCCTCGCGGGCGTCCCATAGCATCGAGATACGGGCAAAGAGGGCCGCATTGCTGATCACCTCGGACGAAAAGGCCGAAAGCTTGGGCGCAAAGTCGCGCATCAACGCCTCGCGCGCGGGATTACTGTCCGCCCCCGCCACCGCATAAAACGCGCCCAGCACATCGGACAGGCGGCGATCGGAATGTTCCAGCGCGGTGATCGTGTTGTCGAAATCCGGCGCCGCCGTGTTGCCAGCAATCGCCGCCACATTGGCACGGGCCGTTTCCAGCGCCGCCTCGACAGCGGGGGCGAAATCCTCGTCGCGGATCGCGTCAAAGGGCGGCAGACCGTAGGGGGTGGTCCAGTCTTGCAAAAGCGGGTTGGTGGCGGGCATGGGCGTCTCCTTTGGAAGGCAAACTATGGTCCGCCCGTCGCGATTGCCAGAGCGCGATCAGCCCTGACGCGACCGCAAACGTTTTTCCAGCGCACGCAGCGCCAGTGACAGCGAAATGGTCATGACCAGATAGATAAAGGCCACGACGTTATAGGTCTCGAAATAGCGGAAATTGCCTGCGGCGGTTACCTTGCCCAACTGTGTGACGTCCGCCACGCCCAGAACCGAGACAAGCGAGCTATCCTTGACCATGGCGACGAAGTCATTGCCCAAAGGCGGCAGGATACGCCGCAGCGCCTGCGGAAAAACGATCAGCCGGAACCGCAGCCAAGGCCCGAGGCCCAGCGCCTCGGCCGCCTCGATCTGACCGCGCTCGATCGATTGCAGGCCCGCGCGGAACACCTCGGCAATAAAGGCCGAATAGCCGATCGTCAGGGCAATCACGGCGCGCCACATCAGATCGAAATCCCGTGACCTGATCGGGTCCAACCCCACCAGATCGCGAAGCCAGTTCCAGCCCGCCACCAGCGCGGGCGACAACACGAACGCCACATAAAGCAGCAGCACCATGATCGGCACGCCACGGACGATTTCGACGTAGAAACGCGCCACTTCGCGCAAGATCACACGGCGCGACAAAAGCATCACCGCAAGGCCCAGCCCCAAGGCCGAGGCCAACGCAAAACCCACCAGCGTGACAAAAATGGTGATGCCAATGCCCTTGGACAGGGTGGACAGGACACGGGCATAGATTTCGTCGGTGACGATCTCGATGCCAATCCATAGCCCGACGGCGGCGGCGATCATCAGCCACCACGGAAAGTCACGTTTGTCAGAGGTTGGGGGTGTCATCTGTGCAAATGAAAAGGGGGCGGCGAACCGCCCCCTGTTGGGGCCTTATTCGCCCATCTTGTAGTCGAGGAACCACTTGACGTTCAGCGTGTCCAGCGTGCCGTCCTCGCGCATGGCGGCGATAGCGGCGTTCATCGGGCCCACGAGGTCCGAACCCTTGGGGAAGATAAAGCCGAAGTCTTCGGTGCCAAGCGGCTCGCCCACGATCTTGAGCGCCCCGTTGGACGACGAGACATAACCGTTGCCGGCGGTGCCATCGGTGAGGACCAGATCGACGTCGCCGTTCCTGAGCGCCTCGACACCCGCGCCAAAGGTTTCAAACAGCTTGATGCGCGGGTTGGCCTCGTTGCCATCCAGCACTTCGTAAACGCCGACATAGAAGGGGGTCGTGCCGGGCTGGGCGGCCATCAGCAGGTCGGGGTCAGCCGCGAAAGAGGCCGCATCGCTGAACCGCTCTTCGTCGCCGCGCACCAGCATGACCATCTGGCTGGTCATATAGCTATCCGAGAAATCGACCATTTCCTTACGGTCGTCGCGGATGGTGATGCCGGTCATCCCCATATCGTACTGGCCTTCCGACACGGCGGGGATCATGGCGTCCCAGCTAGTGTTTTCATATTTGATCGTGGCGTTCAGGCGCTTGGCGATCTCGGCCATGGCGTCATATTCCCAACCGATCGCGTTGCCTTCTGCGTCAAGAAACTGCAGCGGCGGATAGGCGTTTTCCGTCACCACAACGATTTCCCGGCCCTGCAGGTCAGGCACATCCGCCGCCGCAACCGTAGCCAGAAGGGCCGCACCAGCGGCCATTGCTGCCAAAATCTTCATCTCACTCTCCCAGTTGATGCCGTTTCACGGCTATTCGTGGCTGACAATGACTATGGTCTGGCCCGCGCCGGACTGGCAAGAGGACTCAGCCCTTTTCCCCGCAGGTCGGGCAATCTGCACGTCGCGTCAACCTCATGACCCGCGCGTCGGTATATAGCCCGTCCCAAACCAGCATACGTCCCGCAAGGCTTTCGCCTGCGCCCGTGAACCATTTGACGGCCTCAAGCGCCATGATCGAACCGATGACCCCGGGCAACGGGCCGGCTACACCCGCCTCGGCGCATGACGGCACCATGCCCGGCGGCGGGGTCTCGGGGAACACGCAGCGATAGCAGGCGCAACCGCCTGCCGGATGATAAAGGCCAACCTGCCCTTCCCATTGCGCGATAGCGCCCGAGATAAGCGGCCTGCCTGCCGCGACGGCGGCATCGTTGACCATGAAACGCGTTTCGAAATTGTCGGACCCGTCTAGGATCAGATCGTAACGCTGGAATAGCGCGGGCGCGTTTTCGGCGGTGAGGCGCTGCTCGTGCGGCTCGACCGCGACATGGTGGTTGATCTGACCCATGGCGCGCGCCGCCGAGGCCACCTTGGGCTGGCCGATCTGGTTCTCGGTGTGGATCACCTGCCGTTGCAGGTTCGACAGATCCACCGCGTCGAAATCCACCACCCCGATCCGCCCGACACCGGCCGCCGCCAGATATTGCAGCACCGGCGCGCCAAGCCCGCCCGCACCCACAACCAGAACCGAACCGTTCTTGAGCCGTTTCTGCCCCTGCCCACCGATATCGCGCAGCATCATGTGACGCGCGTAGCGGCGCAGTTCATCGTCTTCAAAGGCAGGTTTCGGCGTATCGGGCATCAGCGCCGCCGGACGCGCCCGCGCGCGCAGCCACCGCAACCCCTGCTGATAGGCCAAGACCAAAACCGCGAACCCCGCAAGCAACAGCCAGAGCCGGATGTCGCCTCCGGTTGCCTCGCGCAGCGGATGGCCGGCGGGCAGCGCCAGTTGGATCACACCAACCGCACCCATGACCACTGCCACCATGACCAGACGCGGCCCTTTGGGCGTGCCCATCACCGCGCCGATGATCCAGACCACGGCAAGAATGGCCAGAACGAGGGTCACTGCCCCACCCCGGTCGAGCCGAAACCACCCTGCCCGCGCTCGGTTGCGGTCAGACCCGCAGCCAAGGCAAAACGCGCCTGCACCACCGGCGCCACAACCGCCTGCGCAATGCGGTCGCCATGGGCAATCAGGCGCGGCGTGTCGGACAGGTTGACCAAGATCACGCCGACCGGCCCGCGATAATCGCTGTCGATGGTGCCAGGCGTGTTCAAAAGCGTCAGGCCCTGTTTCAGCGCAAGCCCCGAACGCGGACGGATCTGAACCTCATAACCGTCGGGTATTTCCCACCGCATACCCGTTGGCACCAAGGCCCGCGCGCCGGGCGCCAGCGTCAGACCCGCACCGCGTTCCGCCGGTGCAAAATTGGCGCAAAGGTCGGCGCCCGCGGCACCCTTTGTCTGATAGGCGGGCAGGCCAAGGGCTTGGTCGGCGTCGTCCAGCCATTCAATGCGGATCATGGGCTGCATGGTCCTGTCACCCCAACGCCGCGGCAATGCGCCGTGCCAGTTCGGTGGCCACGGCCGTTTTGCCCATGCGCGGCCAATGTTCGGCACCGGCATCGGTGATCAGCGTCACTGTGTTATCGGTCCCGCCCATGACCCCCGAGCCATAAGAGACATCGTTGGCCACGATCCAGTCACAGCCCTTGCGGGCGCGTTTGGCGGTGGCATTGGCCTCGACATCGTTTGTCTCGGCGGCAAAACCGACAACCAGCGAGGGCCGCGCGGGCCCCTTGGTGGACACCGTGGCAAGGATATCGGGGTTTTCCGTGAAATTCAGTGTGGGCAGCTTGCCGCCGTCCTTCTTGATCTTTCGATCCGAGGCGCCCTCGACCCGCCAATCGGCCACGGCGGCGGCAAAGACCGCCGCATCGGCAGGCATCGCTGCCTGCACCGCAGCCAGCATCTGCGCGGCAGTCTCGACCCGCACCACCTCGACGCCCTGCGGCGGCGGAACCACCGCGGGACCGGTCACAAAGGTCACGCGCGCCCCCAGATCGCGCAGCGCGACCGCCATTGCCGTGCCTTGGGCACCGGACGACCGATTGGCAATGTAACGCACGGGGTCGATGGGCTCATGCGTGGGGCCAGATGTCACCACCACATGCCGCCCCGCCAGCGGGCCCTGCCCCAAGGCCGCCTCGACCGCCGCCACGATCTCGGCCGGTTCGGACATACGGCCCGGGCCGAATTCGCCACAGGCCATCTCGCCCTCATTCGGCCCGACGAAAAGAACCCCGTCGGATTTGAGCTGCGCCACGTTGCGTTGGTTGGCGGGGTGATCCCACATCCGCACATTCATGGCCGGTGCCACCAGCACGCGCTTGTCCGTTGCCAAGAGCAGGGTCGAGGCCAGATCACCGGCAAGCCCCGCCGCCATCTTGGCCATCAGATCGGCCGTCGCAGGCGCCACCACAATCAGATCGGCGGCGCGCGAGAGTTCGATATGCCCCATCTCGGCTTCGTCGGTCAGATCGAAAAGGTCGCTGTAGACCTTGACCCCAGCCAAGGCGGATACGGCAAGCGGTGTAACAAACTCGGCCCCCGCACGCGTCAGCACAGGCGTCACCTTGGCCCCTGTTTCACGCAGGCGGCGGATGAGTTCGAGCGATTTATAGGCAGCGATACCGCCGCCGATAATCAAAAGGATATGCCGCGATCCGGCCATGGCGCGCTCCAGTTCTGTCGCGCCAAAGACTAGGCAGCATGGGCGGCGGTGACAATGGCCGTGGCGTATGGACTAACGCAATATCTCGGCGGCCTCGGGCAAACGCGCCTCGATCCCGCTGCGCAGCTTGTTCAACGTCGCGGCCTCGATCTGGCGCACCCGCTCTTTGGACAGGCCAAGTTCCTCGCCCAGACTTTCCAGCGTGCGCGGACTGTCGGTCAGCCGCCGTTCGCGCAAGATCATCTGTTCACGCGCCGAAAGCCCGCCCAACACCAAGGCCAGTTGCTGCTGCAACACGGTCATGGCCTCGTCACGGGCAAAACCGCCTTCGGTATCGGCGTTTTCATCGACGATGGATTCGACCCATGACGGGCCGTCGCTATCGGCAGGACCTGTGATGTCGAGCGACGCATCGCCGCCGACCATCCGGCCCTCCATGGCCTGCACAACTGCAAGCGAAAGCCCCAATTCGCGCGCGATTTCGGCATTGCGGCTCGCTGAATCCAACACCTGTCCGTCGCTTTGCGCCTGCGCGTCAAACCGTGCCTGCAAACGGCGGAGGTTGAAAAACAGCGTCTTTTGCGCGCGTGTCGATCCGGTGCGCACCAACGAATACTGGCGCATCACGTAGTCTTGCAGACCTGCACGGATCCACCATGTCGCGTAGCTGGAAAAGCGCACGCCGCGTTCGGGATCAAATTTTTCCGCAGCCTTCATCAGGGCCAGATGCGCCTCTTGCATCAGATCGGGCATTGGCACCCCGTAGCGGCGGAACCGCCCCGCCATGGAAACCGCCAGCCGCATGTGCGAGGCGACCAGCCGATGCATGGCATCGCGATCGCCACGATCACGCCAAGCGCGACCGAGGTCCTGTTCAACTTCCGCGGTCAAAAGTTCGGCCTTCATGGCTCTGCGGGCTATCGAGCGGGCGTGGATGTCGTCCAGAGGCATTGCCTTCTCCGATGATTTCCGGTCACGTCTTGCGGTACATTATTGATACGCGGGCGGTCGCGGATCGGATCACCCGAGCGGAGCAATTTGGTGGAACGACTGACACTGGTTCTTGGCGGCGCGGCTTCGGGCAAATCGGCATTTGCCGAGGCGCTGGTGCTGAACGCGGGGCTGGCGCCGGTCTACATCGCCACAGCCGAGGCCCATGACGCCGAGATGGCCGCCAAGATCGCGCTGCACCGCGCGGGGCGCGCGGGTCAGGGCTGGCACACAGTCGAAGCGCCGTTGGACCTTGGTCGCGCCCTGCGCGCGGCGACGGCGGATCAGGTCGTGCTGGTCGATTGCGCGACGCTGTGGCTGACAAACCATCTTTTGGCCGATCATGATCTTGATGCAGAGGCTCGGGATCTTTTGGATGCCTTGGCACATGCCGCCGCCCCTGTTGTTGTCGTCAGCAACGAAGTCGGCCTTGGCATCGTGCCCGATAACGCCTTGTCCCGCCGGTTTCGCGCCGCGCAGGGCGCGCTGAACCGCGATATCGCCGCGGCGGCGGACCGCGTGATTGCGGTCATGGCAGGGCTGCCCCTGACGCTGAAGGGCCGTGCGCCGTGACGCGGTTCTGGTGGGTCCGGCATGGTCCGACCCATGCCCGCACCATGGTTGGCTGGACCGATCTGCCTGCCGATCTGTCCGATAGCGCCGCGCTTGTCCGGCTTGATGCCTTTTTGCCAGCGGGCGCACCCGTCATTTCGTCGGACCTGATCCGCGCCACGGCCACCGCCGATGCCATTGCCAGCGCGCGCCCGCGTCTGCCCGCCCGCGCGGGCCTGCGCGAGATGCATTTCGGCGCATGGGAAAACCTGGGCTGGTCCGATATCGACAGCCCGCTTGCCCGCCGGTTCTGGGAACAGCCCGGCGACACCGCGCCGCCCGGCGGCGAAAGCTGGAACGCCTGCGCCGCGCGGATTGCCGCCGAAGCCGAGGCCCTGCGACGGGACCATGCGGGCCGCGATCTGGTGATCGTTGCCCATATGGGTGTGATCTTGACGCAGTTGAACGCCGCGCGCGCCGAACCGCCGGCCACCACCTTGGCCCAGCCGATCGAGCCGCTTTCGGTCACACGGCTCGACCATGACGGAACGCGCTGGCGGCCGGTCTTGATAAACCAGCGCCCCTGATCGCGGTTGACGGCACGGCGGCGACCGCCAGTATGAGCCGAACATCAAAAGGGGATCACGATGCGCTATGAACTTGCCATAACCGACCGCGGCTATTCCAGTTGGGGACTGCGGGGATGGCTATTGTTCGACGCCTTTGGCATCCCGGTGACGACCCGCTTTGCGCGCATCTACACCGACGATTTTCCCGCCATGCTCGACAGTTTCTTTCCCGCCCGCACGGTGCCCGCCGTCCGGTTACCAGAGGGCGTGGTGATTACCGAAACCATTGCCATTGCCGAAGAGTTGGCTTCGCGCCATCCCGAGGCCGGTCTATTGCCCAACGACCCCAAGGCACGCGCCGTTGCCCGCGCTCTGATGGCCGAAATGCACGCGGGTTTTGGCGCCCTGCGCAGCCATTGCCCGATGAACCTGCGAACCGCCTATACAGATTGCGCGCCCACCGAGGCCGTGCTGGCCGATCTGCGCCGTCTGGAGGAAATCTGGGCTTGGGCGCGACGCGAAACCGATGCCCAAGGTCCGTGGCTTTGTGGCGCCTATAGCGCGGCAGACGTCTTTTTCGCGCCCGTCGCCGCGCGCATTGCAGGTCATTCCCTCGCGGTCAACGAACAGGCCGCAGCCTATGTGACCGCGCATCTATCGCACCCCTCGTTCCGCCGCTGGCGCGCAGAAGGCCAGACCGACGGCGCCGATCAGCCGATCTATGCCCGCGACTGGCCGCGCAAGCCATGGCCCGACCCGCTGGGGTGATGATTTACGATTCCTAAAGACTTCCCGCCGCACTGTTAACCAAGGTTGACAGGGGGTCGGGATGGGGGCGCTTGCCTATACGGTGGCCTTCGACGGGATGGAGGCGCGGCTGGTCGAGGTGCAATGCGCCGTAAGTCCGGGCGTGCCGGGTTTTGCTATCGTGGGTCTGCCCGACAAGGCCGTTTCCGAGGCGCGCGAAAGGGTCCGCGCGGCGCTTGACACTATGGGTATCGCGCTGCCGCCCAAGCGGATAACGGTGAACCTGTCGCCTGCGGACATGCTGAAAGAAGGCTCGCATTTCGACCTGCCGATCGCGCTTGCGCTTTTGGCCGCCGTCGAGGTGCTGCCCAAGGACGACGTGGCGGGCGCGGTCTCACTGGGCGAGTTGACGCTGGATGGCGGGCTTGTGGCCGTTGCGGGGGCGCTACCGGCCGCCGTAACCGCGGCCGCAGAAGGGCGGACCCTGATCTGCCCGCGGGACTGCGGGCCCGAGGCGGCTTGGGTCGAGGCCACAACCGTGATTGCACCTGCCAATCTGGGCCAATTGATCCGCCATATGACAGGCCGCGAGGCGGTCGCCCCCGCCCAACCCGCCGAGGTCGGGCGTCGCGGCGCGTTTCGCGACCTTGCAGATGTGAAGGGACAGGAGCGCGCCAAGCGTGCGCTTGAAATCGCGGCGGCGGGGCGACACCACATGCTGCTGGTCGGGCCACCCGGTTCAGGAAAGAGCATGCTGGCCGCACGTCTGCCCGGCATCCTGCCACCCCTTTCGGCCGTCGAGGCGCTGGAAACATCGATGGTCCATTCCTTGGCGGGGCTGTTGAATGGCGGCGGCATATCGCACGACCGCCCCTTTCGCGAACCGCACCACACCGCCTCGATGGCCGCCATTGTCGGGGGTGGACGCGGCGCAAAACCCGGTGAGGTCAGCCTTGCGCATAATGGTGTCCTGTTTCTGGATGAACTGCCCGAGTTCAACCGCGCGGTGCTGGAAACGCTCCGCCAGCCCATCGAGACGGGCGAGGTCGTGGTGGCGCGGGCCAATGCGCATGTGCGCTACCCCTGCCGCTTCTTGCTGGTCGCGGCGGCCAATCCCTGTCGCTGTGGCCATCTGTCCGAGGCCGACAAAGCCTGTTCGCGCGCACCGGCCTGCGGCGCCGATTATCTGGGGCGCATCTCAGGGCCGCTGCTGGACAGGTTCGACCTGCGGCTGGATGTGCCGCCCGTGGCCTATGCCGATATGCACCTGCCGCGCCGTGGCGAACCCTCGGCCGATATCGCCCGCCGCGTGGCCATCGCGCGTGCGCGCCAAACGGCGCGCTTTGCAGGACATAAGGGCCTGCGCGTCAATGCAGAGGCCGAAGGTGCGTTGCTGGACGAAATCGCGGCACCAGACGCAGCGGGGCGCGCGTTATTGACACGGGCGGACGAAAAGATTGGCCTCACCGCGCGCGGCTATCACCGCATTTTACGGGTGGCGCGCACGATTGCCGATCTTGCCGATAGCGACAGGGTCGAGCGCGATCACATCGCCGAGGCGATCGGGTTTCGTCTGGCGTTCCGGCGAGAGCTGTGATCAGGCGCGGCGGGCTTCGATGGCCTGCCAGATCTTTTCGGCGACATTGATCCCGTCAAACCGCTCAAGCTCTTGAATGCCGGTTGGCGAGGTCAGATTGATCTCGGTCAGCCAATCGCCGATGACGTCGATGCCGACAAAGATTTGGTCCTTCTCACGCAGGAGCGGGCCAATTTTGGCACAGATCTCGCGGTCGCGGTCCGTCAAGGCCACACTCTCGGCGCGCCCGCCGACATGCAGGTTGGACCGTGTCTCGCCCTCGGCCGGAACACGGTTGATCGCGCCCACGGGCTCGCCGTCGACCAGAATGATGCGCTTGTCACCCTTGGTCACCGCAGGCAGATATTTCTGCACGATCAGTGGCTCGCGGTTGATGCCGGTGAACATCTCATGCAGCGAATTGAGGTTGCCATCGCCGGTCACGAGTTTGAACACGCCCGCACCGCCATTGCCGTAAAGCGGCTTGAGGATGATATCGCCGTGGCGCGCGCGGAAGGCGCGCAATGTCGCCAGATCGCGCGCGACTGCCGTCGGCGGGGTCAGGTCGCCAAACCGCAGCACCAGCAGTTTTTCGGGGTAATTGCGTACCCAGAACGGGTCGTTGACCACCAGGACGCCCGGCTTGAGCATGTCCAGCAGGTGCGTCGTCGTGATATAGCCCATGTCAAAGGGCGGGTCCTGCCGCAACCAGACCACATCAAAGGTCGAAAGATCGACCTCGACCTCCTCGCCCAACGAAAAATGGTCTCCCTTGACACGTCGAACTGTCAGCGGCCATCCGCGCGCGGTGATCCGCCCCTCCTGAAAGGCAAGCCGGTCAGGCGTATAATAAAACAACTCGTGCCCGCGCGCCTGCGCCTCTTCTGCCAGACGAAAGGTGCTGTCTGCATTGATGTTGATCGGCCCGATCGGGTCCATCTGGATCGCTACACGAAGGCGCATCGGTGTCTCCATATTTGTTACACCGTTTCATGGCCTCATTCTGCGCGCACCGCAATCCCGCGTCAGGCAGCCCAAAGGGCATTGGGGATCATTTGCACCTGTCCTGCCCCATCGACCAACGCCAGATCGAACCGCATGTCGGCGGAAATCGACCCCGTTGTGCGGCCCACGAATTCCTCACCCGCGCGCATGATCCGCATGGCCTGCCGCGTACTCAGGCGGGTGGCGGCAAGGGCGTGGGTCGCGGCCCGTTTGACCTCGACAAAGACCGTGACCGCACCTTCGCGCATCACCAGATCGATCTCGCCCGCCTTGCCACGCCAGCGCCGCGCGACAAGCGACAGGCCACGGTCCATCAAATGTCGCTCGACCGAGCCTTCTGCGGCCAGACCGGCATGATAATTGATCGACCCGTTCATTCTGTTTCACTCTCCATTTCAAGGGCGAGTTGATAGACCTGCCGCTTGGGCAGGCCCAGCGCGCCAGCCACCGCATTAGCCGCATCTTTGACGCGCATCGTCTTCATGGCCTCACGCAATGCACCTTTGACATCAGCCGCCTCCGGCGCGGTTGCGCCCTGATGGCCGATGACAACCACAATCTCGCCCTTCACCGCGGTCCCGTCATAATCCTGCGCAAGGTCCTGCAATGACCCCCTGCGCACCTCTTCAAACTTTTTGGTCAGTTCCCGACACACCGCCGCTTGCCTGCCTTCACCCAGAATTTGCGCGCAAGAAGCTAACATTTCACCAACGCGTTTGGGCGATTCAAAAAATATCATCGTCGCCGCCACATCCCGCAGGCCAGCAAGCTCGGTCTCACGCTGCGCCTTGCCGGACGGCAAAAACCCCACGAACTGAAACCGGTCGGACGGCAAGCCCGACAGCGAAAGGGCGGCCAATGCCGCCGAGGGTCCGGGGGCTGTCGTGACCATAAAACCCGCTTCTTGCGCCGCGCGACCCAGCGCAAAGCCCGGATCGGCCACAAGTGGCGTCCCCGCCTCGGACACATAGGCAACCGCCCGCCCTTCGCGCAGCAGACCCAAGACGCGGTCGCGGTCGGCGGGTGAGGAATGGTCGTGGTAAGCCACGATGGGGCGACCTGCCAGCGGGATGCCGTGAATATCCATCAACTTGCGTGCGGTCCGCGTGTCCTCCGCCGCAATCGCTCCTGCGCTTGCCAGAATGTCGAGCGCCCTGAGCGTGATGTCGCGCGCATTACCGATCGGGGTCGCCACAAAGTAGAGCCCCGGCTCCAATGGCCGCTCGCCGTATTTCATACCTAGACCCTTCTGCCCTCGTGCCTATTATACCGTCTTGCGCGTCGGCCCGTTCCCGGGACCCGGCCCACAAGATTTTGCCGGTCGGGAGTGTCGCTCATGTTCGTCGGATTGTCCAAGCTTCGCAAGTTCGCCGCAGCCGTTGTGGCGCTGGGGGCGCTGATGTGGGTCACCGCCTGCGATGTGCCCACGTCGAACGGCCCACGCGTTGATCGCGGCGCGCCGGTGCCTGTTGCCCTTTTGGTGCCAGGCGGGTCCGAGGCCGAGGCGGATATCTTTCTGGCCCAAAACCTCGAAAGCGCGGCGCGCATGGCCATTTCCGATCTGTCGAACGTAACGATTGATCTGCGCGTCTATCACACCGGCGCCGATGCCGCGCAAGCCGCACAGGTGGCCACGCAGGCTGTCGATGAGGGCGCAAAGATCATTCTCGGCCCGCTTTACGCCGAGGCCGCCAATGCCGCAGGCGTTGCGGTCGCACCGCGCGGCGTCAGCGTTCTGGCCTTTTCCAACAATACCGCCATCGCGGGCGGCAACGTTTTCGTGCTGGGCTCGACCTTCCGCAATTCGGCCAACCGCTTGACCACCTACCTCATGCGGCAGGGTCGCTCGCGGATCATGATCGTCTATGGCGATGATCTGCAAGGCGCAGTCGGTCGCGACGCCATTGATGCCGCAGCACGGGCGCGGGGCGCCATGGTTATGGGCGCGTTGTCCTATCCGCTTTCACAACAGGGCATCATCGATACCGCGGGCTCGATCGCCGACCAGATCAAGCTGAGCGGCGCCGACACGATCTTTTTCACCGGCGGGGTCAATGCCGATCTGCCGTTGATCACCACCGCCCTGACCGACCACGGAATCGCGCCCGGTGCCTATCAATTCGTGGGGCTGACCCGCTGGAATGCCGCGCCGCAGGCACTGGCGCTGCCCAGCCTGCAAGGCGGCCTCTTTGCTCTGCCCGACCCGCAGACCACAACGCTGTTCGACGAACGCTATCGCGCGATCTATGGCTCGACACCACATGCGCTGGCGGGCTTGGCCTATGACGGGATCGCGGCCATTGGCGCCTTGGTGGCCGAGGGCGGCGGCGACGCGCTGAGCCGCCAGTCCCTGTTGCAGCCTTCGGGCTTTCAGGGCACCTCGGGGATATTCCGTTTCCTGAGCGACGGGTCCAACGAGCGGGGTCTGGCCATTGCCACGGTCGAGGGCGGTGCTGTGACCATCATCGAAGCCGCACCGCGCAGCTTCGGCCGCCCGATCCTTTGACGCAGATATCATGGCCGATGCCCCCGCGCTGATCTGCCCGCGAAACGATATATTCGACAAGGCGGCGGTCGATATGCAGATCGCCGCTTTGCTGGAAACGGCCGAGACTCCGGCAGATATCCGCAAGGGTGCGGTCGCGATCCTGAACGAGGCGCGCCTGAACGGTCGCAAGACCGTGGCCGAGGCCCTGTCCGCGCGGCCTTTCGAGGCCCGTCTGGCGATCCGCGCCTATAGCTGGCTGACCGACCAGATCGTAACCACCGTCTTTCGCCTGTCGCGGGACAAGCTGCACCCCGTCACCAATCCGACCGAGGGTGAAAAGCTCGCCCTGATTGCCGTTGGTGGCTATGGGCGGGGCGAAATGGCGCCGCAGTCGGATGTCGATCTGCTGTTTCTGACCCCCTACAAGCTGACACCTTGGGCCGAGAGCGTCATCGAATCGATGCTCTACATGCTGTGGGACCTCAAGTTGAAGGTCGGCCATGCCAGCCGGACCGTGCGGGACTGCCTGCGGCTGGGCAAAGAGGATTTCACCATCCGCACGGCCTTGGTCGAGGCGCGGTTCATCGACGGTGATGCGCAATTGGCCGAAACCCTGCGCGCGCGGCTCTGGAACGAGTTGTTCAAATCGACGGCCGCCGAGTTCATCGAGGCCAAGCTGGCCGAACGCGCCGAGCGGCACCGCAAGCAGGGCGGCCAGCGCTATGTGGTCGAGCCCAATGTCAAAGAGGGCAAGGGCGGGCTGCGCGATCTGCAGTCGCTGTTCTGGATCGGCAAATATATTTACGGCGTCCGCGAATCCGCCGAACTGGTGGGCGCAGGGATCTTTACCGCCGATGAATATGCGGTGTTCCGGCAAGCCGAGGATTTTCTCTGGGCGGTGCGCTGCCATCTGCACCTGATTACCAACCGCCCCTCGGACCAGTTGACCTTTGACCTGCAGGTGCAGGTTGCCGAACGCATGGGTTACGCCGACCACGGCGGGCGCCGCGCGGTCGAACATTTCATGCAAGATTACTTCCGCCATGCGACGCGCGTGGGCGAACTGACGCGTATTTTTCTGGTGGCGCAGGAATCTGCCCATACCAAGCCCGAGCCCATGCTGCAGCGGCTTTTGGCGCGGCGCAAACGCGCGCGGGCGCCCTTTGCCGTGCGGCAGAACCGCATGGTTATCGCCGATGAAAAGGGCTTTTACGCCAATCCGCTGAACATGCTCTTGGTGTTCGAAGAGGCGCTGCGCACGGGCACGTTGCTGCATCCCCAGACCATGCGCCAGATCACTGCGAACCTGCCCGCTATCACGCAAGAGCTGCGTGAGGATCCGCAGGCGAACCGCGTGTTCCTTGATCTGATGCTAAAGCACGGCAACCCCGAGCGGGCGCTGCGACGGATGAACGAGCTGGGGCTGTTGGACGCCTTCATGCCGGAATTCGCCCCGATCGTGGCGATGATGCAGTTCAACATGTATCACCATTACACGGTGGACGAGCACACGATCCAATGCATCTCGAACCTCGCGCAGATCGAGCGGGGCGAGCTGGTCGAGGAATTGCCAATCGCCTCGTCGATCCTCAAGGAAGGCGTGAACCGCAAGATCATCTATGTGGCGCTCTTGCTGCATGACATCGGCAAGGGCCGGCCCGAGGACCACTCGGTTCTGGGCGCGCAGATCGCGCGCAAGGTCGCGCCGCGACTGGGGCTGAACAAGAAAGAGGCCGAGACGGTCGAATGGCTGGTGCGAAACCATCTGGTCATGTCCGACACCGCGCAGAAACGCGACATCGCCGAACCCCGCACCGTGCGTGACTTTGCCAAGGCGGTGAAATCGGTCGAAAGGCTCGACCTTCTGACCGTGCTGACGGTGTGCGACATTCGCGGCGTCGGCCCCGGAACGTGGAACAACTGGAAAGCCATGTTGCTGCGTGGCCTCTATCAGGCGACGCGCACCGCGCTTGAAACGGGGCTAGAGGCGCTCAATCGATCAACCCGCGAGGATGACGCCAAGCGCGCGCTGCGCGAGGCGCTGCCCAAATGGCGCACGGCCGAGATGCGCACAGAACTGGCGCGTCATTATGGCCCCTATTGGCAGGGTCTTCCGGCCGAGGCGCATGTCATTTTCGCGGGGCTTCTCAAGGGCATCGGCGACGACGAGATCCGCATCGACATCAAACCCGATATCGATCGCGATGCGACGCGGGCCTGTTTCGTCATGGCCGACCATCCGGGCCTGTTCAGCCGCATGGCGGGGGCCTTGGCGCTGGTGGGCGCCAACGTGGTGGACGCGCGGACCTATACGTCCAAGGACGGTTTCGCGACCGCGATTTTCTGGATTCAGGACGCGGACGGTCACCCCTACGAAGAGGCCCGCCTGCCGCGTTTGCAGCAGATGATCATCCGCACGCTCAAGGGCGAGGTGGTGGCCCGCGAGGCGTTGAAGGAGCGGGACAAGATCAAGAAACGCGAACAGGCGTTCCGCGTGCCGACGGCAGTCGTTTTTGATAACGAGGGTTCGGACATCTACACGAT
>JAHEBS010000045.1 GCA_024642145.1 Marivivens sp.
AAACCCACGCGCGGCCCGACCACGAGTGCCGCCACCAGTGCGGCAATACCGGCGTTGATATGCACCACCGTGCCGCCGGCAAAGTCGATGGCCCCAAGGCCAAAGATCAGACCCGCACCATCCCAGACCATATGGGCGATCGGGAAATAGACGAACGATACCCAGAGCAGGGTGAAAACGATCACCGCCGAAAACTTGATCCGCTCGGCAAAGGCGCCGATGAACAGCGCAGGCGTGATGGCGGCAAAGGTCATCTGGAAGGCGATGAACACATATTCGGGCAACACCACGCCGTCACTAAAGGTGGCCGCCGTGCTGTCGGGGGTGACGCCGGACAGAAACAACTTGCCCAGACCGCCCCAGTAGGCCGACGTGCCGCCACCAAAGGCAAAGGAATAGCCGTAGGTCACCCAAGCGATCATCACGGCGGCGGCGATCACCGTGCACTGCATCAGGACCGAGAGCATGTTCTTTTGCCGGACTAGGCCGCCGTAAAACAGCGCCAGCCCTGGCACGATCATGAACAGCACCAGCGCGGTCGCCACCATCATCCACGCGACATCGCCCTTGTCGATGACAGGCGCGGCGGCTTCTTGGGCGGCGGCAATCGTAGGCAGCAGCGCGGCGGCGACGGAATAAGAGAGGAGTTTCATCGGTCTATCCTTTCAGATGGCGTCGAGGCCGGTTTCGCCGGTGCGCACGCGCATCGCGTTCTCGACATCGAGGGTAAAGATCTTGCCGTCGCCGATCTTGCCGGTGCGGGCGGTTGTGGCGATGGTCTGGACCACCTTTTCGGCGATCTCGTCGGGCACCACGGCCTCGAGCTTGACCTTGGGAACAAAGTTCACGGCATATTCCGCGCCGCGATAGATTTCGGTGTGACCGGACTGGGCGCCAAAGCCCTTGATCTCGGACACCATCAGACCCGTCACGCCGACCGCGGTCAGCGCCTCGCGCACCTCGTCGAGCTTGAAGGGTTTGACCGTTGCAATGATGAGTTTCACCTTGGGCCTCCGCGTTGCTGGTGTCGTGACGCCGGTAGATTTGCGCCACCGACGCCCCGATCAGGCGGTGTCGGGGCGCTTGCGCTCAAGAAAATGCTGCAACTGCGAAGGCGCTGGGCGCGCAAATGCGGTTTTTTCTACAGATCCGCGACGATCTGCCCAAGAAATGGGCTTGGCAAAAACCCGCGTGCGGCTAAACCCGCGCTCAACAAAGCGCCAGCAACAGGTTAGGTTGCCGGCAAAACAGAGGTAGAGCGGAATATGGCGGGTAACGGTAAACAACGTGCGCCCTTGGTGGCCGAACGGCGCTATCCGCCTGCCGGTTCTGGCGGCGGGTCCGAACCGCCACGCCGCGCGCCCCCCCGCAAACCCAAACGCCGCAAGCCGGCACCGGCCAAACGTCGGCGCGGAATACTGGGCTGGGTCGCAGGTTTTTTCCGCTGGTTCTTTGGCATGGTGTTCGGGCTGGCGTTCCGTCTGGGGCTGTTGCTGGCCATCATGATCGGCGCGGGTTCGCTCTATTTCGCCTCGACCATGCCGCCAATCGACCAGATCGTTGACGGGCGCGCGCGGGGGTCGGTGACCATGCTTGACCGCACGGGCGAGGTCTATGCTTGGCGGGGCGAACAGTTCGGCGGCATGATCACCTCCGATACGGTCTCGGTCCATCTACGCAACGCGATCATCGCAACCGAGGACAAACGGTTCTACCACCACCTCGGCGTCAGCCCGCGGGGTATCGCCAGCGCCATCGCCATCAACCTGCGCGAGGGCCGCGGGCCGCTTTCGGGTAATGGCGGTTCGACGATTACCCAACAAACCGCCAAACTGCTCTGCCTCGGCGTGCCCTACAATCCCAACACATGGCCGACCGAGCGCGCCTATGAGGACGACTGCCGTCAGACGACATTGTGGCGCAAGATCAAGGAAGCCGTCTATTCGGTGGGCATGGAGCTTGCCTATTCCAAGGACGAAATCCTGACCATCTACCTCAACCGCGCCTATCTGGGTTCCGGCACGCGCGGGTTCGAGGCGGCGGCGCAACGCTATTTCGGCAAATCGGCGGCCAATGTGACGCCCGCCGAGGCCGCGATGCTGGCGGGGCTGTTGAAAGCGCCCACGACCTATGCGCCGACCAGCAACCTTGAACGCGCCCAGACCCGCGCCAATCTGGTGGTCGGGCTGATGGAGGAACAGGGCTATCTGTCGGCCACGGCGGCTGATGAGGCGCGCGCCAATCCGGCGGTGCTGTCCGTCGCTGCGCAACGCCGCGCGGGGGGCTATTTTGCCGATTGGGTGATGGAGGACGGGCCCGAGTATTTCACCCGTGATACCACCGAAGACGTGATAATCTCGACCACGCTGGACCAGAATATCCAGAATGCGGCTGAATCGGCCCTGCTCAACGTCTTTGATACCCGTATCAAAGAGGGATCCGAGGTGCAGGCGGCCATCGTGGTGATGTCTGCCGACGGGGCGGTGCGCGCCATGGTTGGCGGACGAAACCTGACGGCATCGGGCGCGTTCAACCGCGCCACGCAGGCGCTGCGGCAAACCGGTTCGTCGTTCAAGCCCTTTGTTTATGCAACGGCGCTGGATTTGGGCATGTCACCTTATGACATCGTTGATGATAGCCCGCTGACGATGAATATCGTCGGCTCTGGCCCGTGGACGCCCGCAAACTATGACAATGAATTCAAGGGGCCGATCACGCTGATTCAGGCCTTGCAAGAAAGCCGCAACATACCGGCGGTGCGCGTGTCGGAAATGGTGGGCCGCGACAACGTGCGCGCGGTGGCGCAGGGTTTTGGCCTTTCCAGCGATCTGGCGGATGGGCCTGCCTTGGCGCTGGGCGTATCGGAAAGCACGCTTTTGACCATGACCGCGGCCTATGCGGGGATCCTGAACGGCGGCTCGGCGGTTAAACCCTACGGCCTTGTCGATCTTCGCCTGCAGGGCGAGGCCGAACCGATGATGTCGCAAACCGGCGGTATCGGCGAGCGTGTGATCCGCCAAGACGCCGCGCAACAGTTGATCTGGATGATGTCGCAGGTGGTTCAGGGCGGCACAGGCGCACGGGCGCAGATTCCGGGCTGGGAAATCGCGGGCAAGACCGGCACCACACAGGGCGCGCGCGATGCATGGTTCATTGGTTTCACGGCTGATTACGTCTGCGGTGTCTGGATGGGCTATGACAACAACACACCCATGACCGGTGTCACGGGCGGCGGGCTACCAGCGCAAATCTGGCACGAAACCATGGTCCGCGTTCTGCAAGGCATGACGCCCACGCCCTTGCCGATGATCGCGCCGGTCCAGCCGTTTGCGCCCGCACCAGACCTGATGCCCGGCGCCCCCGGCAACTTCTTTGGTATTCCGGTCAATCCGTCGAACAATGGCACCGGCAATAACGGTCAGGGTCGCGGCAACGGCAATGGAAACGGCAATGGCAACCGCAACAACAGCGGTGGTGCCATTGTCGATATCTTGCGGGCGATTATCGGCGGAAACTGAGCGTCAAAGACCGTTGAGGTGGGCGATCACCTTATCGATGTCGCCTTGGTAGCTATCCAGCAGCGCACCGACCTCGGTGCGCTCGGTCTGCAGAATGCCGACGCCTTCGATCAACATATCGAAGAACAGGACGCGGCCCGACTTGTCAGACACGCGGAAATCCACGCGGAAGGGGGATTGGCCCACCAGATACACGGTGGTCTGGACCTCGACGCCATAAGAGGCAGCGACCGCCCGCTGGGTCTCGATCCGCGCGCCGACGAATTCGGCAAAGCGGCGACCATAGCGGCGGGTCAGGTAATTGCGGAACGCAGTCGTATATCGGGCAACATCATTGGCGCTGAGGCTGCGCACAGCCGTGCCCAGCGTGCTGCGGGCAATGACCGGCACGTCGGCATAGGTGTCAAACACCTTGCCAAAATCGACCAGCATCTGGTCTTGGGTTTCGCCCGAGTCGATGATGCGGTTGATCTCGGCCACCGCCTTTTCGACAAGCGCGGTCGCGTCATCGTTCGATAGCGCCATCGCCGGACGGCTGAACCGGCCAAGCAGAATGCTGGCGCTGGCGCTGCCAAGAACAAGGCGACGGGAAAGGCTGCGGGTCATCAGAATTCCTCGTAGGGGTCGATGTAAAGATCGGCGTAGGGATCAAGATAGGCATCGCCCGCGCTCTCGCCAAGCGTGAAGCGGCGGTTTTGCAGATAGAGCAGGCGGCCCTGCGCATAGCCATCGACGCTTTCATAAAGAATCGAGTCGATCAGGTCGGCATAGGTGCCGCGGTCGATCGCCATGTTCAGCGCACGCACACCAAAGACATATTGCAGTTGCTGCGCGGTTGCGATCGAGCCGACGGGATCCAGGAAGAAATCCGCCAATAGCCCAAAGGCGTCACGCTCGGTCGAAGGGCCAAAGATCGGCAGTTCGACATAGGCACCCTCACGCACACCCCAGACCGCCAGCGTTTCGCCAAAGTCCGTGGGTTCGGCAGAAAGCCCCATTTCTGTCGCGGGATCGAAAAGGCCAAATAGCCCGAGGGTCGAGTTGATAACAAAGCGCAGCGTATTCTTTGCGGCATGGTCCAGTCGGCCTTGCAGCACACCGTTTACCACAAGCCCCGGTCCGGCGAGGTTATCTGCAAAAGCGGCGGCGCGGTCGGTTACCGCAGGCGGAAACTTGAGAATCACTTCAGAGGCAGGCCGCATCAACGCGCTGTCGAGTGCCACGTTGAAACTATGGATACGACGGTTCGTGCCCTCGTAGGGGTCGTTGTATTCCTGACCGGGAATAGGCGCAGTGCAGCCCGCAGCCACGGCAAAAGCCAGCGTGGCGAAGATCGGTGCGGCGGTCACGGATTTGGTGGCCATCGGCGGGTTCCTTGCACGGGGTTGGCCTGACGCGGCGCCAGGAACTTCTTTTTCACCCTTTTCCTGCCAAATGCCCAGAGCCAGCGCAACCATCGGTCTAAAGAGATGCCTAATAACCGCCCATCGGGCCGAATCTTCGGCGGTCTATCGCGTATCGGCGGCGGGACAGCACGGCTATGGGCGGTGGTGGCCCTGTTTTCGCTGGTGGCAAATCTTGCTTTGCTGACGGGGCCGCTGTTCATGCTGGCGGTCTATGACCGTGTTCTGCCGGCGGGCTCGACCGGCGCCTTGGCGCGCTATGGCGGGTTGGCGGCGGTGTTCTATCTGGGGACGGGGGTCATTGACCTGATCCGTGGCCGTATCGCGACACGTCTGGCGGCGCGGATCGATATTGCGCTGGCGCCGGTTGTGTTGCGCGACCGGCTGGCGGGCGGGCAGGTCGAGCCTGCCAGTCTTGACGCCTTGCAGCGGTTGATGACCGCGCCGGCCCTTGCCGCACTCTTTGATCTGCCTTTCGCGCCCCTGTTCTTGGGGGCGATTTTCATTGCGGACCGCTGGCTGGGGCTGGCGTCGGCGGGCGGGGCCATCGTGATTCTGGTTCTGGGCTTGGCCAACCATAGTGGGGCGCGACGACCGCTGGCCGCGGCGGCGGTGTCAGGGGCCGTGGCCCAGCAATTCGCCATGGCGGCCTTGGCCGAGCATGACAGCCTGCGCGCGATGAGGATGGAGACGGGTGCGGCGCAGCGATGGGCGATGTTGCGGCGCAACGCGGCGGTTGATGCCCTCGCCGCCGCAGACCATGTGCTTGGTCATGCGGCGGTGGGACGCGTCGGTCGCATGGCGCTGCAATCGGGGCTCTTGGCGGTGGGGGCGTTGTTGGTCATGGCGGGCGCCATTAGCGGGGGCGCGATGATCGTGGCCTCGGTCTTGTTGGGGCGGGCGCTGGCGCCGGTTGAAACCCTGATCGCGCAATGGCCCGTCGTGGCGGGGGCCATGGCGGCGCTGCAGGCGCTGGACGGTTTGCCTGCCGGACCGCCGATCCGGCGGGCCGCCATAATGACGCAGGACGAGGGTTTGGTTGTGCGGGGCCTTTGGGTCGCGCAGGCGTTGCGCGATCTGTCTTTTGCTGTCGGCCGCGGGCAGGCGCTGGGCGTTATCGGACCTTCTGGCGCGGGGAAATCGACTTTGCTGCGGGTGTTGTCGGGCGCATTGGTGGCTGAAACAGGCCGCGTGACGCTTGGCGGCGTTCGTGCCGAAAACCTGAGGGTGGGTTACCTGCCGCAAGCGGCGCGGTTGCTTCCAGGCAGTATTGCGCAAAACGTCGCGCGCTTTGGCGACGACGGCCCCGCACCGATTTGGCGCGCGCTGTCCGAGGCCGGCGCCGATACGTTTCTGCGCAGTCTGCCCGCCGGGTTGGCGACCGAGGTTGGTGAGGGCGTGGCCCTCTCGGGCGGGCAAATCCAGCGGATCGCACTGGCGCGGGCGCTTTTTTCCACGCCGGACCTGTTGGTCCTTGATGAACCCAATGCCCATCTTGATGGCGCAGGGCTAATGGCGCTCAACGCTGCCGTGGCGGCCGCCAAGGCGCGCGGCGCGGTGGTGATCATTGCCGCCCACCACCGCTCGGCGCTGATGACCTGCGACTTGGCTCTGGCGATCGAAGACGGGGCCTTGCGGGCATTCGGCCCGCGTGAAGCGGTGCTGGCCGCGCTTGATTCTGCCCAACCCGTGCGGGCGGCGGTTGGATGAACGATTTTGCCCAGCCCCCAGTCGCCAGATGGGAACGGACGCTTGGCCCCAGCGTTGCCTACGGGTTTGGCGTCGTCGTTGTGCTGGCGTTGGCTCTGGCTGCCGCGGTCGTCAGCTTGCGGTCGCCCCTGACCGTCGCTCGTCTTGGGGTGGTTGCACCGCTTGCTGGTCCCTACCCGATTGTTGCACCGGAAACCGCGGTTGTGGCCGAGGTCCTTGTCGCCGAGGGCGACAGCGTTGTAGCGGGTCAACCGGTCTTGCGCCTTGACGATACGAAGGCGCGCGTGGCGCGCGATCTGGCCGAGGCGCAATTGGCCGAGGTTATGGCGCGTCGCCATCGGGCCGAGGGCGAGGCCGCAGGTCAGGAATTCGCAGCGAATGACCCGCAAGGGATTGGGCAAGACAGGGTGTGGCGCGCGCGCGAGGCCGCCGACCATGCTGCGCGTGCAGGCATCATGGCGCAGCTTGCGGCCCTGACCGCAGCCCGCGCGGCGACAGCGGTGCAGAAAGACGAGGCTGGGCTGCTGGTCACCTTGATTCAGACGCGGGCCGCACGGCTTGCCGATCTGGCGGCCCGTGGCCTTGCAACCCGCGATGCCGTGGACCTTGCCGCACAGGACGAAATTGCGGCGCGCGCAAGGGTCGCGGCGCTTGCCGCCGCGCAGTCGGTCACCGAAGGCCAGATCGCAGGGCTCGAGGCAGAGTTGGACCGGCTGGAAACAGACCGGCGCGCCGCGGCAGCAACCGAACTTGCGGATCTGGTTCTGGCCGAGGCCGATTATCGCGCGCGGCGCGATGCGGCGGCTGACAGACTGGCCGCGCTGGTGCTGACCGCGCCGGCATCCGGCATCGTGACCGGCATCGCGGGCCTTACTGCTGGCGTGATCTTGAACGGGGGCAACGCGCAGGCGGCGGTGCTGCCGACCGGCGGCGCCCGCATTGTGCGGCTCATGGTTTCCCCGACCGAAACTGCCACGTTATCCATCGGACAACCAATTCAGCTGCGCGTTGCCGGTCGGCCCGATTTGCCCCGCGCGAGGGGCGCGTTACGGAGGGTTGCGCAGCACCCGATGCCTGATGCGGGTGGGCGCCTGATGGTTGCGGTCGAGGTTGACCTGCCGCCGGAATGGCCATCGCTGCCATTTGGTGCGGCGGTCATGGCCGATTTGCCGCAAGCGATGGCGCCGCTTTTGCCTATCGGCCACGCGCGGGTTGCGATTGTCGCGCCCGCAGAACCCCGTTAGCCTGAAGCCGGATCAACATACCGGAGCCGACATGACCTCTGTCATCGAACAACGCCTTGCATCCCTTGGCGTCACCCTGCCCGCGGCGCCGATGCCCGCGGCCAATTATGTGCCCTTTGTTCAGGTGGGCGATCTGGTGCATGTCTCGGGTCAGGTTTCGGCCGGACCGGACGGTTTCATCAAAGGCCGGCTTGGCGAGAATATGACCATCGAACAGGGCGCCGCCGCAGCAAAATCCTGCGCGATCAGCCTGTTGGCCCAGCTTAAGGCCGCCTGCGGTGGGGACCTCGACCGTTTGGTGCGGGTGGTCAAGTTGGTGGGATTTGTCAATTCCACCGCCGATTTCACCGACCAGCCCAAGGTGGTCAACGGCGCGTCTGATTTCATGGCCGAGGCGCTGGGCGAGGCTGGCCGCCATGCGCGATCTGCTGTCGGTGTCGCCGCGTTGCCGCTTGGTGTCGCGGTCGAGATCGAGGCGATCTTTCAGATTCGCTGACCGATGCTGCCCCAGGACTTTCTGACGCGGCCCATTGCCCACCGCGCGCTGCATGACAAGGCCGCTCGTCGCCCCGAAAACTCGCGCGCCGCCATGGTGGCCGCGATTGACCGTGGCTATGCGATCGAGATGGACCTGCAGCTTTCGGCAGACGGCATCGCGATGGTGTTCCACGACAGCGAGCTGAACCGTCTGACGCGGGCCAAGGGCGCACTGAACCACAGGCCCGCGCGCGAGTTGGGGGCGCTCAAGCTCAAGCATAGCAACGAGGGGATCCCCACACTGGCCGAGGTGCTGGATCTGGTGGCGGGCCGCGTGCCGCTGCTGATCGAGATCAAGGATCAGGATGGCAAGATGGGCGAAGCGATCGGCCAGTTGGAAGAGGCCGCGGCCCGCGCGCTTTACCGCTACGAGGGTCCGGTCGCGCTGATGTCGTTCAACCCCCACAGCGTTGCCGCCATGGCCGATCTCTGCCCCGGATTGCCGCGTGGGTTGACGACCTCGGCCTATAACCCGCTGGTCTGGGCACCCGTGCCGCGCGCGGTTTGCGAAAGGCTGCGCGAGATTCCGGATTATGACCGCTGCGGGGCCAGCTTTATCAGCCACGAAGCCAGCGATCTTGACCGGCCCCGTGTGGCCGAGATCGCCGATGCAGGCGGTTCGGTGCTGTGTTGGACCATCAGGTCCGCAAGGGCCGAGGCTGCGGCGCGCAAGGTTGCACAGAACATTACCTTCGAGGGCTATTTGCCGTGACAGATGCAGCGCGGCCAGTCCGGCCATGAGCGGGATCGTCGCGCGCAGCCATGGCGCAATCAGCGACATCAGCGCCGCTGACTGGGACGCCTGCGCCAACCCCGAGGGTCAGGGCGGCCCGCCGCGCGATCCTTTCACCACGCATCGGTTTCTGGCGGCACTGGAACACAGCGGCTCGGTCGGTCCGGGCACTGGCTGGACGCCGCGCCACCTGAGCGTCGAGCAAGACGGCAAGGTGATCGCTGTCGCGCCGATGTATCTCAAGTCGCATAGCCAAGGGGAATATGTCTTTGACCACGGCTGGGCCGATGCCTGGCAGAGGGCAGGGGGGCGTTATTATCCCAAGGCGCAGATCGCCGTCCCCTTCACCCCCGTCACGGGTCGTCGCTTGCTGACGCGGCTGGGGTATGAGGCCGCTGGCGCGGCGGCGCTGACCGAGGCCGCCGTGCGCGTCAGCGCCGACGCGGGGCTGTCGTCGTTGCACATCACCTTTTGCACCGAGGCCGAGGCGGTGGCGGGCGAGGCCATGGGCCTTATGCATCGCACACACGAACAGTTTCATTGGGAAAATCCGGGCTATGCGGATTTCGATGATTTCCTGTCACGGCTTTCCAGCCGCAAGCGCAAGACAATCCGGCACGAACGCAGCACGGTGGCGGCGGGCGGTTTGGAAATCCGGCGCTTGACCGGCGCCGAGATCAGGCCCGAACATTGGGATGCGTTCTGGCGGTTCTACCAAGACACCGGCAGCCGAAAATGGGGACAACCCTATCTGACCCGCGCCTTCTTCACCGCGCTTCATGACACGATGCGCGACGACGTATTGCTGGTCATGGCCTTTGACGGGACGCGTCCGGTGGCTGGCGCGCTGAACCTGATCGGGGCCGATTGCCTTTATGGGCGGTATTGGGGCGCGGACGAGCATCACCCGTTCCTGCATTTCGAACTGTGCTATTATCAGGCCATCGATTTCGCCATCGCCCACGGGTTGCGGGTCGAGGCCGGCGCGCAGGGCGAACACAAGCTTGCCCGTGGCTATCTGCCCGCCGTCACGCATTCGCTGCACTGGATCGCCGATCCATCATTGGCCGAGGCAGTCGCGCGGTTTTTGGACAGCGAGCGGCGCGCAGTTGCCCGCGATGTCGAAATATTGACCTCGCTCGGCCCATTCCGGCGCGGCGTCGGGGAAGAAACCGAATAGGCTGGTTGCGGGCGCTTTTCTGCGAAGGGGGCGTTTGTTAGGTAGTCTTGACCCAAACGGAGGCGAGCATGAGCAGAGTTGTTGTGATTGGCGCAGGACAAGCGGCGGCCTCGCTGGTGGCCAAGCTGCGGACCGAGGGTTTTGACGGCCAGATCACCGTTGTTGGCGACGAACCTGTCGCACCCTATCAGCGCCCGCCACTGTCCAAGGCCTATCTGTTGGGCGAAATGGGGCTGGACCGGTTGCTGTTGCGCAAGGACGAATTCTACGCCGAACATGGGATCGACCTGCGGTTATCGACCAGCGCCACCGCGATCGACCGTGCCGCGCGCGAGGTCGCGCTTTCGGACGGCTCGCGTCTTGCCTATGACCATCTGGCGCTCTGTACCGGTTCCACACCGCGCCGTTTGCCCGCCGCGATTGGCGGTGCCTTGGCTGGCGTCTACACGGTCCGCACCTTGGCCGATGTCGATGCCATGGCACCCGAATTTGCCGAGGGTCGGCGTCTTTTGATCGTGGGCGGCGGCTATATCGGGCTCGAGGCGGCGGCGGTCGCCGCGAAAAAGGGGCTCAAGGTCACGCTGATCGAAATGGCGCCCCGCATCTTGCAGCGCGTGGCCAGCCCGCAGACCTCGGATTATTTCCGCGCGCTTCATCGCGCACATGGCGTCGATATACGCGAGGGCGTGGGGCTGGAACGCCTGACTGGCGAGGGTCGCGTTGCCGCAGCGCGTCTAGGGGATGGTTCGGAAATCGCCGTCGATTTCGTGATCGTCGGCGTGGGCATCACCCCCAACGCGGCACTGGCCGAGGCCGCGGGCCTGACCATCGACAACGGTATCTGGACCGATACCCACTGCCGCACGTCCGACCCTGTGATCTGGGCGGCGGGCGATTGCGCCTCTTGTGAACACGAAGGCGCGCGTATCCGGCTGGAAAGCGTGGGAAATGCGATCGACATGGGCGAGGCTGTGGCGCGCAACATCATGGGCCAGGATCAGGCCTATGTGCCGCGCCCGTGGTTCTGGTCAGATCAATATGATTGCAAGCTGCAGATTGCGGGCCTGAACACCGGCTATGATGCGGTGCATGTCAAACTGGGCGAGGAATCCGGTCATGCGGTGCATTGGTATTATCGCGGCGATCGGCTGGTTGCGGTTGATGCGATGAATGCGGGTCGCGATTACATGGTGGGCAAACGTCTGATCGAGGCGGGCAAGTCGCCCGCGCCTGCGGTGATGTGTGACCCCGCGACTGATCTCAAGGCGCTCTTGAAGGCGTGAGGATCATCGGCGGCACCCATCGCGGACTTGCGCTCGCCTCGGTTGGCAAGGGCGATCCGGGCGCGCATCTGCGCCCGACCTCGGACAGGGTGCGCGAAAGCCTGTTCAATGTGTTGTTGGGGGGCCGCTTCGGCGATCCGGTGACCGGAGCGCGGGTTCTGGATCTGTTTGCGGGCACCGGCGCCTTGGCGCTCGAGGCGCTTAGCCGTGGTGCGATCCATGCGACCTTGGTCGATGACGGGCGCGTGGCGCAACGTCTGATCCGCGAAAACATCGCCAAATGCCGACGCGAGGCCGATGCCATTCTGGCGGCGCGCGATGCCACACGTCTGGGGCCGAATGCGGGCGCGCCCTTTGATCTGCTGTTTCTGGACCCGCCCTACGGCAAGGGTCTGGGGCAAACGGCGCTTGGTGCGGCAAGGGTGGGCGGCTGGATCGCGCAGGACGCGCTGATCGTCTGGGAAGAAAACGCAGCCATGGCCGCGCCCGAGGGGTTCGCCGTGTTGGACCAGCGCCGCTACGGCGACACATGGATCACGATGCTCGAGGCTCAGTAGGTCGGGTGGAACCGGTCGGCGGGGCTTTGCGTGAAAATTTCGCAGCCAGTTGCGGTGATCCCCACTGAATGTTCGAACTGGGCGCTGAGATTGCGGTCGGCGGTGACGGCGGTCCATTCATCCATCAGCACCACGGTCTCGGCGCGGCCAAGGTTCACCATGGGCTCGATGGTAAAGAACATGCCTTCTTCCAGCGTGGCGCCGGTGCCGGGACGGCCATAGTGCAACACGTTGGGGGGCGCGTGGAACACGCGGCCCAGCCCATGGCCGCAGAAATCGCGGACCACCGACATGCCATTCTTTTCGACATAGGTCTGGATGGCCGCGCCGATGTCGCCAAAGGTCATGCCGGGGCGGGCGGTTTCGATCCCGATCATCAGCGCGTCATGGGTGACCTGTATCAGGTTCAGCGCGGCTGGCAGCGGCGTGCCCGCGATATACATGCGCGAACTGTCGCCATACCAGCCGTCCACCACCACGGTGACGTCAATGTTCAGAATATCGCCGTCACGCAGCACGTCATCGGCGCGACGCTTTTCCAGACTGCGCGACACGGTCTCCTTGCCACGGGCGGGGATCGGCGCACCGGGAATGCCGTGGCAGACAACGTGGTTCACGCTGATGCAGCTGGCGTGCTGATAACCGCGATAGCCGATGGTGGCCGAAATGGCGCCGGCCTCTTCGACCATGGCCTGAATAGCGGCATCTATGGCGCCCGTGGTCACGCCCGGCGCGACCAGCGGGATGCAACGGTCCAAGATTTCGGCGGCCAGACGGCCAGCACGGCGCATGCCTTCGAATTCCGCAGCCTCGTGAATGCGAATGCCGTCACTGGTCAGCCTGCCGCGATGCTTTTCCACGTCGTCGTCCTCTTAATTCCTACCGCCACATAGGCGAAAATCCGCGCCGATGCCAGACCTGCGGGCGCTGGTCAGCGGAGCCGTGCCTGCCTATAAATCTGACAGGAGGTGCCCCATGACCAATCCGACCGCGGCGATGCTGGTGATCGGCGATGAGATCCTTTCGGGCCGGACGCGGGATTCGAACCTGCATTTTCTGGCGCAGGCGCTGACGCGCAAGGGGATCAACTTGGCCGAAGCGCGGGTCGTCGCAGATGATCCTGCCGCGATCACGGCTGCGGTGCGGGCGCTGTCCGAGGCCCATGACCACGTGTTTACATCGGGCGGCATTGGCCCCACGCATGATGACATCACCGCCGAATGCATCGCAAAGGCCTTTGGCGTGGCCATCAGCGTGCGCGACGATGCGCGCGCGATTTTGCAGGCCCATTACGACCGCAGCGGGCAAGAACTGAACCAAGCGCGGCTGCGCATGGCGCGGATACCTGACGGCGCGGCGCTGATCGATAACCCTGTCAGCGCAGCGCCCGGATTCTCGCTGGGGAATGTCCATGTCATGGCAGGGGTGCCGGCGGTGTTCGAGGCCATGGTTGCCTCGGTGCTTGCCACGCTGACAGGCGGCGCGCCGCTTGTGTCGCAAAGCTGGCGGGTGATGCGCGGCGAGGGCGAGGTCGCGACTGCGCTGACCGCCTTTGCCGAGGCGCATCCTGACCTTTCGATCGGGTCCTATCCTTTTTACAAGGACGGGGTCTATGGCACCAATCTGGTCCTGCGTGGCCCAGATCCGGCGGCGGTCGATGCCGCCATGGTGCGTCTGGCAGCGTTGTTTCCACAGAAATGACCCTGCCACCAGCCCTTCGCTATTTCTCGGCCATCGATGCGACATGGCCCGCGGCCGAAACATGGGTTGATGGCGCATTCCGTCTGCGGCGCGGCAAGGGCGGTGGCGGGCGGGTCAGCGCGGCTTCGGCCGAGGGTCCGTTTACCTTGGCGGATATCGACCGTGCGGCGACCGCCATGCGCGAAATGGGACAAAAGTCGTTGTTCCTGATCCGTAATGGCGAACCCGCACTGGATCAGATGCTGGACGAAGCGGGGTATCAGGTGAAGGATCCGGTGATCCTTTACGCAGCACCTTGCGCGGCGGTCGGTGGCCAGACTGACGGACAGGCCCATTGGCCACCATCTGCGGCGGCCGAGGCAGTCTGGGCCTGCGGCGGGATCGGCAAGGGGCGGCTTGGCGTGATGGCGCGTGTTGCTGGCCCACATGCCGCCATCGAATTGCCTGGCGGGGTAGTCTTTTGCGGCGTCGATGGTGATGTGGCGATGTTCCATGCGCTGGAGGTCCTGACCGAAATGCGACGGCAGGGTATCGGGCGCGCGTTGGTCGTGGCGGCGGCGCGTTGGGCCGAGGCACAAGGCGCGGCGGTTCTGTCGCTGGTGGTGACCGAGGCCAACCAGACGGCGCGCGCGCTCTACGCTTCCCTCGGGTTCGCGGCTGTGGGAAGGTATCACTACCGCATCGAGCCGGAGGGCCAAGGCGATGGCCGCTAGCGCAGGACTTGGGTCGCGCATCGCGCGGGCGGGCCGTTGGCTCGCCGTGCTGTTGATTTTTGCGCAACCGACCTGGGCCGAGGACTTTGGTTTGCCGCAGTCCGCGCGCTTGGCCTCGGACGAGATCAGCGAACCCGCCAGTTTTGACATGCCCATCGGCCCCTTTGCGGACGGCGCGATTGCGCATCGCCATGGCGAGGGCCGTGTGGAACGGCAGGTCTGGCAAATCGGTGCCGCCGGCATCACCAGCCTGCAGATTGTCGCTCCCGTGCGCGAGGCGCTGGCACGGCAGGGCTTCGAGACGCTTTTTGAATGCGATACCGATACCTGCGGTGGTTTCGACTTCCGCTTTGGTATCGACGTGGTGCCGCCGCCCGTCATGTATGTCGATCTGGGCAGCTTTTATTATCTGGCCGCAATCCGTGGCGACGAACTGCGCGCGGTTCTGGTCAGCCATTCGTCGCGCACAGGTTTTGTGCAGATCACGACCCTGACACGATCCAGCCCCGCCGAGGTGGCCCTGCCGGATCTGGCGGTGCCCGCCGTTACCGCAACGCCGCTTGCCAGCGCAGGGACCGCACCTTTGGGCGATCTGGGGGCGCAGCTTGAGGCCGATGGCCATGTGGTGCTGGCGGATCTGGTGTTTGCGACCGGCGCGCGGACGCTTGATCAGGGCCGTTATCAAAGTCTTGGTGACCTTGCCGCCTATCTGGCTGAGCATCCTGCCGCACAGGTGGTGCTGGTGGGGCATACGGATGCCTCGGGGTCGCTCGAGGCCAATATCGTAGTGTCCCGCCAACGCGCCTCCGAGGTGCTGGCGCGGCTGGTGGCCGATTATGGGGCCGATGCACGACAGCTGACCGCGGCGGGGATGGGTTATCTTTCGCCCATCGCCACCAATCTGACGGACCAAGGTCGCGCGGCCAACCGCCGTGTCGAGGCCGTGCTGCTGCCGTCGGATTAGGGACATGACCGAACACCACGACCATAGCCATCACGGCCACCACCATCACATCGACCCTGCAACGGGCGACGGGCGGCTGTTGGCGGCGATCGTCGTCAATGTCGTGCTGACGCTTGCCGAAATCGCGGGGGGTATTCTTGCGGGCAGCCTCGCCCTGATTGCCGACGCGCTGCACAACCTGTCGGACGCGGGCGCATTGGTCATAGCCTATGTCGCACGGCGCGTAGCACGGCGACCCGCTGACGAAGGGATGACCTTTGGCTATGGGCGGGCGGAAATCGTTGCGGCGCTGGTTAACTATACCGCGTTGATTTTGATAGGAATCTGGCTGGGCGGCGAGGCGATCCATCGGCTGCTTCTGCCCGAACCGGTCAAGGGCTGGCCCATGGTCCTGATCTCGATTCTCGCGCTTGGCATCGACCTTGCGACGGCCGCGCTGACCTTTGCAATGAGCCGCAACAGCCTCAATATCCGTGCAGCGTTTCTGCACAATCTTTCCGATGCTGCCGCCTCGGTTGCCGCGATCCTCGCTGGGGTGATGATCCTGTGGCTGGGTTGGTATTGGGTCGATCCTGCGGTGACGCTGCTGATTGCGGGCTATATGCTCTGGTTGGCCGCGCGCGAGATCGGTCCCGTGATCCGGATCTTGATGATGGGCGCGCCTGCGGGGCAAGACGCCGAGACCGTGGCAACTGCGCTGACAACAATT
>JAHEBS010000046.1 GCA_024642145.1 Marivivens sp.
GACCCACGGCATAGACGCTGCGGATGCCCCATGCCTCGGCCAGAAATCCCAACAGGGGCGGTCCGATCAGGAATGTCACAAAGGCCGTTTGGGCCAGCGCGGCGATATTGACCACCGCTGGTCGATCATGCCGCTGCGCCGCAGCCGACATCGCCAAGGGGAAAATCGCGCTGGTGCCCACGCCCATCAGCGCGAGCCCCGCGTAGGCCACCAGTTGCCACGGCGACAGCGAAACGGTCATGCATCCGACAAAGACCAGAACCAGCAGCAAGCGCGCCACCCGCGCCGGTGAATGCCGTTCGACAAAATGATCGGCAAAGAACCGCGTCGCGGCCTGCGCACCGACAAAGGCCGCTACCGCCAGACCGCCCTGCAACTTGGTCGCGTCAAAACTGTCACGCATATAGATCGCTGACCAATCCAGCCCCGCGCCCTCCATCAACATGGCGCTCAGCGTGACGGCGACCAAGATCATGATCCCCGTATTGGGCAGCGCCACCAGAGGCGCCTTGGCCTCGGACCCTGCGTTCTGGCGTTTGGGGGCGGGGGTAAAACCGCCCAATAGCAGCGTGATCAACGCGCCCGTGATGAAAACCGCCAGTATGAGCTGCCATTGGGGGCTGACGCCCAAACCCGCCATCGTCGCGCCGAACAGCGCGGCGGCGAAGAAACCAAAGCTCCAGAAAGCATGGGCGCGGTTCATGATCCGCCGCCCGATGGCATGTTCGACACGATCCGCCTCGGCATTGACCACGGTTTCGATCAGGCCCGTGGCAAAGCCCATGGGCAGCAAAAGCGCAAAGAACAGCGCGGGGGTCATCGCGTGTATGGCGATCGCCGCAAAGAACGGGATCGCAAGGTTGATCCACAAGAGAACCGCGCGAAACCCGATGCGCGCCAGAATAGGCGCGGCCACGGTCAGACCGACCAGCGTGCCCACGGGCAGCCCGATCAGCGAGGCCCCCAATAGGCCCTCGCCCACATCAAGCTGACGTTGGATTTCGGGAATGCGCGGGAAAATATTGCCCAAACCGAAGGCATAGGTGCCAAAGGCCGCATAGACACGGAACTGCGGCGGCATGTTCAGGCCGATCTGCATCATAGTCTCCCCCGCGCCCAACGCGCCCCGCCCTTTCTGGCGAGGCAGCGGCACGCTGGCAAGTGGGACATGGCCCAAACGAAAACGCCCCGCCGATCAGGCAGGGCGCTTATCGGGTCTGGCGGTGAAGCTCAGCCCTTTTTCAGGCACTTCTGCCCCAGAACCTCGGCGATCTGCACCGCGTTCAGGGCCGCGCCCTTGCGCAGGTTGTCGGACACGCACCAAAAGTTCAGACCATTGTCGATCGTGCTGTCCTGACGGATACGGCTGACATAGGTGGCATAGTCGCCAACGCATTCGATCGGCGTGACATAGCCACCGGCTTCGCGCTTATCCACGACCAGCACACCGGGCGCCTCACGCAGGATTTCGGTCGCTTCTTCCCAGTCAAGGAACTCCTCGAACTCGACGTTCACCGCCTCGGAGTGACCGACAAAAACCGGCACGCGGACGCAGGTCGCGGTGACCTTGATCGACTTGTCGAGGATCTTCTTGGTCTCGGTCGCCATCTTCCATTCTTCCTTGGTGTCGCCACTATCAAGGAAAACGTCGATTTGCGGGATCACGTTGAAGGCGATCTGCTTGGGGTAGACATTCGGGGCAACCTCTTGACCGGGGACATAGATGCCCTTGGTCTGGTTCCAAAGCTCGTCAATCGCCTCTTTGCCCGTGCCCGAAACCGACTGATAGGTCGATACGACAACGCGCTTGATCTTGGCGCGGTCATGCAGGGGCTTCAACGCCACAACCATCTGCGCGGTCGAGCAGTTGGGGTTGGCGATGATGTTTTTCTTTGTGTATTTGACCACCTCGTCCGCGTTCACTTCGGGCACGATCAGCGGCACGTCGGGGTCATAGCGGTAGAGCGACGAGTTATCGATCACCACACAGCCAGTGGCAGCGGCCTTGGGCGCATAGATCTTGGTTGCATCCGACCCGATGGCGAAAAGCGCGATATCCCAACCTTTGAAATCAAAGGTGTCGAGGTCTTGGGTCTTGAGGGTCTTGTCGCCAAAGCTGACCTCGGTTCCCAGCGATTTGCGCGACGCCAACGCCGCGATCTGATCAACCGGAAACTCGCGCTCAGCGAGGATGTTCAGCATTTCCTTGCCAACGTTGCCCGTGGCACCGACGACGACGACCTTGTAACCCATGGGGGGCCTCCAGATTCCGTCCTTGTTCTTAAGGGACGCGGTCTGTTAGCGCATAAAATCAGCGCCGAAAAGGGTTCTGACTGTGCAAAGAGACGGTTATGCGCGCACCACGTTCGCGGTCACCCCCGAAAGGCGTCGCATGGTTTTCTGTGTGGGTCCGCAATGGCGTGGCGTCTGCGGTTGGCCAAAACGCGATCAGTCGGTTCTATCCTGCGCGAAAAGATAGGCCACCAGCCCGATCAGCAAAAGCCCGCCGAATGCGGCAAACAGCAGCCCAAAGGCCCCCGCGGTATCGGCCGTGGCCGCACGCGCCCTTTCGAACAGCGGGCCAGTGGCATATTGCGCCACCCCGACCGTTCCGATCGAGCAGAGGTTCAGCAAGGTCACCCCGCGTCCGGTCATATGCGGCGGTATCAACGCACGACCATGGGCGAGGATCATCGGGAAAGAGGCCCCGAAAAACCCGACCCAAGCAAAGAGCAGCCCCGAGGTCCAAAGGCTGTCGCCGCTGGTCATGGCCAAGGCGAAACAGCCCACCATCGCCAGACTATTGCCGCCAAAGACCACCCATTTGCGCGTGCCGAACAGTCGGTCCATCGGCCCATAGGCCAGATTGCCCGCGATCATCGCGAGCCCCATTACCAGCGTTACCTTGCCGATGGTCGCGGGTTCGGGCGCAAAGACCTCGGCCACATAGGGGCCTGCCCACAAGCCTCTGATCGCGGCGGCAGGCACATAGTTGACGGCCATCATCACCATGATCGGCCAGAGCGCAGGCATGGCCAAGAGCGACAGGACCGAACCCTTCTGGTCATGATGGACCCGTTCGGGATCGCGGACGGTCAAGGCAATGGCCCCCGCGATTGCCAAGGTCAGCGCGGCCAGCGCCCAGACCGTGGCCCGCCAGCCCCATGCCTCGACAGCCCATGCCAACGGGATCGAAGCGCCGATATTGCCGAAAGACCCGACGCCGATGGTCACGCCCGCCAACGTGGCGAAAACCGTCGCGGAATAGACACGGGCAAAGATGAAATAACTGGCCATCAGAACGGGGGCACAGCCGATGCCGATCAGCGCCATCGCGGCCCCGATCTGCCAAGGTGCGGTTGCCGACGCGAAAAGCGCTGCGCCGCCACCGCCGCAAACGGCCAACATCGCCGCCGCTGTCCGCCGCGGCCCGATCCGGTCCAACGCCGCGCCCACGGGTATCTGCATCGCGGCGAAGGTCAGAAACCAAAGCGCCGAGGCCGTTGCCAGCGTCTCGGTCGTGGCGCCCAGATCGGATTTCAGCAGCGGCGTCAGAACGGCCAGAAAGGCGCGGAAGAACTGGCTCATCACATAGGCCGCAACCAGCGCCACAATCCCTGCGTTCATATTCCGCTCTCCCTCAGACCTGCCGCAGAAGATGCATGCAAGCTGCCAACACGCAAGGAAAAGCCGCTTGCCGCCCAGCCGCCCGCACGGCTACCAAGGCAAGGACGCGAGGGGGACAAGGTGACGCAAAACGCAACTTTCAAGCGAGGCTTGCTGGCGGCCTTGCCCATTGCGCTGGGCTATTTCCCTATTTCTTTTTCCTTTGGCGTCGCCGCGACCCGCGCCGGATTGACAGGGATCGAGGCCACCGGCCTCTCCTTGATCATTTACGCAGGCGCCTCGCAGTTTCTGGCCTTGGTCCTTTTGACCTCGGGCGCGCCGTTGCTGATATCCGCCGCAACGCTGATCGCCATGAACCTGCGGCATCTGGTCTACGGGCCCGCGCTGCTGAAACGGGCGGGCCGCGATGCTACGACCAGATCGGCGGCGGGTTGGGGTTTTGGACTGACCGATGAGGTCTTTGCCGCGGCCCTTGGCGCGGTCGCACGGGGCGAGGTGCGGTTTTCCGAGCGATTCATGACAGGCATCGCGCTTGGCGCCTATGCGTCTTGGGTGGGTGGCACAGCACTGGGTGCCTTTGCAGGCGGCGGGGCGCTGGACCGTTGGCCCGCCATCAACGCGGGGCTGGGCTTTATGCTGGCGGCGCTGTTTCTGGCGCTGCTGCTGTCGATCCTCGGCAAGCGCGAGGTCCCTGTGATCGTCGTCGCGGCCTTGGCCACCGTCGGCGGCACGCTGCTATTCTCAATGACCATGGGCATTCTGGGCGGGATTGTTCTGGGCGCGCTGACCGGCGCGATCAGGAGGGCATGATGCGCGGCGATCTGTTGATTCTTGCCCTGATGGTGGGCGCGGCCAATTGGGTGTTTCGCGCAGGCCCCATGTTGTGGCCCCTGCCCGGAATGGGCGGCAGCGGCCCGCTGGCGCGGTTTCTTGGGGCCACAGGTGCGGCCGCCATCGCGACGCTTTTTGTGGCATCGGTTTTGCCCGAGCTACAGACCCGCGGGCTGGACCTGCCCTTGATCGCAGGGGTTGCGGCGGTTTGCGGCCTTTGGTGGGCGCGCAAATCCGTGGCCTTGGCGACAGTGGCAGGTGCAGTCGCCTATGGCGCGGTCACGGCGCTTTGGGGCTAGCGAAACTGTCGCCGTAGTTGCGACGCAACTCGGCCTTTTGCACCTTGCCCATCGTGTTGCGCGGCAAAGCGTCCACAACCACATAGCGGCGGGGCAGTTTGAACCGCGCGAGGTTATCGGCCAAGGCCGCAGCAATCGCATCCAGATCGGGCGACAAGCCCTGCATCGCAGCCAGAACCGCCACCACGCCTTCGCCCATATCGGGATGCGCGACGCCGATCACCGCGCTTTCCAGCACGCCGGGCATCTCATCGAGCGCCTCTTCGATCTCTTTGGGATAGATGTTGAACCCGCCGGAAATGATCAGGTCCTTGGCGCGGCCCACGATCGTGACGTAGCCATCCGCGCCCTGCGTCGCCAGATCACCGGTGATAAAGAACCCGTCGGGGCGTAATTCCTCGGCGGTTTTTTCCGGCATCTGCCAATAACCCATGAACACGTTAGGGCCCCGCACCTCCAGCACACCGATCTCGCCCCGCGGCAGTTCCTTGCCAGCCGGATCGCAAACCTTGACCTCGACACCGGGCAACGCGGGACCGACCGTGCCAGGGCGGCGTTCGCCCGCATAGGGGTTGGACGTGTTCATATTGGTTTCGGTCATCCCGTAGCGCTCAAGAATGCGATGCCCTGTCAGGTCCTCAAAGGCACGGTGCGTTTCGGCCAAAAGCGGCGCGGAACCGGACACAAAGAGCCGCATATGCGCCACCAGCGCATGGGTGAAACGCGCATCGTCCAGTAGCCGCGTGTAGAACGTCGGCACACCCATCATGGTCGAGGCCTCCGGCAGCCAACGGATAACGTCGTCGGTGTCGAACTTGGGCAGAAGGATCATCGACCCTCCGGCAAGCAAGGTGATGTTGGTCGCAACGAACAGACCATGCGTATGGAAAATCGGCAGCGCATGCAGCAGGCGGTCCGCAGCGGTGAAATGCCAAGTAGCGGCCAGAACCTCGGCATTCGACAAGAGGTTGCCTTGGCTCAGCATCGCGCCCTTGGAACGGCCCGTCGTGCCCGATGTGTAAAGGATCGCCGCCAGATCATCCGCGCCACGCGTCACGGTAGCAAATGTGTCTTTTGCGGCGGCGGCATAGTCAGATAATGTGCCATTTTGATTTTGGCCCAAGGTTTCAAGCCTCGCACCATGTTTTTCCGCTATCGCCATCAGCCCCATTGCTTTGGTGGGCGCGGCGACCAACAGGCGCGCACCGGCGTTGGACACAAAATATTCCACTTCGGCGGGCATGTAGGCGGTGTTCAGCGGCAAGAACACCAATCCTGCCTGAACGCAGGCCGCATAGAGCGCCAGCGCATCCGCGCTTTTGTCGATTTGCGCCGCCACGCGGTCACCCGCCACTAGCCCCAGATCCGTCAGCGTGTTGGCCAGTCGCGCGGCGCGCGCCAGAAAGGCCGCATGGCTGATGCGATGGCCGTCCGGCTCGATCAGAAACAGCGTATCGCGGCCCGCATGGGCGCCAAACAAACGATCATAAAGCGGGTTGGCCATCGCGGGACTCCGGTCGGTTTCGAACCTGACTAGCCCGCGACAGCGCTACCGTCAAAGGGCGCGACTGTGACGACCCTCGGGCATGGCATAGGCATCCAGCTCTTGCGCGGCGAGCCGCGCGATCAGGCGGGCGGAATCGGTCAGTTGCAGCCCACCATCATCGGCCCGCAACATCTCGCCGAACCGCGCACGTATGGGGGCGGTCATTGCGACCAGCTGCGCAGTGCCGACACCATAGCGGCGGGTCAGTTCGGCAAAATCCAAGCCAAAATCACACATCAGCATTTCGATCATCCTTGCGCGCAGATGATCGTCGCCCGTCATGCCATGGCCGCGTTCGGTCGCAAGGCGGCCTTCGGAAATCTCGGTCGCGTAACGCGCCGAGGCCGAGGCGTTTTGCGCGAAACCCTGCGGATAGCGCGAAATGGCCGAGGCACCGACGCCGATCAGCACGCCTGCCGCATCATCGGTATAGCCCTGAAAATTGCGATGCAGATTGCCTTTGGCCGCCGCCTGCGCCAGCGCGTCATCGGGCCGCGCGTAATGGTCGATGCCGATTTCGCGGTAATCATCGGCCATGAACAGGTCGCGGGCCGTATCGAACAACATCAGCCGCGCCTCGGCATCTGGCAGGGCATCGGCGGGGATCATCACCTGCCGCTTGGCCATCCATGGCACATGCGCATAGCCATAGAGCGCCACGCGGTCGGGCGAGAGTGACAAGATCTTTTGCACCGTGTCCGCCATACGTTCGCGCGTCTGATGCGGCAGGCCGTAGAGCATATCCATGTTCAGACTTTTGACGCCGGTGGCGCGGATCATTTCCACCACGTCGCGGGTCGCCTCGTATCCCTGCTGGCGACCGATGGCGTCCTGCACGTTCTGGTCAAAGTCCTGCACGCCGATCGAAGCGCGGTTCATACCGACCGCGCGCAGGGCCGCAAGGCGCGGCTCATCCACCTCGGTCGGGTCAATTTCCACTGAAAATTCAAAATCTTCGGCCCAAGGGCGAAAGGCGCGGATCTCGGCCCCCAGCGCGGCAATCATATCGGGCGGCAAGATCGTGGGCGTGCCGCCGCCCAGATGGATCTGGCTCAGCACCACATCGGGCCGCAGATGTTCGCTGACCAGCGCGAGTTCCTGTTTCAAAAGCCCAAGATAGGGCACAAGCGGCCGATCGGTGGTCGTGCCCTGCGTGCGGCAGGCGCAAAACCAGCACAGACGGCGGCAATAGGGCACATGCAGATAGAGCGAAACGCGCGCGCCCGCAGGCACCGCACGCAGCCAAGCAGCCGTATCCGAGGGACCCACTTTGCCGCTAAAGTGGTTTGCGGGCGGGTAGCTGGTATAGCGCGGCGCGCGTGCGTCAAAGAGACCCAGTGCGCGAAGGCGGGCATGCGAAGTCATTGCGGTTCCTGTCGGAAGAAGGGATAAGCGGGGCGATATTTGGTCTGATGGCTGAAAGGGCCGGTCGTATGAACGTGCCGTCGCTCGACATCAAATGCGCCCAGTGCCCGATCCGGCACAGGGCAGTCTGTGCCCGCTGCGAGGCGGACGAATTGGCGCGTCTTGAAGAGATCAAATATTACCGCAACTACGAAGCGGGCCAGCCTGTCGCATGGGCGGGCGACGAGATGAGCTTTGTGGCCTCGGTCGTCAGCGGTGTGGCAACCGTCAGCCAGACGCTGGAAGACGGGCGCAAGCAGATGGTGGGGCTGTTGCTGCCCTCTGACTTCGTCGGGCGACCCGGGCGCGACCGTTCGCCCTACGATATCACCGCCATCGGCGACGTGACGCTTTGCTGTTTCCGCCGCAAGCCCTTTGAGCAGTTGATCCGCGTGATGCCCAATGTGGCGGAACGCCTGCTGGACATGACGCTGGATGAATTGGACGCCGCGCGCGAATGGATGCTGGTCCTTGGCCGCAAGACCGCACGCGAAAAGATCGCAAGCCTGCTGGTCATCATTGCCCGCCGCAGCACCACCGTGGGCCTGTCCAACATTGATGGCCCCCTGACCATCGACCTGCCGCTGACGCGCGAGGCCATGGCCGATTACCTTGGCCTGACTCTGGAAACGGTAAGCCGTCAGATGTCCGCCTTCAAAGGGGACGGGATCATTCAGCTTGAGGGCAAACGCAAGGTCGTGATTCCCGATTTGCGTCTCTTGATGCAGGAAACCGGCGACGACATGGACGGCGGGCTGATAGCCTGACGCGGGACACACGCCCCCCCTATCCATCCGCCGTTCCAAGACTCAATGCGCCATTAGCAACGGCAGTTCCGTCTGCTCGAGCAACTCGCGCGTGGCGCCGCCCAGCAAGGCCTCGCGCAGCCGCGAGTGGCCATAGGCGCCCATGACGATCAGTTCGACCTCGTGTTCGGCGGCAAAGCGCGCCACGACATCGGATACTTTGTACATGGTGCGCGACAGGATCGAGACCTCGGCCTTGACCCCATGCCGCGCCAGCATCATGCAGATCTGGCCGCCGGGATCTGACCGTTCCGAAGAATGGCTGGGCGGATCGACCATCACCACATCAACCCGACCCGCGCGGCGCAACATCGGCAGCGCGGCGCGAATCGCGCGAAGCGATTCGTCGGATTCGTTCCAAGCCACCGCGATTCGTTTCAGCCCGGCATCGGGCAGCATGCCGTGACGTGGCACGACCATGACCGCCGCGCCGCTGGCGAAGAGGGCCGCCTCGAAAGCCAGCACGTGCAGCGCGTTGCGTTCCGCGCCGTAGGGCTTGGTCGCCACGACCAGATCGGCATAGCGCACCAGTCGGCCCAACGCCGCATCGACACCCAGTTGCGGTGAAACCACCGCCGTTACCGCCACACGGGCGATATCGCGGCCCAGCAAATTTTCCGCCCATTTTACAAGGCTTTGTGCCTGCTCTCGCGCCTCTTCCGCGCCGGTTTCCAGCAAAATCGCCGAGGCGCCAGCGGGCAAGGCGTCATAGCGCGAGGCATCAACGGCAAGGCAATGCACATCAAGATGCGCGTCCTCGCGCTGCGCCAGGTCGCGGGCCTGTATCAGCGCAGGCCCGTCGGTCCTGCTGTCCGTCACAATCACGGCGATCGTTTTATAGCCCATGGCCGGCATCCTCCCGCGCCGGAACCACGCCCCGGCTGGGATCTTCATAACAACTGTCGGAAATCGGGAACTTGATATGGATCAATGCGCAAAGGCGGGCACTCTGAAAAACCGCTGGCTAAGCTCAATTGCCCTCTGCCCGAACAGAGGGAGAAAAAAGGAACGCTTGATATGTGGGATTGGATCAAGATTGCAGCGTTGGGGTTGATTGCCCTTGCCGCCGCACTTGCCGCGAACTGGGGCCATGATCTGGCTTTTCGGGTTCACGGCATCATCGTCTTTCTGGTGGCCGGTGGCCTCTTTGTCTGGAACGTGCGCCATGTGGGCGATGCCAAGGGCCCTGCGCCGACGGGCTATTTTGATAGCGTGATCCGCGCTGGCGTCATCGCTACGGCCTTTTGGGGCATGGCGGGCTTTCTGGTGGGCACTTTCATCGCCTTCCAGTTGGCCTTCCCCTCGCTGAACTTCGAGTTCCTGCAAGGCATGGGCAACTTTGGCCGCCTGCGCCCACTGCACACCTCGGCGGTGATCTTTGCCTTTGGCGGCAACGCGCTGATCGCCACCTCGTTCTACATCGTCCAGCGCACCAGCGCCGTGCGTCTTTGGGGCGGCAAGCTCGGCTGGTTCGTGTTCTGGGGTTACAACCTGTTTATCGTTCTGGCCGCGACCGGCTACCTGCTGGGTTCGACCCAATCCAAGGAATACGCCGAACCCGAATGGTATGTGGACATCTGGCTGACCATCGTCTGGGTCGCCTATCTGGTGGCCTTCCTCGGCACGATCATGACGCGCAAGGAACGCCACATCTACGTGGCCAACTGGTTCTTCCTGTCGTTCATCGTCACGGTGGCGATGCTGCACATCGTCAACAACCTCTCGCTGCCGGTGTCGATCCTTGGCTCTAAATCGGTGCAGGTCTTTTCGGGCGTGCAAGATGCCATGGTGCAATGGTGGTATGGCCACAACGCCGTGGGCTTTTTCCTGACCGCGGGCTTCCTTGGCATGATGTATTACTTTGTGCCAAAGCAGGCCGAGCGGCCGGTCTATAGCTACAAGCTGTCGATCGTCCACTTCTGGGCGCTGATCTTCCTCTATATCTGGGCGGGCCCGCACCACCTGCACTATACCGCGCTGCCCGACTGGGCCTCGACGCTGGGCATGGTGTTCTCGGTGATCCTGTGGATGCCTTCATGGGGCGGCATGATCAACGGCCTGATGACGCTTTCGGGCGCGTGGGACAAGATCCGCACCGACCCGATCATCCGCATGATGGTGATCTCGCTCGGCTTCTACGGCATGTCGACCTTCGAAGGTCCGATGATGTCGATCCGCGCGGTCAACTCGCTGTCGCATTACACCGACTGGACCATCGGCCACGTCCACTCTGGCGCTCTGGGCTGGAACGGCATGATCACCTTTGCCGCGCTCTATTTCATGACGCCCAAACTGTGGAACAAGGCCGGCCTCTATAGCCTGCGTCTGGTCAACATCCACTTCTGGCTCGCCACGATCGGCATCATTCTCTACGCCGCCTCGATGTGGGTCACCGGCATCATGGAAGGCCTGATGTGGCGCGAAGTCGATGCCAACGGTTTCCTCGTCAACAGCTTTGCTGACGTCGTTGCCGCGAAGTTCCCGATGTACATCGTCCGTGGCCTTGGCGGGGTGCTTTACCTCACCGGTGCGTTGGTCATGTGCGTCAACCTCTGGAAGACGGCATTCGGCAAGGACGTTCCTGCCGCTGTCGCCACCCCGGCCGAATAAGGAGACGGTAAAATGGGTATTCTTGACCGTCACAAGGTAATCGAAAAGAACGCGACCCTTCTGCTTGTCGGCAGCCTCTTGGTCGTGACCATCGGCGGCATCGTCGAGATTGCGCCTCTCTTCTACCTCGAAAATACCATCGAGGACGTCGAGGGGATGCGTCCCTACACGCCGCTGGAACTGGCCGGACGCGACATCTATCTGCGCGAGGGCTGCTATCTGTGCCATAGCCAGATGATCCGCCCGATGCGCGACGAGACCGAGCGTTACGGCCACTACAGCCTTGCCGCCGAGTCGCAATACGACCACCCCTTCCAGTGGGGTTCCAAACGCACGGGGCCCGATCTTGCCCGCGTCGGCGGTCGGTATTCGGACGAATGGCAGGTCGATCACCTGCGCAACCCGCAAGCGGTGGTGCCGGCCTCGGTGATGCCCAAATACAGCTTCTTGATGAACCAGCGGATCGAGCCGACCTATATCGCCGATCTCTTGGCCACCAACCGTGCTGTCGGGGTCCCCTATACCGACGATCAGATCGAAAACGCCGCGGCTGACTTTGTGGTGCAGGCCGACCCGTTCGGCGATGCCTCGGGTCTGATCGAGCGCTATGGCGACAAGGTCAACGTGCGTAACTTTGACGGCCAGCCCGAACTGACCGAAATGGATGCGCTGGTGGCCTATCTGCAGATGTTGGGCACGCTGGTCGATTTCTCGACCTTCACGCCGGACGCGAGCCGCTAAAGGAGGGCACGATGGAGCTCTACACCCTTTTGCGGCACTTCGCGGACAGCTGGTTTCTGGCGGCGATGACGGCCTTTTTCATAGGCGCCATCCTCTTTGCGTGGCGCCCCGGCGCCCGCAAGGCGCAGGCCGAGGCCGCCAACACCGTGTTCCGAAATGACGACGCACCCCTTGGCGAAACCGCCGGCGGGACCAACGCGACCCTGAATCCGGAGGCTCAACCATGAGCAAGAACGACAAAAAGCAACAGGTCGAAACCACCGGCCACGAATGGGACGGCATTCAGGAGTTTAACAACCCCCTGCCGCGCTGGTGGGTCTGGGTGTTCTATGTGACCATTGGCTGGGGCCTGTGGTACACGGTGGCCTATCCCGCTTGGCCTTTGCTGACGGGCGCCACCGAAGGCTACAAGGGCTTTTCCACCCGTGGTCAGGTCGCGGCAGATATCGCCGCGGTCGAGGCGCAGAACGCCCCCAACAACGCGGCGTTGGCAGCGTCCGATCTGGCAACGCTACAGACCGCCAACCCCGCGCTCTACAGCTATGCCGTGAATGCGGGCGGTGCCGTCTTCCGCACCAATTGCGTGCAGTGCCACGGCAACGAAGGCATGGGCGCCACGGGCTATCCCACGCTCTCGGACGACGACTGGCTTTGGGGCGGCTCGGTTGTGGACATCGCCTATACCGTCTCGAACGGCGTGCGCAACGAAAGCTCGCCCGACGCGCGGTTTAGCCAGATGCCCGCCTTTGGCGACATCCTGAGCAATGAGGAAATCGCCAATGTCGTGGCCTATGTCCGCGCGCTATCGGGCCAAGAGGCCGACGCGACCGCCGCAGCGGCCGGACAGCAGGTCTTTCTGGACAATTGTTCGGCCTGTCATGGCGAAGACGGTAAGGGCGACCGCATGGTGGGCGCACCCAACCTTGCCGATGCGCTATGGCTCTATGGCGGCGATGCGGCCACGATCACCCAAACCGTCAAGAACGCCCGTTTCGGTGTGATGCCCGCATGGAGCGAAGCCTTCCGTGACGGCGGCTTGACCCAAGCCGAGGTCAATGCCGTCGCGATCTATGTCCACCAGTTGGGCGGCGGCGAATAACCCCGTCCCGTCTGGAACAGCTACCCCCGGCGACCCACCGCCGGGGGTATTTTTTTTGGGCCAAGGCCGTTCACCAAAGCGTGATTTGTTCACCCGCCCTTTGATCGGCGAGGGCAAAGGCACTTGATGTGGATCAATGCAACAAGCCGCCCTTGAACCTTAGAACAGGGCAGAAAAACGTTAGGCGTTCAGCATGTCACAAGGCGACACCCCTCTTTATGCCGCCCGAGAGCCCATTTTCCCCAAGCGGGTCAGTGGCCGATTCCGCAATCTGAAATGGGGAATCATGCTCTTTACGCTGGGCATCTACTACTTGACCCCGTGGATCCGCTGGGATCGCGGGCCTGAAATGCCCGATCAGGCCGTTCTGGTCGATCTGGCGGGGCGCCGCTTTTTCTTTTTCTGGATCGAGATCTGGCCGCACGAATTCTATTTCGTCGCGGGCCTGCTGATCATGGCGGGGTTGGGGCTGTTTCTGTTCACCTCGGCCCTCGGGCGTGTCTGGTGTGGCTATGCCTGCCCGCAAACCGTCTGGACCGACCTTTTCATACTGGTAGAGCGCTGGATCGAGGGCGACCGCAATGCGCGTCTTCGGTTGCACCGCGCCAAATGGAGCTTGAACAAGCTGCGCCTGCGTCTGACGAAATGGGTCGTCTGGCTGCTGATCGGCCTCGCGACTGGCGGGGCTTGGGTCTTCTACTTCACCGATGCGCCGTCACTGGCGGTGGCGCTGGTCAACGGGACCGCCCATCCGGTGGCCTATACGACCATGGCGATCCTGACCGCCTCGACCTTTTTCTTTGGTGGCATCGCACGCGAACAGGTCTGTATCTACGCCTGCCCGTGGCCGCGCATTCAGGCGGCAATGATGGACGAAGACACCATCACCATCGGCTACCGTGGCTGGCGGGGCGAACCGCGGGGCAAGGCATCAGACCCCAACGCCGGCGATTGCATCGATTGCATGGCCTGCGTGAACGTCTGCCCGATGGGCATCGACATCCGCGACGGACAGCAGATGGAATGCATCACCTGTGGTCTGTGCATCGATGCCTGCGACGACATCATGACCAAGATGGGCCGCGAACGCGGGCTGGTGGATTACCTCGCGCTCAAAGACGAGACGCGTGAACGCGAAGGCATGAAAAAGACGCCGATCTGGCGGCATGTGCTGCGCCCGCGCACGATTTTCTACACCGCGCTCTGGTCGGCCTTTGGTCTGGCCATGGTCTTTGCGCTGTTCGTGCGTGCCGACATCGACATCACCGTGGCCCCTGTGCGCAATCCGACCTTTGTCACCATGTCGGACGGCTCGATCCGCAATACCTATGACATTCGCATCCGCAACAAGAACGGCGAGGCGCATAAATTCGTGTTTTCGCAGACCTCGACCGAAAGGCTTTGGCTGAGCGTCGAGGGCAGCGAGGCCCGCGTTGTCGAGGTGCCGGCAGACCAGATGTTGCAGGTCCGTGTCTATATCACCGCCGATGCCGGCAGCCCTGCCGCAACTGCCGAACGAACTGTTTTGCGGTTTTGGGTGCAGGATCTAGAATCGTCCGAGCGCGCCTCGGCGGACTCATATTTCACTGGAAAGGTAAGATAAGATGACCGGTCTATTCAGAGGCCCCATCACCGGACCCAAGTTCTTTGCGATCATCTCGACGTTTTTCATCGTTATCATCGCGGTCAATACCGTGCTGGCGGTGCAGGCGGTGCGCACTTTTCCGGGTCTAGAGGTCAAGGATTCTTACGTCGCCAGCCAGACATTCGATCAAGAACGCACCGCTCAGCTTGCGCTGGGCTGGACCGTGCGCGCGGACGAGGCAAATGGGGAATTGGTGATCTCGATCACCGATACCGCGGGCAACCCCGTCGAGGCCGCCACGATCGAAGGCACCTTTGGTCGGCCCACGACCGTGCGCGACGACCAAACGCCGGTCTTTGTCTTTGATGGCAGCGTCTACCGCGCGCCGATCACCGCAGGCCCCGGTCAGTGGAATTTCCGTATGGAGGCAACGGCCAAGGACGGCACGCATTTCCAGCAGCGCATCGTGGTCCATATCAAGGACTGATCTGATGACCATGATTGAACCCGCCGCTGTCTGTCCGGCCTGCGTGGTCCCGCCCGAAGGGCTTGGCCGCGCGCAGGGTCAGGCCGCCGCAGGCGATCAGGTGATGCAGTTCCACCTGCCGGCGGTGCATTGCGCGGCCTGTATCTCGACCGTCGAGCGCGGGCTGATCAAGACAGCCGGCATCAGCGATGTGCGCGTCAACCTGACCCGCAAGCGCGCCATCGTCCACGCCCGCCCCGAGATCACGGCAGAAACGGTGATCACCGCACTGGCCGCGCTTGGCTATGAGGCCCAGCATCTGGACGGCGCGACGCTGAACGCGGGCGAAAGCGATCGCGTGGCGCGTGATCTGTTGATGCGTCTGGGCGTGGCGGGTTTTGCCATGATGAACGTCATGCTGCTGTCGGTCGCGGTCTGGTCCGGTGCCGAGGGCGAAACGCGGCTGATGTTCCACTGGATTTCGGCACTGATTGCCCTGCCCGCCGCGGGCTTTTCTGCGCGCCCCTTCTTTGCCAACGCCTTTGCCGCGCTGCGCGTGCGGCGCCTGAATATGGACGTGCCGATCTCGCTTGCCATCGCGCTTGCGCTTGGCATGTCGCTCTATGAAACCGCGCTTGGGGGCGAACGGGCCTATTTCGACGCGGCCCTTTCGTTGACCTTCTTCCTGCTCGCCGGTCGCTATCTGGACCAGCGTATGCGCTCGGTGGCCCGATCCGCCGCGACCGAGCTTGCCGCGCGCGAGGTGCCTGTCGCACTGCGTATCGGCGATCATGGACCGGAATCGGTGAGGGTCAGCGCATTGGCCGTTGGCGACCGCGTTGCGATACGCCCCGGTGCGCGTGTCCCGGTCGATGGCATTGTCGAAACCGGAGAGAGCGACATCGACCGCGCCTTTCTGACCGGCGAGAGCGACCCCGTGGCCATCGGTCCGGGGGCAGAACTGCGCGCGGGCGAGGTCAATCTGACGGGCATGTTGACCCTGCGCGCCACCGCCGTTGGCCGCGACACGCTGTTGCAGCGGCTGGCAGGACTGGTGACCGTGGCCGAGCAATCGCGGTCCCGCTACAATTCATTGGCCGACCGCGCCGCCGCGATCTACGCGCCGGTCGTGCATCTCTTGGCCTTGGCGGCGCTGGCGTTCTGGCTTTGGTGGGCGGGTGATTTGCGGTTCGCCATCA
>JAHEBS010000205.1 GCA_024642145.1 Marivivens sp.
GCTTCTCAAGCAATCGGGCGCCTTCCGCGATAATCAGGCCGTTGCCGAACGCGCCATGGATTCCAACGACATCGAGCGCGAACGCGGCATCACGATTCTTGCCAAGGCGACCTCGGTCGAGTGGAAGGGCACGCGGATCAACATCGTCGACACGCCCGGCCACGCCGACTTTGGCGGCGAGGTCGAACGCATCCTGAGCATGGTCGATGGTGTCTGCCTCTTGGTCGACGCCGCCGAAGGCCCGATGCCGCAGACCAAGTTCGTCACCTCCAAGGCGCTGGCGCTGGGCCTGAAACCCATCGTCGTGCTGAACAAGGTCGACAAACCCGATGCCGAGGCCGACCGCGCGCTGGACGAATGCTTCGACCTCTTCGCCAACCTTGGCGCCAATGACGAACAACTGGATTTTCCGCATATCTATGCGTCGGGGCGTGCCGGCTGGGCCGATCTGGAACTGGATGGCCCGCGCAAGGACCTGAGCGCGCTTTTTGACCTGATCTTGCGCCATGTCGAGCCGCCCAAGCAGATCGCCGCCAAGACCGAACCCTTCCGCATGCTGGCCACCACGCTGTCGGCTGACCCCTTTATCGGGCGTATCCTGACCGGCCGCGTCGAAAGCGGTGTGTGCAAGGTGGGCGACACGCTCAAGGCGCTGTCGCGCAAGAGCGAGCGGATCGAGCAGTTCCGCGTGACCAAGATCCTTGCTTTCCGTGGCCTGTCGCAGCAGCCGATCGACGCGGCCGAGGCCGGTGACATCGTGACGCTGGCCGGCATGACCAAGGCCACCGTGGCCGATACGCTCTGTGATACCTCGGTCGAGGTTGCGATCCCCGCCCAACCCATCGACCCGCCGACCATCTCGGTCACCTTCGGCATCAACGACAGCCCGCTGGCCGGTCGTGACGGCAAAAAGGTGCAGAGCCGCGTCATTCGCGAGCGTCTGATGAAAGAGGCCGAAACCAACGTAGCCATCAAAGTTACCGACACCCCCGGCGGCGAGGCTTTCGAGGTTGCGGGTCGTGGCGAATTGCAGATGGGCGTTTTGATCGAAAACATGCGCCGCGAAGGGTTCGAGCTGTCGATCTCGCGCCCGCAGGTGATTTTCCGTGACGAAGGTGGCGTGCGGATGGAGCCGGTCGAAGAAGTCACCATCGACGTCGATGACGAATATACCGGCGCCGTGGTCGAAAAGCTGACCGGCCCCCGCAAGGGCGATCTGGTCGAGATGAAACCCGCAGGCGCCGGCAAGACCCGCATCGTGGCCCATGTGCCCTCGCGTGGCCTGATCGGCTATCAGGGCGAATTTCTGACCGACACCCGCGGTTCGGGCGTGTTGAACCGCCTGTTCCACGGCTGGACCCCGCACAAGGGCGCCATTCAGGGCCGTCGTCAGGGCGTTCTGATCTCGATGGAAAACGGCACCGCCGTGGCCTATGCGCTCTGGAACCTCGAAGAGCGCGGCAAGATGTTCGTCGTGCCGCAAGACCCGGTTTACGAGGGCATGATCATTGGCGAACACAGCCGCGACAATGACCTCGAAGTGAACCCGCTCAAGGGCAAAAAGCTCACCAACGTGCGCGCCTCGGGCACTGACGAAGCCGTGCGCCTGACCCCGCCCACGATCATGAGCCTTGAACAGGCGATCGCCTATATCGACGATGACGAACTGGTCGAAGTGACGCCAAATGCGATCCGCCTGCGTAAGCGGCATCTGGACCCGCACGAGCGCAAGCGTCAGTCGCGCGCCGAGGGTTAAGGGGGCTCTGCCCCCGTCCCTTCGGGACCCCCCCGGGGTATTTCGGGTCAAAAGAATTCCGCCTTCTTCTGGCGGCAAATACCCCCAAGGGGTGAGCGCCGTCAGGCGCGAGGGGGCGGGACGCCCCCTATTCTATTTCCTCGACGATCATCAGATCGCGTTCGGACGCATCCCGCGCATGGCTCAGTGCCTCTTGGTAGGCAGCCGAGAAATAGCAGTCATGTGCCGCCTGCAGGCTGGGGAACCGCGCGACGACGTTGCGGGCGCGGTCGTTACCCTCGAGTTGTTCGTATCTGCCACCACGGGCCAAAAATTTGCCCCCATGGGCGGCAATGGCAACGGTGGCGCGCTTGGCATATTCGCCGTAGCGCGCCTCGTCGGTGACTTTGACATGGGCAATCCAGAGTGCGGTGGGCATGTTAGGCTCCGATCACTTTCTCGGCGGCGGCAAAAGCGGCCTCGGCGTTCGCGGAGGATGCCGCACCGCCCTGCGCCATGTCGGGACGACCACCGCCGCCTTTCCCCCCCAACTCGGTCACGGCGGCACGCAGCACATCGACTGCCGAGATGCGGCCCGACAGATCGGCGGTGACGCCAGCAGCGACGGCGGCTTTGCCATCCGCATCGGTGACCAAGAGCACAACACCCGATCCCATCTCGCCCTTCATCTGGTCGATCAGGGCGGGCAGATCCCTGCCGGTCACGCCACTCAGCACCTGCGCCTTAAAGGCCACGCCGTTGATCATCTTGGCCGCGGCCTCTGCCTTGGCGCCGCCTGACATCGCCAGATCGCGGCGCAGTTGCGCCACTTCGTTTTGCAGGGCCTTGCGTTCGTCCATCAGCGCCTTGACCCGCTCGACGACCTCGCCGACCGGCGCCTTGAGCGCGGCGGCAATGGCGCCGAGCCGCGCCTCTTGTTCCTTGAGGTGGTAAAGGGCGACTTCGCCGGTCAACGCCTCGATCCGGCGGACGCCAGCCGAGGACGCGCTGTCGCCCAACAGGACGAAGGCACCGATATCGCCCGTCTGGCGCACATGTGTGCCACCACAGAGTTCGAGGCTATAGGTCTTGCCCTCCGCGCCCTTGCCGGACCCCAGTTGCGTGCCCATGGACACGACGCGCACCTCGTCGCCGTATTTCTCGCCAAAGAGCGCCTGCGCGCCCAGCGCACGGGCATCGTCGGGCGTCATGATACGGGTCTCGACGGCGGTATTTTGCCGGATATAGCCGTTTACCTCGGCCTCGACCGTCGCGATCTCGTCCGCGCTCAGGCCCTTGCCGTGGCTGAAGTCAAAGCGCAACCGGTCGGGCGCATTAAGGCTGCCGCGTTGCGCCACATGATCACCCAGCGCGCGGCGCAGCGCCTCATGCAGCAGATGCGTGGCCGAGTGGTTGGCGCGGATCGCGCTGCGGCGACCATGCGCAACCTCGAGCTTGGCGGGTTGGCCGCGCAGGATCGTGCCTTCCTCGACCGTGGCGATGTGGATGAACACACCGGCGGTTTTCTTGGTATCGCTGACCCGCACCATGCCGGTGTCCGTGCGGATCAGACCGGTGTCACCCACCTGACCGCCGGATTCGGCATAAAACGGCGTCTGGTTGACGACGATCTGCACCGCCGCCCCCGTGGGCGCGTCACCGGTCTGCGCGCCGTCCCGCAGCAGCGTCAGGATCTGGCCCTCGGCGACCTCGGTGTCATAGCCCAGAAATTCGGTGGTGCCGTGCTTTTCGGCAATGTCATACCAGATGGTCTGATCGGCGGCTTCGCCCGATCCCGACCACGCCGCACGGGCCTTGGCCTTTTGTTCGGCCATGGCGGCGTCAAAGCCTGCCACATCCACCGCGCGGCCCTTTTCACGCAGCGCGTCCTGCGTCAGGTCCAACGGGAAACCATAGGTGTCATATAGCTTGAATGCCGTCGTGCCGGGCAGATCGGCGCCATCGCCCAGCCCGTCAAGTTCATCGTCCAAAAGCTTGAGACCGCGGTCAAGTGTGGCCTTGAATCGGGTTTCTTCGGCGCGAAGCGTTTCTTCGATCAGCGCGCGGGCGCTGACGAGTTCCGGATAGGCCGCGCCCATCTGTTTGACCAGTTCGGGCACCAGACGGTGCATCACGGGATCCTTGGCGCCCAGCATGTGGGCATGGCGCATGGCGCGGCGCATGATGCGGCGCAGCACATAGCCGCGGCCATCATTGGCGGGCATGACGCCATCGGCGATGAGGAACGAGGTCGAACGCAGGTGGTCGGCGATTACGCGGTGATGGGTTTTGCCCGGACCATCGGCATCGGCGCTGGTGGCATGGGCCGAAGCCTCGATCAGCGCGCGCATCAGATCGGTATCATAGTTGTCGTGCTTGCCTTGCAAAAGCGCGCCGAACCGTTCCAACCCCATGCCGGTGTCGATCGATTGCATTTCGAGCGGCTTGAGCGTGCCGTCCTCGAACTGCTCGTTTTGCATGAAGACGTTGTTCCAGATCTCGATAAAGCGATCCCCGTCTTCTTCGGCC
>JAHEBS010000047.1 GCA_024642145.1 Marivivens sp.
GTGGCGGAAAAGGGCATGACCCAGATCATGGGTGCCAGTAGAGGCTGCAAGATCGTGCCCAGAAACATAACCTGCACCGCCAAGGCCCGTCTCGTGCCCAGCCGCCGCCAGAGCCGCGTGGGATGGCGGCTGTGGACCGCCCATGTCTGGGCAAAGCCCTTGGTCCAGCGCGACCTTTGCCGGATCCACGGCCAAAGACGTGATACGGCCTCTTCCTCGGTCACGCTGTCGATCAACACGGTTCTGTAGCCGCGTCTTGCGATGCGCAGGCCCAGATCGGCGTCCTCGGTGACGTTATGGGCATCCCAGCCGGCCAGCGCCTCGATCGCCTCGCGGCGCAAAAACAATGTGGTGCCGCCCAGAGGGATCACCAGCCCCAGCCGCTCCAACCCCGGCAAGATGACCCGAAACCATGCCGCATAATCCAGCGTAAAGGCGCGGGTCAGCCAGTTGCTGCGGCTATTGTAATAATCAAGCCGACCCTGCAGGCAGGCCACCTGTCGGGGCAGGGCTGCGAAGGTCGAAACCACCTTGCGGATCTGGTCGGGCGCGGGCGCGTCCTCGGCGTCATAGACACCGATAATGCTGCCACTGGCGCAGTTGAGCGCATGGTTCAGGGCGCGCGGCTTGGTGCGGATCGACCCGCAGGGCACCTCGATCTGGCGCATCCATGGCGGCAGACCCGCGGCCTCGAGCGTCAGGCGCGTGATGTGGTCGTCATCTTCAAGGATCAGGCAGATGTCCAGAAGGTGGCGCGGGTAATCCAGCGCCGCGAGCCGTGTCACCAGACGAGCGGCGATATGGCGTTCGCGATAAAGCGGCACCAGCAGGCTGACGACCGGCAGACGCAACGGCTCGGCCATAGGCGCGGTGCTTTGGCGGGGGGCAGTGAGGCTCGCAATCAGGGCCGCAACCCGCAACGTGGCGGTCGCGGCAATGACTGCAAGTGCCAGCCAAAGCCCCAGCCGCAAGGCCAAGGGTGGCAGCGCCATGGTCAGGACCACAATTGCCGTGACCGTCACCATGGCCGCCGTCAGGTAGCGATGGCTTTCCAGCCCGCGCGCGCTGGCGCTGGGCGGGACGCGGCGTTCTGCCGCCTGTGCCAGCGCGGGCCCAATCGCCGCCTGTGTGGCCGCCCGCAGCGCCGCATCGGTGCAAAGCGCCATACTCACAGGGCCAAGCCGCGCCTCCAGCGCGGGGCGATGTTCCTCGAAACCTTCGGGGCGGTCGGTCAGCACAACTGTGGTGCTGCCCGCCGAGCGCCACGGCAACAGCCCTGTGCGCAGCAACCAGTCGGGCTCGAATCCGCGCAAAAGCCGCTCTTCGGGCGGGGTTTGGCTGGGATCGACAAGGCTGGTGCCAAAAAGCCGCGCCTGTGCCTGCATCACCATCTCTGGTGGCAGGCCAAGCGATTTGGTCAGGTGGTCAAACAGACAAGCGTCGTCACGCCCCGCGTCGCGTCGCAGGCGGGCCAGCGTTTCCGCGTCGATCAGCCCCTCGGCGCAAAGCATCCCGCCCAGTTCCAGCCGCGCGGCGGTGGCGTCTTTCAGCAGGTCCTGACGATCGTGCAATGCCATGTTTTGCCTCCCCCGAAATGGGAGGTTGCATGGGCATGGTTAACCGGACGTTAAGACCGTAGCGCGCGCTCAGGCGCGGCGGGCGTCCATGGCGGCGGCAAAACGCTCGAACAAATAGAAGCTATCCTGCGGGCCGGGGCTGGCCTCGGGGTGATATTGCACCGAGAACACGGGCCGGTCGGCCATCCGGATACCGCAGTTCGACCCGTCAAAGAGCGAGACATGCGTTTCGACCACGCCTGCGGGCAGGGTCTGGCTGTCCACGGTGAAACCGTGGTTCATCGAGGTGATCTCGACCTTGCCGGTGTCGTTGTCCTTGACGGGGTGGTTTGCGCCGTGGTGGCCGTGGTTCATCTTGATCGTGGTGGCGCCCAGCGCCAAGGCCAGCATCTGGTGGCCAAGGCAGATGCCAAAGACCGGCAGATCGGTCGTATCAAGGATTTCACGGATCATCGGCACGGCATATGCGCCGGTCGCGGCAGGGTCACCCGGGCCGTTCGACAGGAACACGCCGTCGGGCTTATGCGCCAAAACCTCGGCGGCGGTGGCGTTGGCGGGCAGCACCGTCACATCGCAGCCGACCGACGCCAGACAGCGCAGGATGTTGCGCTTGGCGCCGTAGTCCAGCGCCACGACCTTGTGGCGGGGGGCTTGTTGACGCTGGAAACCATCGGGCCATGCCCAGCGCATCTCGTCCCAGTGATAGGATTGGGCGCAGGTCACGTCCTTGGCCAGATCCAGACCCACAAGACCCTTGAAACCGCGCACCGCGGCAACCAGCGCGGCGGCGTCGAAATTGCCCTCGGGGTCATGGGCCAGCGCCACATGCGGCGCGCCTTGCTGGCGGATGGCGCGGGTCAGGCGGCGGGTGTCGATACCGCCGATGGCGATACGGCCTTTGGCGGCGAGCCAGCTCGACAGATCCTGCGTCGCGCGCCAGTTCGAGGGCTCGGTCGGGTCCCATTTCACCACCATGCCGGCGGCGACGGGATCGGCGGTTTCGTCGTCCTCGGGGGTCACGCCCACATTGCCCACATGCGGGAAGGTGAAGGTCACGACCTGCCCCGCATAAGAGGGATCGGTCATGATTTCCTGATAGCCGGTCATGGCGGTGTTGAAACACAACTCGGCGGTCGTCAGCCCTGTTGCGCCAAACCCGCGTCCATAGAACAGCGAACCATCGGCAAGCGCGAGACAAGCGGTGGGTTTTTGCGTGAGGCGTTCGGTCATTGGGCGACTCCTCTTGGGCCAAATTGTCGTGTGCCTAATGGGTGGGGCCGCAGGGGTCAAGCCTTGGCGGTCGCTATATCTGGGCAGTTGTCTCTGCCTGCCGCTGCGGCTATGGTCCGCGCTCATGTGATGGGCCGCCCACGAGGATATAAATGGATTTGCGCAGCCGGTTTAACGAGGGGCTCAAGGACGCGATGCGCGCCAAGGATGCCGCTCGGCTCTCGACGCTGAGGCTGATCAATGCGGCCATCAAGGACCGTGATATCGCCGCGCGCGGCGAGGGCGAGAACAGCGAAGGCGTCGGCGAGGACGAGGTGCTGGCGATCCTTGGCAAGATGGTCAAGCAGCGTCAGGAAAGCGCGCGCGCCTATGAAGAAGGCGGGCGGCTGGAGCTGGCCGAAAAGGAACTGGCCGAAATCAAGGTCATCGAAGAATACCTGCCCCGTCAGTTGGACGAGGGCGAATGCAACGCCGCGGTCGATGCCGCGATTGCCGAGGTTGGCGCCGCCTCGATCCGCGACATGGGCAAGGTCATGGCCGCGCTCAAGTCGCAGTTCACCGGCCAGATGGATTTCGGCAAGGTTGGCCCCATGGTCAAGGCCCGTCTGGGCTAGGCCCTCGTCAGAGCCGCGCCCCGAACAGGGGGCGCAGCTCGCCATAGAGCCGCCTGCGTTCAGCGGGCGTCAGGAAGGCGCCGATCTCGACCTCGCGCCCGTTGCCCTTCAGCGTCAGATAATCCTCGACCGGCCCGCCCTTGGGGTGGATTGCGATCTTGGTCCAATAGGGGTTGGCTTGCCAGTCCTGGACGCTGCCATCGGGCGCGTGTCGGTCCAGCCGCACGACGTCACCGGCAAGGACCAAACGCTCTTGAAGCTGGCCATCACGATAGCTGCGCGCCAAGGCCCACCAGATCGCTGCGACGGCCAGCATAAGAAAAGGCAAGATAACCCAGAGCGTCGCGGAGCCCAGCAGCGCAAAGAGCGGCAGGCTGATCATGGCGGCGGTGAGGGCGATAAAGACGACAAAGCCCCGTTTGGGCAACGAGCGGTAGGGCCAGAGCGTCAGCTCTTTGCCGCCATCGGGCCTGTCTTGCCATTCGTAGGGCATGTGCGGTCTCGGTTCCGGTTCCCGCTACAGTCTAGGACCGTGCCTTGGTCAAGGCCAGCAGGCCCATGCAAAAAGGCCCCGGTGTTTCCACCGGGGCCTTTGCTTGTCTTACCACCTTAGTGGGCGTGGCTGTGATCCCAGTCCGACTGCTTGGGGAGCGTCTCGAACGTATGCTCCGGCGGCGGGCAGGGCAGGGTCCATTCCAGCGTGTCCGCGTATTCGTTCCAAGGGTTGTTCACCGTGACCTTCTTGCCTGCAAAGAGGGTGTAGAAGAACAGCACGATAAAGAACACGAACGAACCGAAGGCAATGAAAGCGCCGATCGACGAGATATGGTTCCAGTAGGCGAAAGCCTCGGGATAGTCGATGTAGCGGCGCGGCATGCCCTGACGGCCAAGGAAGTGCTGCGGGAAGAAGGTCAGGTTGGCACCGATGAACATGGCCCAGAAGTGCAGGTGGCCCGCCCATTCGGGGAACATGCGGCCCGACATCTTCGGCATGTAGAAGTAGATACCGGCGAAGATCGCGAACACCGCACCGAGCGACATCACATAGTGGAAGTGCGCCACGACAAAGTAGGTGTCGTGATAGACGCGGTCCAGCGGGGCCTGTGCCAGCATGATACCGGTGACGCCACCGACCGTGAACAGGAACAGGAAGCCAAAGGCCCACATCATGGGCGTCTTGAACTCGACCGAACCGCCCCACATCGTCGCGATCCACGAGAAGATCTTAACGCCCGTGGGCACTGCGATGACCATCGTGGCCAGCATGAAGTAGGACTGCTGGCTCAACGACATGCCGACCGTGTACATGTGGTGCGCCCAGACGACAAAGCCCAGCGCGCCGATGGCGACCATCGCGTAGACCATCGGCAGGTAGCCGAAAATGGGCTTGCGCGAGAAGGTGGCAATCACATGGCTGATGATGCCGAAACCGGGCACGATGATGATGTAGACCTCGGGGTGACCGAAGAACCACAGGATGTGCTGGTAAAGGATCGGGTCACCACCGCCCGAAGGCTGGAAGAAGGTGGTGCCAAAGTTGCGGTCGGCCAAGAGCATGGTGATGGCGCCGGCCAGAACGGGCAGCGACAACAGGATCAACCATGCGGTGACAAAGATCGACCAGGCAAACAGCGGCACTTTGTGCAGCGTCATGCCGGGTGCGCGCATGTTGAGGAAGGTCGTGATCATGTTGATCGCGCCAAGGATCGACGAGGCGCCCGAGACGTGAACCGCGAAGATCGCGAGGTCCATCGAATAGCCCTGTTCCGAGGTCGAGAGCGGCGGGTAGAGAACCCAGCCCACACCCGAACCGAGCTGGCCGTTACCACCAGGCGAGAGCAGCGAGGCCACGCCAAGCGCCACACCGGTGACATACATCCAGAACGACAGGTTGTTCATACGCGGGAAGGCCATATCCGGCGCGCCGATCTGCAGCGGCATCAGATAGTTGCCAAAACCACCGAACAGCGCGGGAATGACGACGAAGAACATCATCAGGACGCCGTGATAGGTGATCATCACGTTCCAGAGGTGACCATTGGGCGTGCAGGTTTCCGCGTTGTTGACGAAGAAACGTGCGCCTTCGAGGCACATGTACTGGACGCCGGGCTCCATCAGTTCCATCCGCATGTAGACGGTGAACGAGACAGAGATCAGACCCACCACCGCCGAAACGAAGAGGTAGAGGATACCGATGTCCTTGTGGTTGGTGGACATGAACCAGCGGGTGAAAAAGCCCCGCTCATCGTGGTGTTCATGGCCGTGGCTGGCTGCGTCCGCCATGTGGCTCTCCCGTGATTAGTGTGCAAAGGACCGTCCGAGTCACACTCGGGCAGCCGCCTTTGGCCCGACTTCTAACGATAGGGGGCGGCTGGGGCAATATTGGAAAGTGCTTTCTTTGCGCGACAAAGTCACCCAGCCTCGCGCCACGCGATCCTGCCGCTAGGATTGGACAAACCGCAGTCAATGGAAGGTCGGACGAGATGGAGTTTCCCGCGTTCATTCGCCAGATGCCGCAACTGGCCCTGCCCGCGACCGATAACATGGTCAGGGCCTATGCCGCCCGGTCCGAACACGGCCTGGTGGTTTTTTTCGAGTTTTACGAGGACTTTGAACTGCCGCCGCATGCGCATGGCTACCAATGGGGCACCATCGTTGCCGGAGAGATAGCCGTGACGATCGGCGACAAAACCCGGACTTTCCGGCCAGGCGACACCTATTTCATGGACGAAGGCGAGGTCCATGCGGTCAGGGTCAAGGCAGGCACCCGCGCCATCGATGTCTTTGACGAGGCTGACCGATACCCGTTCAAATAACGGCGTTGGGCACGCGCGGGGTCATCGCGTCCTTGAACGTGGCGCGCAAAGCCACATCCACGTCGGCCATGCTGACCGGCAGGCCCAGATCGACGAGGCTCGTGACGCCGTGATCGCGGATGCCGCAGGGCACAATCCCCGTGAAATGGCCCAGATCGGGCTCGACGTTGATGGATATGCCGTGAAAACTGACCCAGCGCCGCAGGCGGATGCCGATGGCCGCGATCTTGTCTTCGCGCAGGCTGCCGTCAAAACGGCTGGGTTTGTCGGGACGGGTGACCCAGACGCCGACGCGGCCTTCGCGGATTTCGCCTTTGACGTTGAATTGGTCTAGCGCCGCGATCACCCAGTTTTCCAGATCCTGCACGAAACGGCGCACGTCATGGCCGCGTTCGCCGACGTTCAGCATCACATAGGCAACCCGCTGACCCGGCCCGTGATAGGTATATTGGCCGCCGCGCTTGCTCTGATAGACCGGAAAGCGGTCCGGTTCTGTCAGGTCCTGCGGCTTGGCCGATGTGCCGGCGGTATAAAGCGGCGGGTGTTCGACAAGCCAAATGGCCTCGTCTGCCTCGCCGCCGGCAATCGCCTCGGCGCGGTCCTCCATGAACGTCACTGCCGCGTCATAGTCGGTCAGGCCTTCGGATGTGATCCACTCAACCATCTCTTAGCCGGGCAAAAGGCCCGCCTCCTTGATTGCTGGCAGATAGGTGCGGCTGACGGGAATGTCACGCCCGTCTGACATGGTCAGGATCACGCGCGCACCGTCGCGCCGCGCGCCGCGAACGGCGGCAAGTGCGACCCAATGCGACCGATGCACCTGCAGCCCCTGTTCGGGGTCGGTTTCGGCGATCGCATCGGCAAGCCGCATCAGCAGCAGATCTTTGCCGCCGCTGGTGATGACCTCGACATAATGGTCCTGCACCGACAAGGCGATCAGCCGACCGCGACGGTCGAGTGGCAGGCGCCGCACAATGCGTGGCGTCTCAGTGCCTGCGGCGACCAGCGGCGCTGGGGTCGGGCGACGTCCGATGAGGGCGAAGGCCCAAGAGACGACAAGGCTGACGGCCAGCACGTTTGCGGCGATCGAGACGGCATAGTCCTGATCGGCGGGCGATTGTCCAAGGGCTGCCCAGTTCAGCAAGAACAGGCCCGACAAGACAAAGGACCCGCCCGCCAGCGCCGATAGTGTGACGCCCACCATCTGTCCGAACCGCGGCGCGACCAGCCCTACGACAAGGGTCGCCATGCCGGTTCCGCCGAAAAACCCAAAGGCCACGACCGCGACCCAATAGGCGACGCGGGGCAGGGTTCGCATCGTGGCGTCAGTGCCAAAGGGTCCGGCCAGACCAAGCACCAGCCCCGTCGCCGCCACCGCGATCCAGACGGTGCGGTTGCGCGACAGGCGCTGCAATTCGCGCTTCGTGAAATGCAAAACACTGTCAGTCACGACTTGGGCCCGCCTTTCACGGTTGGATGCTTGAGCCGCGCAGGCTCTGCCGCCCATTTGGTGGCATCGTATCCAATCTGCAAGGAAAACAGGACCATGACAACGCTTACCCCGCTGCTAGAGGCGCCCTTGGCCGTGCAACTTCATGTCATCGGCGCAATCGAGGCTCTGTGCCTGACACCCTTTGTCCTGCTGCGGCGGCGTCGCGACAGGCTGCACCGGTGGCTTGGTTATGCGTGGGTTACCAATCTTGCCATGGCCGCGCTGACCTCGTTCATGATCATGGAACTGCGCGTGATTGGCCCGTTCAGCCCCATCCACATCCTTTCGGCCCTGACGTTGATATGGCTCTGGCAGGCGATCACGGCGATCCGCAACAAAAACCGGCGGCGTCATGAGGGGCTGTTGCGGCATACCGCCTTTTGGTCGGTTGGCGTCGCGGGTGTCCTGTCGTTCCTGCCCGGCCGCATGATGCATGACATGTTTTTGGCGGATGGGGGCGGGGTTTTGTTCTGGGTTATGGCCGGCGTGGCGCTGGTGCTTTGGGCTTGGTTCGGGTTGGGGCTTGGCCATCGGCGGCGCGCGCTAAACCCATGACCGCTAACCCCGTCCGTGGCCTGCGGGACTTTTTTCGGCCCGCGCGCGGGCGGGGTGCTTTTTACTCTTCACATCCCCCGAATCCGCGGCTAAGTAGCGCCCCACCAAGTCAGAGCGTGCGGTTGTGGCGGAATTGGTAGACGCGCAGCGTTGAGGTCGCTGTTCTTTAACCGGAGTGGAAGTTCGAGTCTTCTCAACCGCACCAAACTTGGGCTTTGCGCCGAAGGGCCAAACAAAACCGACGCCGTGACGATCCAATCGTCACGGCGGTTTCGTTTCTGAGAACCAGTAGGGCAAATGCGCCCGCGCGCTGTTGTCAGGGCAGGATCGATAGCCAGAACGCAGCCGTCAGGATCGACAGCGCCGTGCCGATCAGCACCGCCGAGGCGGCGACGCGCCGCGCGCTGCCATACATGTCGGCAAAGAGATAGGCATTGACGCCGGGCGCCATGGCGCCGGTGATCACGGCGGACCGCAATTCAGGGGTCGCCAGACCCGTCCAATGGCCCAAGAACCACACCACAGTCGGGTGCAGGCCCAGCGAAACCGCGACGATGAACAGGATCACGCGCATGTCGCCCTCGGGCCGGTAGCGATACAGCACGCCGCCCAGCGCAAAGAGCGCCGTGGGCAGGCCCGCCTTGGCCACCAGATCGACGGCGGATGACAGCGCCTGCGGCATGACGAAACCCGTCAGGTTCACGACAAAACCGGCGGTGATGCCGATGATCAGGGCGTTCTTGAAAATCGCACCGATCACCTTGGGGACAAGGGTCAGGGCCGCGTGGCCACGGTTCTTGACGATTTCCATCGCCGTGATGCCGATGGCATAACAGATCGGCGCGTGGATCGAGATGATGGCATAGTTGGGCTGCAGGGCCTCGGTGCCATAGGCGCGCTCGGTGATGGGCAGACCCAGCAACAACGAGTTCGAGAACAGCCCGACAAAGCCGATCGCAACCGAGTCCTGCCAGTTGCGGTCAAAGATATAGCGCGCGCCCAGCATCCCCACGACAAATCCGCCAATCGCGCCTGTGTAATAGGTGCCAAGCAGCGCCCAGTCGTAATATTGACCGATATCCAGTCCCGCCACGCCCTTGAACAGCACCAAAGGCAGGGCAAAGCCCTGCGCGAATTTCATCAGCCCTGAAACAACCGCATCGCTGATATAGCCCGTCCAGACCGCGACATAGCCAAAGGCCAGCACGATAAAGACCGGCAGGACGACTTCGATCAGGATGCTCATGCCCGCGCCTCGATGCGCATCATGTCATAAGCGGGCACCACGTTGTCGGGCAGTTCGGCGGCAAGCGTGGCGTAGTCCATGTCCACATGCATATTGGTGATCACCGCACGTTTGCAGCCCGAGCGCGCGATCCATTCCAGCGTTTGCGCGAGATGGGCGTGGGTCGGGTGCGGTTTGCGGCGCAGGGCGTCAACGATCCAGCAATCCAGCCCTTCCAGTTGCGGCCAAGCGGCCTCGGGGATGCCGTTGACATCGGGTAGATAGGCGATGCCGCCGATCCGGAACCCGAGCGCGTCGATCGCGCCATGGGTCACGGTAAAGGGTTCAAAGGTGATAGGCCCTCCGGCGCCATCGACGGTCACCGGACCGCTGATCGTGTTCAACTCGAGGATCGGGGGATAGAAAGAGCCCTTGGGCTGGACAAAGACATAGCCAAACCGGTTCAGCAGCGCCTCTGACGTTTCGGGGTCGGCCCAGACCTGCAGCCGTTCGTGGGTATTGAAAACGATCATGCGCAGATCGTCGATCCCGTGGACATGATCGGCATGGGCGTGCGTGTAGAGCACCCCGTCCAGCGCGCCGACGCCAGCATCCAGAAGCTGCGACCGCAGGTCGGGCGAGGTGTCGATCAAGACGCGTGTGGTGCCTTGCGGACCATCGCGCGTCACCAGCGCCGAACAGCGGCGGCGGGCATTGCGGGGGTTGGCGGGGTCACAGTCGCCCCAATGGCCGCCCAGACGCGGCACGCCGCCAGATGAGCCGCAACCAAGGATGGTGACGGCCAGACCCTGCATCATGCGGCCTTCCATGCGGCGGCCTTGGCAAAGAGCCGGTCGAAATTGGCCGAGGTTGCGGCGCGGAACGCGGCCTCGGACAGGCCATAGACCATGGCGCCTGTCTTGGCGGTATGGGCCACATAGGCGGGTTCGTTGCGCCTGCCGCGATGGGGCGGGGGCGCCAGATAGGGGCTGTCGGTTTCCACCAGAACGCGGTCGAGCGGGGCGTCGGCAAAGATGTCGCGCAATTCGCCGCTCTTTGGAAAGGCGGCGATCCCCGACATGGAGAGGTAAAAGCCCAGATCCAGAGCGGCGCGCGCCAAGGCCGCCGAGGACGAAAAGCAGTGCATGACACAAGAATAGGGCCCGTTGCGATAGCCCTCGGTCAGGATTGCCGCCATGTCGTCATCCGCGGCGCGGGCGTGAATGATCAGCGGCAGACCGGTTTCACGGGCGGCGTCGATATGGACCCGCAGCGAGGCCTGCTGGATCGGCGCGCTTTGCGGTGTGTAGTGATAGTCGAGCCCGCTTTCCCCGATGCCCACGAACTTGGGGTGGGCGGCAAGGGCCACCAGTTGATCCACGGTCACGGGCGGCTCTTCGGCGGCGCTCATCGGGTGGATACCGGCTGCATAAAAGACCTGCGGATGCGTCTCGGCGATGGCGCGCACGCGCGGTTCGTTATGCATGCGCGTGCAGATCGTGACCATGCGCGTCACGCCGGCCTCGATGGCGCGGGCGATGACCGCATCACGCTCGCCGTCAAAATCGGCAAAGTCGAGGTGGCAATGGCTGTCTACTAGGTCGGGCAGGGTCACGGGGATTGGGCTCGCCTCAGGCTGCGGCGACACCTTGCGCCGTTTCTTCGATCTTCAAAAGCATATCGAGGATCAAGGCTGCGGGGTCAAGATTGACCGCCCGCCCGTGGCGAAGCCGCGCATCGAGGATTTGCTGCAATTCCGCCCAAGCGCGTGCGGCGCGCGGGTCCGGTGAAAGCCGCGTCAAAAGCCGTGCCTCGCCCAAGGCACCCTGCACCTGCGGCTCGCCCAGCGCCCCCGCCCGCGCGGCGCGCGACAGAAAGAGGTTCACCAACTCCAGCACCAGACCATAGCGTTCGTCATTGGCCTTGCCCGCGCAGGATTCGGCAAAGGCGCGGATCGCGGGCCGGTCGAGCCGTGGCAGGGCCGAAGCCAGATGCACGATCTGGGCGTAAAGCGCCAGACCGTCACTTGCGGCAAGCCGCACCGCGCCGCCGACCGACCCCGCGGCAAGTGCCGCCATCGATTCCGGCGCGTCGGTTTCCACACCCAGTTGTTCGAGCGCCAGATCAAGGTCGGGGCCGGCGAGCGTGGCAAGGCGCAATTCGCGGCAGCGCGACCGGATCGTGGGCAGCAGGCGCGAGGGCTGATGCGCGACCAGCAGGATCGTGGTGTTCGCGGGGGGTTCCTCAAGTTCCTTGAGAATGGCGTTGGCGGCTGATCGGTTCAGTTCATCCGCCGCATCGACGATCACGACCCGCCGTCCGCCATCAGCGGCCGAGAGGTGGAAAAAGCTTTTGACCTCGCGCACCTCGTCCACGGTGATCTGGGCGCTGAAACTTTCGGTCTTGGGGTTCCAAGGGCGGCGCAGCACCTTGAGGCGCGGATGCGCGCCAGAAAGGATCAGGCGCAGATCGGGATGTTCGTCCGGCAAATCCAACGTGGACGCATGGTCGGGGCCGCTGTCGAAAAGGCCGCCACCCGTCACGGGACGCGACAAGAGGAAGGCCGCAATTTTCCACGCCAGCGTCGCCTTGCCGATGCCCTGCGGGCCGGTCAACAGCCAGCCCGAATGCAACCGCCCGCTATTATAAGCCGCCAGAAACGAGGCTTGGGCCACGGATTGGCCATAAAGGACGCGCGTTTCGCGGGGGTGCGGCTGGCCCGCGATCTGGTCGGGGCCGGGGAGGGTGGGCTCGCTCATGCGCGGGCCTGCACCTGTGCTGCCACCTCTGCTGCGACCTCGTCGGGGCTGCGGTTGCCGTCGATCACCACGACGCGTTCGCGCGCCTCATGCGCCAAGGCCAGAAACCCATGGCGCAGCGTTTCTTGGAAACCCAACCCCATATCCTCGAACCGGTCCTCGCCCGAGCGGCGGGCGAGCCCGCGGCGCAGCGCGGTGGCAGGGTCCATGTCGATGAGAACTGTCAAATCCGGTTCGCGCCCGATCATCAGTTGATGCAATCGGTCCACGGTGGCGCGCAGATCACCGCGTGTGGCGCCCTGATAGACACGGGTCGAATCCGCGAAACGGTCGGTGATGACCATCTTGCCGGCGGCCAAGGCCGGTTCGATGGTTTTTTCCAGATGGTCGCGGCGCGCGGCCGTGAAAAGCAGGATTTCTGTCTCGGCAGACCAGCGGCCCGTGTCGCCGGTGAGCAACAGATTTCTGATCTCCTCGGCGCCTGCGCTGCCGCCAGGCTCACGCGTCAACAGCACCGCGTGCCCGTCGCGCGACAGCCTGTCGGCCAAGAGCCGTGCCTGCGTGGATTTGCCCGACCCGTCGATGCCTTCGAAACTGATAAAGCGGGCGGGCTGCATCCTACTCGGCACTGCCGGGTGCGAATTTGGACATGAGAATTGCGGCGGCATTGCCGATGCGCTTGCCCACACCTGCCGGCTCGACATCGGTTGCGGCCACCAGCGGCACGCGGATTTCCGACAGGCCCGGCGGGGTAAAGACCAGATCGGCCAGTTCGGTGCCCGCCACAATCGGGGCCGCGATCGGGCCGCGATAGACGATCTGCGCCTCGATATCGCCGACACCCAAGAGGGGCATCAGAACCGAGACATCCGCCGCCACGGTCAGGTCGATCTTGTCGACAGCACCCATCCAGACATCGGTGGTGGCAACCACCTCGTCCTTGTGCAGCATGGTTTTCATGGCAAAGTTGCGAAAGGCCCACGTGAGGATCTTCTCACCCTCCGATGCGCGTTCGGCGGCGCTGGACAGCCCTGTGACCACAAAGACAATCCGGCGGCCATTCTGTTCGGCCGAGCCGACAAGGCCGTAACCCGCCGCTTCGGTATGTCCGGTTTTCAGACCGTCGGCCCCGATGCCAAGACCAAGGATCGGGTTGCGGTTCTGCGTGTTGGAGGGCACGCGGCCATCGTAGAGGAATTCCTGCTCGGAAAAGATCGGGTAAAAGGTCGGATAGTCGCGGATCAGATGCTCGGCCAGAACGCCAAGATCATGCACCGACATCAGCTGCCCATCAGCGGGCCAGCCGTTCGAGTTCACGAAATGCGAGGCGGTCATGCCAAGGCCAACGGCGCGTTCGGTCATGAGCCGCGCAAAGCCCGCCTCGGTGCCATCGGGGGACAGGGCCTCGGCCAGAACCGCGGCGCTGTCATTACCGGAAAGCACGATTGTGCCGTGCAACAGATCCGAAACCGAAGGGCGGTCGCGCGGATCAAGAAACATCGACGAACCGCCGTAAGAGGCCGCGTGTTCCGAAACGGGCAATGTTTCTTCCAAGGTCAGGCGACCGTTGGCCACGGCTTCGAAGGCCAGATAGAGGGTCATCAGCTTGGACATGGACGCGGGCGGCAGGGGTTCGTCCGCGTTCTTGGCGAATAACAGCGTGTCCGACGTCAGATCATAGACCCATGCCGCGCGGGCGGGCGTCTCGAACCCCTGCGCTGCGGCCATGCCCAGTTGGGCAAAAAGCGCCGCAGCGGCGAGGAACAGGCGGGTGGTCAGGCGAAAAGGCATGGGTCAGGTCTGATCTCAGTTCGACACGAAATATGCATCGGCAAAGCCGAGGCTCTTGATCTTTTCAAGCGTCGCCGCGCGGTCCTCGGCGGTGGCCGAAGGTCCGACGATCACCCGCCAGAAGTCTTTGCCCTGGCTGCTTGCGGCGACAACCTGCGCGGTCAGGCCCGCGTCGGTCATCATCTTGGCCGCGCGATTGGCGTTGGCCTCGACCGAGAAGATGCCGATCTGCACATAGGGTTTGGCCAGCGTCGAGGCTGCCGGTGCGGGGCTGGTTTCGGCCGCGCTGATGGCGGCGGCGGCCCCTTCCGTGATGGGGTCGAGGTCCGTGGTTTCAACTGCGCCCGGCGCTTCGATATCGGCGGTGGGGGCAGGGGTTGCCTCTTGCGGGACCTCTTCGCGGCGCAGGGCCGTGACGCTGAGGTTGGCAGGCGCGCCGGCCAGCATGCCCAGCGCGTCAGCGGCGTCAGAGGATACCTGCAGCGCGGGGCCGGGGTTGTCGCGTTCGCGGCGGAACAGGGCGCCGATCACGAATTTGCCGTTGTCCATGTTGCGGATGATCACGCGTTCAGGGTCGGTCACGTCGGGATGGGCCACCCAGACACCGCCAAGCGAGGGGCGGCCATCCCAGAGACCTTCGGCGCTGACCTGAAACACCTGCGGCGACTCGATGTCGCGCTCGAGCAGCTGCACCGACTGGCCGCTGCTGTCGGCCGTGGCGGTGTCCGTGCCACCGCCAAAGTTCAGCCCGCCGTCAGCGCAGCCGCCCAGCGCCACCAGCGCCGCGATCGCCAGACCGTATTTCAGGCTGCGCCCGTTCTGCAAAATCATGCCCGCCATTTCGTGCCTCTCTCCTGCCCCTTCGGGGGCGCCGTTTTCCGGCTATTGCAACACTGTCTCGACCGCGATGCGAACCATAGTCCGAACCACGCTTGCGGCGCAGAATAGCCGCGCCCCTCGCGCTTTGAAAGAGTCATGCCCACAGTTGCGCGGATTTCCCCGTGCGGATGGGGCCTGCTGCCGCTTTTAGAATCGGATTTCTTGGCTTAGACGACCTCGGCGGGCCCAGCCCGATGCGGAAGTGTGGCCGAGTGGTTTAAGGCTCTAGTCTTGAAAACTAGCGTGCGGGGAACCGTACCGTGGGTTCGAATCCCACCGCTTCCGCCAATCTTTGCCCCCGGCCATTGTCGATGGCCCAGCACAGGATAACGCCCATGACCGAGAAAAAACGTATCGTGCTGTCGAGCGATCACGCCGCCATCGATCTGCGTCAAGCGATTGCCAAACACATCGCGACCAAAGGGTGGGAGGTCGTCGATATCGGGCCCGTGACGACCGAAAGCACGCATTATCCCCTACATGGCAAGGCCGCCGCCGAACGCGTTGCTGCCGGCGATTGTGACTTGGGCATCATCATTTGCGGCACGGGGCAGGGCATCATGATGGCCGCCAACAAGGTCAAGGGCATCCGCTGCGGCGTTTGCCATGACACGTTTTCGGCGCGGATGATCCGTCAGCACAACGACGCCAACATGTTGTCGATGGGTGCGCGCGTGATTGGCGAGGGGCTGGCGCTCGATATCGTCGATGCCTTTCTCGGTGCCGCATTCGAAGGTGGCCGCCACGCGACCCGCGTCGATATGATCATGGACATCGAGGCCTGATTTCGGCGGCATGTGACGCTGCGGTCTTGAATGGCCGCGATTATCGGTCAATCCTGCCCGACGGCGCCGTTTCGCGTCGAATTGGGTTTTGGGCTGCTTGGGCGCTTGGTCCGGCGGCAATACGGGGTTGATATGGCGGACAGGATTTTCATTGGTGGCGGCGGCGAAGCCTATGGCGAGGCGCAGACGCTCTTGCTTAACTATGCCAATCGCCACGGGCTGGTGGCGGGGGCCACAGGCACCGGCAAGACCGTCACGTTGCAGATCATGGCCGAGGGGCTTGCCGCCGAAGGCGTGCCGGTGTTTCTGGCCGATGTGAAGGGCGATCTGTCGGGCCTTGGGGCC
>JAHEBS010000048.1:0-11440 GCA_024642145.1 Marivivens sp.
CCGCCGCGCCTTCGAGGCGGGCTGGGGCGGTGTGGTGTGGAAAACACTCGGCGCCGAGGGCCCGCCCATCGTCAACGTCAACGGCCCGCGTTACGGCGCGATCTGGGGCGCGGACCGGCGGCTGTTGGGGCTCAACAACATCGAGTTGATCACTGACCGCCCGCTCGAGGTGAACCTGCGCGAGATCAAGGCGGTCAAGCGCGACTATCCTGACCGCGCCGTCGTGGTGTCGCTGATGGTGCCTTGCGAAGAAGCGGCGTGGAAGGCGATTCTGCCCTTGGTCGAAGAAACCGGCGCGGACGGGATCGAGCTGAACTGCGGCTGCCCGCATGGGATGAGCGAGCGCGGCATGGGTGCTGCCGTGGGCCAAGCGCCTGATCTGATCGAGATGATCACCCGTTGGTGCAAACAGACCACCCGTATGCCGGTGATCGTCAAACTGACCCCCAATATCACCGATATTCGCGGACCCGCGCGCGCGGCCAAGGCCGGTGGGGCCGATGCGGTGAGCCTGATCAACACGATCAGTTCGATCACCTCGGTCAACCTCGATAATTTCAGCCCCGAACCCTCGATCGACGGCAAGGGCAGCCACGGCGGTTACTGCGGTCCGGCGGTCAAGCCGATCGCGTTGAACATGGTGGCCGAAATTGCGCGCGACGCGCAGACCCGCGGCCTGCCTATCAGCGGCATCGGTGGCGTGACCACGTGGCGCGACGCGGCCGAGTTCATGGCGCTGGGTGCGGGCAATGTGCAGGTCTGCACCGCGGCCATGACCTATGGTTTCAAGATCGTTCAGGAAATGATCTCGGGCCTGTCGCAATGGATGGATGAAAAGGGCTATGCCAGCATCGATGATTTTGTCGGCATGGCGGTGCCCAATGTCACCGACTGGCAATATCTGAACCTCAACTACGTCACCAAAGCCAAGATCGATCAGGATGCCTGCATCAAATGCGGGCGTTGTTACGCGGCCTGCGAAGACACCAGCCATCAGGCGATCTGGATGAAAGAGGGCAGGGTGTTCGAGGTCAATGATGCCGAATGCGTCGCCTGCAATCTCTGCGTCGATGTGTGCCCCGTTCAGGACTGCATCACCATGGAACGGCTGCCCGCAGGCACGGTCGATCCGCGCACCGGCAAGACGGTTTCGGATGACTATGCCAACTGGACCACGCACCCCAATAACCCCTCGGTGCAGGCGGCTGAATGAGGGATGAAGGCGGCAAGGCCAACCGGCGCGGTCAGGCGCGCGCGGGGACCGCTGCTTGTTGTCGCGGGGGCCCGAAATTTCTTGACCGGTTGGTCAGGCTGTGTTGGCCTGACCGCGATCGCATGGTCTGCGACACTGCCTTTGGCACTGACTCGACCGGCGGGGATGCAAGGCTAGCTGGGGGTATCTGACATGGCGGCACCGGGCGAAAATCTGCGTATCGACGGCAAGCGGCTCTGGGACAGCCTGATGGACATGGCCAGGATCGGCCCCGGTGTCGCGGGCGGCAACAACCGCCAGACGTTGACCGATGACGATGCCAAGGGCCGCGCGCTGTTCCAAAGCTGGTGCGAGGCCGCGGGCATGACCATGGGCCTCGACAAGATGGGCACCATGTTTGCCCGACGCGAGGGGACAGAGCCGGACGCGTTGCCTGTCTACATCGGCAGTCACCTTGATACCCAACCCACGGGCGGCAAATATGACGGCGTGTTGGGTGTGCTGGGCGGGCTCGAGGTGATCCGCAGCCTCAACGACATGAATATCCGCACGCGCCACCCCATTGTCGTGACGAACTGGACCAACGAAGAAGGCACGCGCTATGCGCCCGCGATGCTGGCTTCGGGCGTTTTTGCGGGCATGCACGCACTGGACTGGGCCTATGGGCGCGTCGATGCGGCAGGCAAGTCATTTGGCGACGAGTTGAAGCGCATCGGCTGGGTCGGCGACGAAGAGGTTGGCGCGCGCAGGATGCACGCCATGTTCGAACTGCATATCGAGCAGGGCCCGATCCTCGAGGCCGAAGGCAAGGAAATTGGCGTGGTCACCCATGGGCAGGGCCTGTGGTGGCTGGAAATCACGCTGACGGGCAAAGACGCGCATACCGGATCGACACCGATGAACATGCGCGTCAACGCGGGTCTGGGTATGGCGCGGATCACCGAGCGCGTGCATCAGATCGCCATGAGCCATCAACCCAACGCCGTCGGTGCGATCGGTCAGTGCAACGTCTATCCCAACAGTCGCAACGTGATCCCGGGCAAGGTTGTCTTTACCGTGGATATTCGCAGCCCCGAGCAGGGCAAGCTGGATGCCATGCGCGCCGAGGTGGAACGTGCGGCCCATGCCGTGGCGGCGGAACAGGGGCTGGGCTGCGTGATCGAGGCCGTGGGCCATTTCGACCCCGTGACGTTTGACCCCACGCTGGTAAAAACCGTGCGGGGTGCTGCCGAACGGTTGGGCTATAGCCACATGGATATCGTCTCGGGTGCTGGTCATGACGCCTGTTGGATCAACCGCGTGGCGCCCACTGTGATGATCATGTGCCCCTGCGTGGATGGCCTGAGCCACAACGAGGCCGAGGAGATCAGCCCGCAATGGGCGGCGGCGGGGACGGATGTATTGCTGCATGCCGTCCTTGAGGCGGCGGAGATCGTCGACTAGCGACGAGGCCGGGGGCGCCGCCCTCGGACCCCCGGGGTATTTGCAGCCAGAAGAACTGGCCGAAGGATCAGGGAGAGCGAGATGAGCAAAGTCATCAAGAACGGCACCATCGTTACGGCGGATCTTACCTATAAAGCCGATGTGCTGGTCGAGGGCGGCGTCATTACCGCCATCGGGTCGGGGCTGAAGGGCGACGAGGTTCTGGACGCTACGGGTTGTTACATCATGCCGGGCGGTATCGACCCGCATACGCATCTCGAGATGCCGTTCATGGGCACCTATTCGTCGGATGATTTCGAAAGTGGCACGCGCGCGGCCTTGTCCGGTGGCACCACTATGGTGGTGGATTTCGTCCTGCCGGGGCAGGGGCAGGGGCTGCTCGACGCCATGCAGATGTGGCACAACAAATCGACCCGCGCCAATTGCGATTATTCCTACCATATGGCGGTCACATGGTGGGGCCAGAAGGTCTTTGACGAGATGGAGACCGTCGTCCGCGACAAGGGCATCAACACCTTCAAGCATTTCATGGCCTATAAAGGCGCGCTGATGGTGAATGACGATGAAATGTATGCCTCGTTCAAACGGCTTGGCGAGCTTGGGGCGACCGCGCTGGTGCATGCCGAGAACGGCGATGTGGTGGCCGAACTTTCCGCGCGGCTATTGGCCGAGGGCAACACCGGCCCCGAGGCCCATGCCTATTCGCGCCCCCCGCAGGTCGAGGGCGAGGCCACCAACCGCGCCATCATGATCGCCGATATGGCGGGCGTGCCGCTCTATGTGGTGCACACGTCCTGCGAAGAGTCGCACGAGGCGATCCGGCGCGCGCGGATGCAGGGCAAGCGGGTCTGGGGTGAGCCCTTGATCCAGCATCTGACGCTCGATGAGAGCGAGTATTTCAACAAGGATTGGGATCATGCCGCACGGCGCGTGATGAGCCCGCCTTTCCGCGACAAAAAGCACCAAGACAGCCTATGGGCCGGTCTGCAATCGGGCAGCCTGTCGGTCGTGGCCACCGATCATTGCGCCTTTACCACCGATCAGAAACGGTTTGGCGTGGGCGATTTCACCAAGATCCCCAACGGCACTGGCGGGCTTGAGGACCGGATGCCGATGCTCTGGACGCATGGGGTGAATACGGGGCGGCTGACACCTAACGAATTTGTCGCCGTGACCTCGACCAATATCGCCAAGATCCTCAACTGCTACCCCCGCAAGGGCGCGGTGCTGGTAGGCGCGGATGCCGATCTGGTGGTCTGGGATCCCGAGAAGGAAAAGACCATTACCGCCAAGACCCAGCAATCGGCGATCGATTACAACGTGTTCGAGGGCCACAAGGTGAAGGGCCTGCCAAGGTTCACCCTGACACGCGGTCAGGTGGCGATCCACGATGGCGAGGTGCGCACCCAAGAGGGCCACGGCACGTTTGTGGCGCGCGCACCGAATGCCGCAGTGAACAGGGCGCTGAGCCAGTGGAAAGATCTTACCGCACCGCGGCCTGTGCAGCGGACCGGTATTCCGGCCTCGGGCGTTTGAGGGCGGCGAACTGGTGGGGCATTTGAAAGGGCGGATAACCGGCAGATGACGTTGAATGACCCCGTAATTGCGGCCCAGGGCCTGGATCTGACGTTCGAGACGAACGACGGGCCGGTTCATGCGCTGCGCGATGTGTCGCTTGATATCGGCAAGGGCGAGTTCGTGTCGTTCATCGGCCCCTCGGGCTGTGGCAAGACCACGCTTTTGCGGTGCATCGCGGGGCTGGAGGCGCCGACAGGGGGCAGTCTGACCGTCAACGGCATGACGCCAGAGGCCGCCCGTCGGGCACGCGCCTATGGCTATGTGTTTCAGGCCGCGGGGCTTTATCCTTGGCGCACGATTGGCGGCAATGTGCGTCTGCCCTTGGAGATCATGGGGTTTTCCAAGACCGAGCAGGCAGACCGCGTGCGCAAGACGCTGGAATTGGTCGAACTGTCGGGGTTCGAGAAGAAATTCCCTTGGCAGTTATCGGGTGGGATGCAGCAACGTGCCTCGATCGCACGCGCCCTGTCATTTGATGCCGACATTTTGCTGATGGACGAACCTTTTGGCGCGCTGGACGAGATCGTGCGCGACCGTCTGAACGAAGAGCTATTGGCGCTGTGGCGGCGGACCGGCAAGACCATCGGCTTTGTCACCCATTCGATCCCCGAGGCGGTCTATCTCTCGACCAAGATCGTGGTGATGAGCCCGCGTCCGGGGCGGATCACCGATATCATCGACAGCCCCTTGCCACGTGAACGACCGCTGGAAATCCGTGACAGCCGCGAATTCATCGAAATTGCCCATCGCGTGCGCGAGGGCCTACGGGCAGGGCATGTCGATGAGTGAGCATTTTCGCCCAAATCCGGATCAGGGGCCGCGCCATGCGTAACGCGAGGCCGGTGCTTGCGGTTTTGGCGGTGCTGCTGGGCATCTGGTACGCGGCCTGTATCCCCATGAATATCCAAGAGGTCCTGACAACGGCGGCCCGCGCGGGTGCTGTGGTCATCCCTGAAACCGCACCGGAACGGCTGGCAACCAGCCGCTTTGTCTTGGTGGCCGAGAACCTTGACCATATCGGCGCGAGCTGGTCGGTGGACCGTGCCAGACTGCCCTCGCCCGAACAGGTTCTGGGTGAGCTGTGGAAGGGCATTTTTGACCAGCCTGTCACCTCCAAGCGCAGCCTTGTCTATCACGGCATGATCACCTTGCAGGCGACTTTGGCGGGGCTTGCGCTGGGACTGGTGGTGGGCGTGGGGCTGGCAATGGCCATCGTCTATTTCCGCGTCATGGACCTGTCGGTCATGCCGTGGGCTGTCATCAGTCAGACCATTCCCATCGTGGCCTTGGCGCCGATGATCGTGGTCCTGTCCAACTCGCTGGGATTGGGCGAGAGGCTCGGGATCGAAAACCGGTTGGTCAGCAAGGCGATTATCGCTGCCTACCTCAGTTTCTTTCCGGTGCTGGTGGGCATGATCAAAGGCCTGCGCAGCCCCGATGCGATGCAGCTTGATCTGATGCGGACATGGAATGCCACGGGTCTGCAGGAATTTTCGCGCCTGCGACTGCCGGCGTCGCTGCCGTTTCTGTTTGCCTCGCTCAAGGTTGCCGTGGCGGCCTCGCTCGTGGGTGCGATTGTGGGCGAACTGCCGACAGGGGCCATCGAGGGGCTTGGCGCGCGCATGTTGGTGGCAAGCCAGTTTGGTCAGCCCTTGCTGATGTGGGCCTCGCTTTTCGCGGCGGCGATTGCGGCGGGCGGTCTGATCCTTGTTGTGGGGCTGCTGCAGCGGTTCGTCGATAACAGGCTGGGGGTGCGCTCATGACTGCCATCCTCGCCGCGATCGCCTTTTGGCTGGCTGCTTGGGCCACCAATGTCGCTCTTTCGCGCAGCCGCATGGGGGCCGCGCGCACTTTGACCCCAGCGATCTTTGGTGCGGCGATCCTTGTGTTGTGGGAAGGCATCGTGCGCGGGCTTGGCGTGCCGGAAGTCATCCTGCCGCCGCCTTCGGTTGTGGCGGTGACCTTCATCGAACGGCGCGACATCCTCTGGACGGATTTTGTGCAGACGATCCTTAAGGGCGCGGTGACGGGCTATATCATGGGCTGTGGCGCGGCGCTGGTGACGGCGGTGTTGATCGACCGATCACCGTTCCTGACGCGCGGGCTTCTGCCCGTGGGCAATTTTCTGGCGGCTTTGCCAATCGTTGGCGTGGCCCCGATCATGGTGATGTGGTTCGGTTTCGGCTGGCAGTCCAAGGCCGCCGTGGTTTTCGCCATGGTGTTCTTTCCCGTGCTGGTCAACGCGGTCGCGGGGCTGCAGGCCTCCGAGCCGATGCAGCGTGACCTGATGCGTACCTATGGCGCAGGCTATTGGACCACGCTGGGCCGGCTGCGCATCCCCGCAGCGATGCCCTTTGTTTTCAACGGGCTCAAGATCGCCACCACCTTGGCGGTCATTGGTGCTATCGTGGCCGAGTTCTTTGGCTCGCCCACGCGCGGCATGGGTTTTCGTATTTCGACAGCCGTGGGTTCGCTGGCGCTGCCGATGGTCTGGGCACAGATCGTCGTCGCGGCGCTGTCGGGCACGGCTTTCTACGGCATCGTGGTCTGGGTCGAATCCCGCATCACGTTTTGGCACCCGTCACAAAGAAGGCGGGCATAACTGAACGACAGGAGGAAGACATGAAGCGAATACTGACGGGGGCGGCTGCCTTAGCCTTCGTAGCAACAGGCGCGCTGGCGAATGATTCCCTTCGCCTGCAGCTCAAGTGGGTCACGCAGGCACAGTTTGCGGGCTACTATGTTGCCGAAGCCATGGGCTATTACGACGAAGAAGGTCTTGATGTGACCATCTTGCCGGGCGGCCCCGATATCGCACCCGAACAGGTCATCGCCGGTGGTGGCGCCGATGTGATCACCACATGGATGCCCGCAGGCCTTGCCGCACGTGAACGCGGCGTGCCCTTGGTCAACATCGCCCAACCCTTCAAGAACGGCGGCCTTTCCATGGTCTGCCGCAAGGATATGGGCGTTGAATCCACCGCCGATTTCCCGGGCAAGACCTTGGGTGTCTGGTTCTACGGCAATGAATATCCGTTCTATGCTTGGATGGCCTCGATGGGCCTTGCCACGGACGGTTCGGATGGTGGCGTGACCGTGCTCAAGCAGGCCTTCGACGTCGAGGCGCTGATCAAGGGCGAGGCGCCCTGTATCAGCGTGATGACCTATAACGAATACGGACAGGTGTTGGACGCAGGCTTTGCGCCAGAAGATCTGACCTTCTTCTCGTATCGCGATCAGGGCGTCACCGTTCTCGAAGACGGCCTCTATGTGATGGAAGACCGGCTGAACGATCCGGTCTTTGTCGACGAGATGGTGCGCTTTGTTCGCGCGTCGATGAAGGGCTGGAAATACGCCGAGGACCATCAGGCCGAAGCCGCGCAAATCGTGGTGGATGCCGACCAGACCGGTCTGCAGACGATCGAACATCAGACCTACATGATGGGCGAGATCGCCAAGCTGACCGCTGGTGGCAACGGCGCCCTTGATCCGGCGGATTACGACGCGACGGTGGCCTCGCTCTTGGCAGCCGTTTCGCCCGAGAATCCGGCGATCACCCATGCCCCCGAAGGCATGGCATGGACCCACGCGATTACGGACCTTGCGCTGCAATAACGCAAACACCCTGTGATGCGACATCGAACCCCGCCGGCCAGTCCGGCGGGGTTCTGGCATTACGTCATTTCCAACAAAACCAAGTATTTCCTGCCGGGCGGTGTTCACAATCCCGCAGGCGTGGTGTTCAATGATCCCAAGAGACATTTGGTCGCAGCCTATCTGCCCCCGATGACAAGACATGAACGACCCTTGGAGGCCGCCCTCTCGCGTCCCCCGCCGCCCGATAAGGGCCCGATTACAGGGATATTTCCCTGTCCGCAGGCGGAGGACCGACGACGATCCAAGCAGCACGAAAGAGACTGTTGAAATGACGCCCTTCGCCATCGCCGGCATCCAGATGTACGTCAACGCGCTGCAACCCAATACCGAAGGTATGTTGCACCGGCTGGACATCTTGATGGCCCGCTTTCCATGGACGCAGATGGTTCTGTTCAGCGAACTTGCGCCGCTGGGCCCGCTGCACCGCTTTGCCCTGCCGCTGCAGAACGAACATCTTGACCGCTTTTGCGAAGCCGCGCGCAAACACAATGTCTGGCTGATCCCCGGCTCGATGTTCGAGCAGACGCCCGAAGGACCGATCTATAACACTTCGGTAGTGATCGCGCCCGATGGCAGCATCGTCAAAACCTATCGCAAGATGTTCCCCTTCCGGCCCTACGAGGTCGATGTCGAGGCGGGAACAGAGTTCTGTATCTTTGACGTGCCCGAAGTGGGCCGTTTCGGCTTGTCGATCTGCTATGACATCTGGTTCCCCGAAACCACGCGCCAACTGACCTCGGCGGGCGTCGAGGTGCTGTTGCACCCTGTGCTGACCGGCACCACCGACCGCGATGCCGAACTGTCGATCGCGCGCGCCACGGCGGCGCAGTTCCAGTGCTATGTTTTCGATGTGAACGGTCTGGGCGCGGGCGGCATCGGGCGCTCTTGCGTCATTGACCCTTCGGCCACCGTCTTGCACCAGTCCGCAGGCCAAGAGGACATGTTCCCCATCGAGGTGGACATGGACATGGTCCGCCGCCAGCGCGAAACCGGCCTCAAGGGGCTGGGGCAGGTGCTCAAAAGTTTCCGTGACCGCGACGTGGATTTCACCACCTATGACCGCGCGAGCGGCGCGGACGCCTATCTCAATACGCTTGGCCCCTTGGCCATGCCCAAGCAGGGTTCGCGCGCCGGAATTGCCGAAGAGGTGCGCAACGCGCCCTTCGAATCCCTGCCGACCCGTCATCAAGGCGATATTTTAGGCAAGACACCCACCATCAGGGAGCGGATCAAAAGCGGGCTGGGGCGATAGGCCAAAGGGCAGGTCATCCACGTTCGCCTCTAGCCCCTGACATTCATGAGGGAAGGAAAGCGGAACGATGCAGTCGATGAGCGACTACTACTCGGCGGTCCAGTTGCGGGCCGACCGTTGGGGCGAGTTGAGGGCGCAAATCGACAGTTTGGCAAAAAAGCCAGAGGGCCGCAGCGCCAAGTCCAAACATGAACGCATCGAAAAACTGCTGTCGCAACTGGCATTGATCGAGGCCTATTGGGCCTTCCCGGGCATGGCCGCCTTTGACCAGATGCGGCGCATGTTCGAACACGGCAAGTTCGATGACCTTGCCTTTACCGTCCAGCGCGTAACGCGCGCGCTCACCACGGGCGCCTACCGCCGACGCTTTATCCCGCTGGAACGCGACAGCGTCGATGCCGAGGAAAAAGACGATGACGCGCTGCTGTCGCCCGACGCGCGCGCGCTAACCAAGCCCTATTTCGAGGTGATGATCGTCGATGACATCAACGAACATCAGGAACGTTGGCTCAAATCCAACATCGCCTCGATGCGGCGGCCCGAGGATGCGTTTATCTACGAACCCGTGGTGGTGCCCAGCCTGCAAGACGCGCTGATCGGCATTCTTTTCAACCACAACATACAGGCCATCGTGGTGCGCCCCGGCCTGCGTATGGAAAGTCAGGTCGAGCTGTCGATCCTGACCAAATATCTCAACCGCGCGGGCGGCATCGAGGAACTCGAGGCGCTGCCACATGAAAACTGGGGGCCAGAGCTTTGTCGTCTGGTGGCCCGCGTGCGGCCAGAGCTGGACGCCTATCTGGTCACGGATCGCTCGGTCGAGGAAATCGCGGGTCTTGATCTGGGGGTCTGTCGCAGGGTCTTTTACAATCAAGAAGACTTTATGGAACTGCACCTCAACATCCTTCGCGGGGTGCAGGCGCGGTTCAAGACGCCGTTCTTTACCGCGCTCAAGGAATATTCCAAACAGCCCACAGGCGTCTTTCACGCCATGCCCATCAGCCGTGGCAAGTCGATCAGCCGGTCGCACTGGATTCAGGATATGGGCGCCTTTTACGGCCCCAATATCTTTATGGCCGAAACCTCGGCCACCTCGGGCGGTCTTGATAGCCTGCTTGAACCCACCGGCCCGATCAAAGAGGCGCAGGAACTTGCCGCGCGGGCTTTTGGCTCGCGCCACACATTCTTTGCCACCAACGGCACCTCGACGTGCAACAAGATCGTGGTGCAGGCGCTGGTCAGGCCGGGCGACATAGTTTTGGTGGATCGTGACTGCCACAAGTCGCACCACTACGGGCTGGTCCTGTCAGGGGCCGAGGTCTGTTATCTCGATAGCTATCCGCTGAACGACTATTCGATGTATGGCGCGGTGCCGCTGTCTGAGATCAAACACAAGCTTTTGCAACTCAGGGCCGCGGGCAAGCTGGACCGTGTGCGGATGCTGTTGCTGACCAACTGCACCTTTGACGGCATCGTCTATAACGTCGAGCGCGTGATGGAAGAATGCCTCGCCATCAAGCCCGACCTCGTGTTCCTGTGGGACGAGGCGTGGTTCGCCTTTGCCCGATTCGGCCCCACCTATCGCCAGCGCACGGCCATGAACGCGGCCAACAACCTGCGTGAACGGTTCCGCAGTTCGGATCATGCCGCGCGCTATGCCGCCCAGCAGAAAGAACTTGAAGGCGCAGATGACGAGACGCTGATCAAGACCCGCCTGATCCCGCCGCCCAGAGCGCGGGTGCGCGTCTATGCCACGCAATCGACGCATAAGACGCTGACCTCGCTCAGGCAGGGGTCGATGATCCACGTTAACGATCAGGATTTCAAAGGCGAGGTCGAACAGAGCTTTCACGAAGCCTATATGACCCACACGTCAACCAGCCCCAATTATCAGATCATCGCCTCGCTCGACGTGGGCCGCAGACAGGTAGAACTCGAAGGCTACGAGTTTGTGCAACGTCAGGTCGAGGCGGCGATGTCGATCCGGCGCGCGGTGTCCACTCATCCGCTGATCAGCAAGTATTTCAAGGTGCTGGCCGCTGGCGACATGATCCCCGAACAGTTCCGCGAAAGCGGGGTGACCTCGTATTACGACCCCGATCAGGGCTGGACCGATATCTGGAACTGCTGGGAAAAGGATGAATTCGTCCTCGACGCCACACGCATCACCTTGGCGGTGGGCGGCACCGGATGGGATGGCGATACGTTCAAGACCAAGGTCTTGATGGATAAATATGGCATCCAGATCAACAAGACCTCACGCAATACCGTGTTGTTCATGACCAATATCGGCACCA
>JAHEBS010000048.1:11450-16050 GCA_024642145.1 Marivivens sp.
TTGCTGGATGACGCCTCGAAGATGGAGCGTCTGGCCTTTGAGCGGCGCGTGAACAACCTGATGAAGGAACTGCCGCCGCTGCCCGATTTCAGCCGGTTCCACGCGGCCTTTTGCGCGGACGAGGTGACGGGCGAGGGTGACATGCGCACAGCCTTTTTCCTGTCTTATGATGAAAACAATTGCGACTACCTTGAACTCAACGGCTCGATCAAAGCCGCGATGGAGTCGGGGCGCGAGGTGGTTTCGGCCTCATTCATCATCCCCTATCCGCCGGGCTTCCCCATTTTGGTGCCCGGTCAGGTCGTCAGCCGCGAGATCCTTGCCTTCATGCGGGCGCTCGACGTCAACGAAATCCACGGATACCGCGCCGATCTGGGTCTGCGGGTGTTTACACAAGATGCACTGGACAAGTTAACCGCCGCAAAAGCGGCCAAGATTTCTTAAGGGAGGTTCAACATGGCAAAACGTCAACTGAACAACATTTCCGAGATCCGTCGGTTCTTCCACCGCAACGAGGATCCGATCTATTTTATTTCTGCCACCAACTTCAACCTCCTTGGCATCGACGAATGGTGTAAGAATTTCAAATACATATGCTACATCGACTGTTATGACGGGCGTCATCCCAACGTGTTCTGCCCCTCTGAGCAGCCCCATGCCGAGTTCCAGTCGATCGAGGACATCAACAATTACCTGCTGCAGCACAAAGAGGTGATCGACCTCGTCAAGCGGCGCGGTGGCAAGCCCAAGTTCGTGTTCTTGATGTTCAACGAAGAAACCGAACGTCTGGCCAAGGAACTGGGCGCCGAGGTCTGGTTCCCCAAGGCCAAACTGCGCACGCGCATGGACAACAAGATCGAGACCGTTCGCGTCGGCAACAAGGCGGGGGTGCCCTCGGTGCCCAACACGCTTTCGGTGGTCAAGGACTACAAGCACCTGCGCGATATCACTGACAAAGCCGGCATCGGCCATGATCTGGTGTTGCAATCGGCCTTTGGCGACAGCGGCCACACAACCTTCTTCATCAAGTCCGAAGCGGATTTCCGCCGCCATGAGCCCGAAATCGTCGGGCAGGGCGAGATCAAGATCATGAAGCGCATCGATTGCCGCGGTTCGGCGATCGAGGCCTGTTGCACCGCCGAAGGCACCATCGTTGGCCCGTTGATGACCGAGCTTGTCGGTTTCAAAGAGTTGACCCCCTATCGCGGCGGCTGGTGCGGCAACGAAATCTTTGCCACGGCCTTTTCGCCCAAGGTCCGTCAACAGGCCCGTGACCTGACTTTCCAGTTTGGCGAGCAGCTGCGCAAAGAGGGCTATCGCGGCTATTTCGAGCTTGATTTCCTGATCGACAAAAAGACTGGCGATCTGTGGCTGGGCGAGTTGAACCCGCGCATCACCGGTGCCAGTTCGATGACCAACCATGCGGCCTTTGCCCATGCGGATGCGCCTTTGTTCCTGTTCCACCTGCTGGAATTCTCGAAGGCCAAGTTCACGCTGGATGTGGACGAGTTGAACGCGCGCTGGGCCGATCCGGATATGATCGATGGCTGGAGCCAGATGGTCATCAAGCACACCGACGATAGCGTGGACCTGATCACCAAGGCGCCGCAGTCGGGCATCTACAAGATGCTTGATGACGGGCGCGTGGTGTTCGACCGCTTCGACTATCACCGCCGTGCGGTCGAGAATGAAAACGAGGCCTTTTTCCTGCGGATCATGCGTGAGGGCGACTATCGCTACGAAGGCGCCGATCTGGGCATCCTGGTGACGCGAGGCCGCTCGATGACGCCCGCGTTCAAGCTCAACGAACGCGCCAAGCGGTGGATCCACGGGATCAAGTCCAGTTTTGACGCGCGTCCGCTTGCCGCGCTCAACTCGGGGCCTGCGGGCGACGGGTCGTTCAAGGTTCTCTGAACAGACGGGTAGCCACTGACCATGGACAGCCTCTGGCGCGCCATCGACGAAGCAGAGCCCGGCCCGAAATGGGCCGGGCTATTCGCCGAATATTGGCCCGACTATCGGCGGTGGTGGTCACGCGACGGGGTCGAGCGGCGCCCGTCATTCTGGGAAAGCCGCACCGCGCTCAAGACCCATATGCCCGAACTGCTGCCAATCTATGACCGCCTGTGCGAACTGGCCGGTGGCGGCGACCAAGAGGCGCGCTTTCTGTCCATGTATTGCCCACCTGCCTATCTGACCTCCTGCTCGCAGGCGGTCTGGCCCGGCAAGGAACCGGTCTTGGTGCGGAATTACGACTACAGTCCCAATGCCTTTGACCGGCTGATCATGCATACCCAATGGCAGGGCAGACGGGTTTTGGGCGTATCAGACGGGCTCTGGGGGCTGGTCGACGGGATGAACGACGCGGGCCTCGCCATTTCTCTGACCTTTGGCGGGCGTCATATCGTGGGCGATGGTTTCGGCGTGCCTTTGATCCTGCGCTATGTGTTGCAAACCTGCGAAACCACCGAACAGGCGACGGCCGCCCTTGCGCGCCTGCCCACGCATATGAGCTACAACGTAACCGTGCTGGACCGTCGCCGTCGTTTTGCCACGGCGCGCATGTCGCCGGATCGGCCTGCCCAAATCACCAATGCGGCGGTGGCCACCAACCACCAAGAACAGGTGGAATGGACCGCCCATGCGCGTCTGACCGCCACGGTCGAGCGCGAACGGTTCTTGCTCAACCGCATGATGCTCCGCCGCGAGCCGCAGGAAAAATTCATCGAGGTTTTCCTGCGTCCTCCGCTTTTTTCCACGGCCTTTTCGCTGGGTTTCGGCACGCTTTATACCGCGGTCTATCGGCCAAGGCTTGGCCAGATGGAACTGCGCTGGCCGCGCGGTTCTTGGGTCTTTGACATCAATGCCTTTGCCGAAGGGGGGATGATGATCCATACCCCCGATGCAGGCTCGCGTGTCATGCACGGCGACTAGGCGTTGGCCCCGCTGCCCGCCATCATGGTGGCGCCCAACGGGGCGCGTATGGGCCGCGCGGATCATCCGGCGCTGCCCCTGACGATCGATGAAATCGTGGCCTGCGCGCGTGACTGCGCCGCCGTCGGTGCGGGTGGCATGCACGCCCACCTTCGCGACGCCAAGGGCGCGCATGTCCTTGATGCGGGGCTTTATGGCGAACTGCTGGCCGAACTGGCCCTTCAACTGCCTGGTTTCTATGTGCAGATCACGACCGAGGCGGCAGGTCGCTACGCCCCCGCCGCGCAGCGCGCGCTTGTCGCGGCCATGGGTCCGGTCGCGGCCTCGGTGGCGCTGCGCGAGATTGCTGCGGGCGAGGATCGGGTGGTCACTGAACGGTTCTATCGTGACTGCGCGGCGCAGGGGGCCGATCTGCAGCACATAGTCTATGACAAGGCCGATATCGACCATCTGGCTGAACTGGTCGCCAGCAACGCGGTCGCGGGCGACGCGATCAAGGTCTTGCTGGTGTTGGGCCGCGACGCGGGCGGCCTGCCGTCGACGCCCGCGCAGGTCCAGATATCCGCCGCCTATCTGACGGGGCTTTTGCCCACTGCCGATTGGGCGCTTTGTGCCTTTGGGCAGGCCGAAACCGCCTGTCTGGTCGCGGCGCGCGACCTTGGCGGCAAGGCCCGCGTGGGTTTCGAGAACAACCTGCGGCATCCCGATGGCACAATCGCCGCTACGAACGCCGCGCGGGTGGCGGCGCTCGTTCAGGCTTTTGGGGGCAGGCGCTAGGCGTTCGGCCTTAGCCCTTCTGCATCGGCAGGTAGTCAGTGTAGCCAACCGGACCCGGTGAATAGAAAGTCGGGCGGTTATAGGGCGTGAGTTCGGCGCCCTGACGCAGGCGCTCGGGCAGGTCAGGGTTCGAGATGAAATACCGGCCAAAGGCTACGGCATCGGCATCACCCTTGCCCACGACGTCGCGCGCGGTTTCAGCGCGGAAATTACCTGCCGTGATCAACACACCCCGCCACATCGGGCGAAAGGTTTCGGCAGCCGAAGGCATGCCCTGATGATCCACATCCTTTTGCCCTGCACCCGAGGCGCGCGGTTCCAGCAGATGCAGATAGGCAAGCCCGATCCCGTCAAGCGCGCGCACCAGATGGCTGTAAAGCGGCAAAGGATCATCCTCGCCGCTGTCATTGGCAATGCCATAGGGCGAAAGCCGGATTGCGACGCGTGATGGCCCGATGGCCTCGGCCAGCGCCTGTGCGATCTCGATCACCAGCCGGCAGCGGTTCTCGATCGAGCCACCATAGGCGTCAGTGCGGTGATTGGTGCGGCTTTGCAGGAATTGTTCCAGCAAATAGCCGTTGGCGCCGTGGATTTCGACCCCGTCCATGCCGGCGGCAATGGCACGGCGCGCGGCTTCGACATAGCTCTGGATCAGGGCAGGGATTTCATCGCTGGCAAAGGCGCGGGGGGTCGGCGCCGGAACGCGGCTGCGATCCGGCAGCGAAACCTCCAGCGCGGGGGCCACAGCCGAGGGTGCCCATGGCGCGCCGCCGTCAGGCTGATAGGCGGGGTGTGAGATGCGGCCCATGTGCCAAAGCTGCATAAAGACCTGCCCGCCCTTGGCGTGGATCGCCTGCGCAACCTTGGCCCAACCCGCCTGCTGATCGTC
>JAHEBS010000049.1 GCA_024642145.1 Marivivens sp.
TGCGGCGGCGTCCAGCCCGAAGGCAGGCGCAAGGCCGATCAGGGTCTTGCCGCTGTCGTTTTCGGCCAGAAACAGCAGCATGGCGAAAAGCCCGACGACGCCGCCCCAGTAACCAAAGGCCGAGGACGACCCTGAGATGCGGCCCACCTGTTGCGGCGTTCCCAGCGACGGCAGGTAGCCGTTGACAAAGTTCAGACCGCTCTCTGCGGCGATGAACCCGATGTAGAAAATCACAAGGACGGGGATCAGGTTTGCGCCATCAGGGGTCAGATACCAAAGCGCCCAGCTAGCCGCGACATAGAGAACCGAGGACAGAATGATCCAGGGCATCTTGCGGCCTGCGATATCGGCCCATGCCCCCAGAAAGGGTGCGGAAACCGCGATGAACACGCCCGAAAGTGTCTGCCCCAGCGACCAGAGCGACTGGGCATGCGCGTCTGCTGCGGCGGCATCGGCCCCTTGCGACACGAAAAGGTCCGTCGCGACCGAAGCGAAATAGGGACCAAAAATAAAAGTCAGGCCCAGCGTGTAAAAAGGCTGCTGCGCCCAGTCATAGAACATCCAGCCCCAAATGCGCTTTTTTGTCGCCATTGCCCCGCTCCCTTATGGTTGCGGTGGAGGAAAGCCGCGTTTGTGGCGGCTGGCAAGCGATTTGCTCAGGCGCGTGCGTCCTGCATCGGCGGCCAAGGGCGTTCGTCGTCTGCGGCAATCCAGTGGCGCACCCAGTCGGGCAGTTCGGCGCTTGGCCCGTGATGGCCCATTTCTGCGGCCAGAGTGGCGGATGGGACGATGCCCTTGGCATTGGCGGCGGCCATACGGATCAGGGCGTGGTTGGCGCAGTCACCGTTTTTGAGAAACATCGCCTGTTCGATATAAAAGAACTTGTCGTCCCAACCCAGCCCGCGGGTCCGCATCTCGATCCGCGCGCCCATGCGCACGCGACGGCGATACCGCACGCTGACCCCTGCCACGGCAAAGGACCATTGGTTCCTTTTCGCGGCGTCGATCATGCCGATGCGTTTGGCATAAGGCAGCCGCCCGAGGTCATAGAGAGTCAGGGTGCGGCCGTTGTTCAACTCGCGCCAAGGGTCGATGTCGATCCACCAGCATATGTGGTGGCTGATATGGGTGCCTGTCGCGGGCATGGCGGGCAGCCCGCGAACCTTTCTCATGCCTTTGAGCAGACGAAAAATGGGATACATGGGCGTTCCTTTCGGCGGGGACCGTTGCGCGGGCCAAGAGCGGGGTCAAGTGTGACCTAACGCGACTTTGCGTGGCCCTGCCATTGCCCTTTGGCGGGCGAAGGCTTAGGTGGGCCAAAGCGAAAAAACGGACGGTGCCATGCCTCATATTATCTATGACGTTCTCATGCTGCTTTTTGCCGTGCTGCGGACCGTCATCTTGACCCATTTCGTCATGAGCTGGCTGATCAATTTCGACGTGTTGAACATCCGTCAGCCCCTTGTGGCGCAGGTCTGGAACGTTCTGCACAAGACCTTGCGGCCCATTTACCGTCCGCTTGAAAGGGTGGTGCCCTCGTTCGGCGGCATCAACTTTAGCCCCGTGATCACGCTGATCGGTCTTTTGATGCTGCAAAGCCTGCTCGAACGTAACATCGCCTTCTTCTACTAACCGGCTTGCTCGGGCCTTTGCGCCCGTGTGACAGTCCGCCCGAGGCGATCAGAGCAGAGAAATCACCATGCCCGCAGAAAAGCTCCTGCGCGAGGTCTTTGGATTCGACGGGTTCCGTCCGGGTCAGGCCGAGGTCGTGGATGCCGTTGTCGCGGGGCGCGATGTGCTGGCGATCATGCCGACGGGCGGGGGCAAGTCGCTGTGTTACCAATTGCCAGCGCTCATGGGCGGAGGCCCGACCTTGGTGGTTTCACCGCTGATCGCCCTGATGCGCGATCAGGTCCGCGCATTGCGCGAAGCGGGCGTCGAGGCGGGGGCGCTGACCTCTGGCAACACCGCCGAAGAAACCGAAGCCGTGTGGGCGTCGCTCGAGGCTGGGCGGTTGCGTTTGCTTTATATGGCGCCAGAACGCTTGGCGGCGGGTGGCGTGGCGCAAATGCTGTCGCGCCACGGCTTTGCCCGCATCGCGGTGGACGAGGCGCATTGCGTCAGCCAATGGGGCCACGACTTCCGCCCCGATTATCTGCGCATCGGCGAATTGCGCCGCGCCCTGAATCTGCCGCTGGTCGCGCTGACCGCAACGGCAGATGCCGAGACCCGCGCCGAGATCGTGGAAAAGCTGTTTGGCGGGCGCGAACCCCAGACATTCCTGCGCGGGTTTGACCGCCCGAACATCCATCTGGCCTTTACCCCCAAGGATGGCCCGCGCCAGCAGATCCTGTCGTTTGCCGCCGCCCGCCGTGGCCAGTCGGGCATCGTCTATTGCGGCACCCGCGCCAAAACCGAAACCCTCGCCGCCGCGTTGACCGAGGCGGGCCATAGCGCGATCGCCTATCATGGCGGCATGGAACCCGAGGCGCGGCGCGTGGCGGAACTGCGGTTCCAGCAAGAGGACGGGTTGATTGTCTGCGCCACGGTGGCCTTTGGCATGGGCATAGACAAGCCTGATATCCGCTGGGTGGCCCACGCCGACCTGCCCAAGTCGATCGAGGCCTACTATCAGGAAATCGGTCGCGCGGGCCGCGACGGCGCCCCCGCCGAGACGATGACGCTCTATGGCGCGGACGACATCCGCTATCGCCGGTCCCAGATCGACGAGGGGCTGGCACCTGCGGAACGCAAGATGGCAGACCATGGGCGTTTGAACGCGCTTTTGGGTCTGGCCGAGGCCATCGGCTGCCGGCGTCAGGTGCTTTTGGGCTATTTCGACGAGACGGCAGAGTCCTGTGGCAATTGCGATCTCTGCCAGACGCCGCCCGAAACCTTTGACGCCACCACCCCCGTGCGCATGGCGCTGTCGGCGGCGCTGCGCACCGACGAAAGCTTTGGCGCGGGGCATCTGATCGACATTCTGCGCGGCGAGGACACCGACAAGGTGCGCGAGCGCGGCCATGATAGCCTGCCAACCTTTGGCGTGGGCCGCGATCATGACAAACGTCAGTGGCAGGCGATATTCCGGCAGATCATGGGGCTAGACCTTTTGCGCCCCGACCCCGCGCGCCATGGCGCCCTGCGCATGACCGAGGCCGCGCGCCCGATCCTGCGTGGCGAGGCAACGATTACCCTGCGCCGCGATACGCTGACCGCCAAGGCCTCGGTCAAGATCAAGACGCTGGTCTCGGAAGAAGATGCGCCGCTTTTGTCGGCCCTCAAGGCCAAGCGCCGCGCGCTGGCCGAGGCGGCCGCAGTGCCCGCCTATATCATCTTCAACGACCGCACCCTGATCGAAATGGCCGAGACGCGGCCCATGACGCTTGACGCCATGGCGCAGGTTGGCGGCGTAGGCGCGAAAAAGCTGGAAAGCTATGGCCGTGCCTTTCTCGAGGTCATCGCCGGCGAAGCGCCCGAGGTGCATCCGGCGCGACGCAAGCTTGCCGCGCGGGGCGAGGGCGAGGTCTATGACCGGCTGATGTCGGCGCAGGCTGCCTTGTCACGCGGGCCGGATGGCGCCGACAAGCCCATGTCCTGTTCAGCCGCCGAACTGGCGCGCGTGGCCAAGCTGCGCGACGCCGATCTGGGGTCCATTGCCCGTTTGATAGGCGAACGCCACGCCGAAAGATTCGGCGCGGCGTTTCTGGACGTTCTGCGCGAGGGCTGAGGTCAGAGCCGCTCGATGGCCAGCGCGATACCCTGACCACCGCCGATGCACATGGTGATCAGGGCTTTCTTGCCCGCGATCCGGTCCAGTTCATACATGGCCTTGACCGTCAGGATCGCACCGGTCGCGCCGACCGGATGGCCAAGCGCAATGGCGCCGCCGTTGGGGTTCACCTTGGCGGGATCCAGCCCCAGTTCGATGTTCACGGCCAGCGCCTGCGCGGCAAAGGCCTCGTTCGATTCAATCACGTCAAAGTCGCCAAGGCTCAGGCCCGTGCGCGCCAGCATCTGGCGCACCGCAGGAATGGGGCCATAGCCCATCCGCGACGGCGCAACGCCTGCATGGCCATAGCCCAATACGCGGAAACGCGGTTTCAGACCCGCACGCTCGGCGGCATCGGCGCGCGCCAGCACCACGGCAGCGGCCCCGTCATTGAGACCCGAGGCATTGCCCGCCGTGACCGTGCCGTCTTTCTGGAAGGCGGGCTTCAACCCCGCCAGTGCCGCTGCGGTGGTGGATTTGACGTGTTCATCCGTCACGAAATCCATCATCTCGCGGCGGACCTTGACCTGCACGGGGGTGATCTGCTCGGCAAAACGGCCTTCTGCAATGGCATGGGCGGCGCGGGTCTGGCTGAGCAGCGCAAAGTCGTCCTGCATTTCGCGCGTGATGGTCATGTCGCCCGCGATGTTTTCTGCGGTGATCCCCATATGCCCCGACCCGAAGGGACAGTTGAGCGTGCCCAGCAACATATCCACGCTGCGAACGTCACCCATTTTGGCCCCCCAGCGGGCATCGGGCAGAATATAAGGCGCGCGGCTCATGGATTCCGATCCACCGGCCAGCGCAAAATCGGCGTCGCCCAGCGTCAGCATCTGCGTGGCCGAGACAATCGCCTGCGCGCCGGAACCGCAAAGGCGGTTGACGTTCATGGCAGGCACGGTTTCGGGCACGCCTGCGCCCATGGCAGACATGCGCGAGACATACATGTCCTTGGGCTCGGTATTGACCACCTGACCGAAAACCACGGTGCCAATTTGCGCGGGCTCGACCCCGCCGCGCGCCATGGCGGCCTTGGCGACGATTGCGCCCATTTCGGACGGTCCGACGCCGGCAAGACTGCCGCCGAATGTGCCGATGGCGGTGCGCGCGCCGCCCAGAATGACGATATCGGTCATGGTAACTCCCTTGATTTGCGGCAGAGCATGCTGCGGAACCACCACCTTGTCAGTTAGAACGTTCCGTCACGAAACCCAACCTATGCGCAGATTGACACCAGCCCCTACCGCGCGCAGATTTCCGTCATGACGGAAAACGCCGACGATATTCTGGCACAACTCCCCGCCCGCCTGCGCGCGGCGCGGATGGCGCGCGGGTTGAGCCTCGAGGCCGCCTCGCGGTTGTCGGGTGTGTCGCGGTCCATGGTCAGCCAGATCGAGCGCGGCGAGTCGAGCCCGACAGTGGCGACGCTGTGGAACCTGACACGCGCGCTGCAGGTCGATTTCGCGGGGCTGTTGGAGGGCGGGCGTGGCGACGGGATTACCGTTGTCACCGCGACCGAAACGCCCGTGATCAGCGGTCACGGTCAGAACTGTAAGATCCGCATCCTCTCGACCCCCGAACAGGCGGGCCATAACGAGGTCTATGACCTGCGCTTTGGCGCGGGCGGGCGGTTGGAAAGCGATCCGCATGGCACAGGCGCCCGCGAACATCTGACGGTGATCGAGGGTCAGGTTCGCGTGCGTTCTGGCAGTGACGAACAGGTGATCGGTGTGGGCGATACCGCCCGCTACGCCGCCGATGTCCCGCATGCCATCATGGCCGAGGGTGGCACCGCGCGGGCATTCCTGATTGTAGAAACCCCCTGAGCCACGGCCTGTGTCGGCCGAGAGCGGGCTTGATTGGTTTAAAAAACCCGTCATAACCGGATTTGATCAAACGGGGGCGCAGATGCCGGACGACAGTCGCAAGATACCGACCCACGAGATTGTCTATTCCCGCCTGCGGGACATGGTCCTGTTCGGTGCGTTGCAGCCAGGTCAGCCGGTGACCATTCAGGGGCTGATCAAGGAACTGGACGCCGGCATGACCCCCGTGCGCGAGGCGATCCGGCGGCTCGCGGCCGAAGGCGCGCTGCATCTGAAAGGCAACCGCCGTGTGACGGTGCCCCAGTTGACGCCCTCGCTTTTGGATCAGATCGCCTTTGCCCGATTGACGATCGAGCCACGGCTGGCCGAGCTTGCCGCCGCCAATTTGACACCCGCGCTGATCGCGCGCCTTGATCGGCTGGATCAAGGCGTGAACGCGGCCATTCTGGCGGGGCAGGTGTCTGCCTATCTGGAATGCAACCACGCCTTCCACTTTGCGCTGTATGAGGCCAGCAATGCGCCTGTGCTGGTGGATATGGCGCGCAGCCTGTGGCTGCGATTCGGGCCGAGTCTGCGGATCGTGGTCGCGCAGGGGGGAAATCTGGGCCAGCCTGACCGCCACGCCGAGTCCTTGGCCGCAATGGCGGCGGGCGATGCCGAGGCGCTTGCGCAGGCTTTTCGCAATGACATCGCCCAAGGCACCGAGCTTGTGCGCATGGCGCTTGAGCGCGGTGAAATCTAGGCGCGCGATGTCGTGCTGATAATTTGATCAAATATCTTGAACGAGTCAGAGATTGGTCGTATCACCACGGCCATAGGGCCGCATATCGCCGGCCGGAAAGGTCATGTCATGAAGATCACTAACCATATGCCGACGGCCGAGCTGCAAAAGCTCGACGCTGCCCACCACATGCATCCCTTTACCGACAATGGTTCGCTGGCCAAGAAGGGCGTGCGGATCATGAAGTCGGCCAAGGGCGTCTGGCTTAATGACACCGAGGGCCACAAGATCCTCGACGGCATGGCTGGCCTTTGGTGCGTCAACATCGGCTACGGCCGTTCCGAACTGGCCGATGTCGCGGCGCAGCAGATGAACGAGCTGGCCTATTACAACACCTTCTTCCAGACCTCGCACATCCCCGCCATCGCGCTTGCGGCCAAGATCGCCGAAGTCGCACCGGGTGATCTGAACCACGTCTTCTTTGCCGGTTCGGGTTCCGAGGCCAACGACACCAACATCCGCATGGTGCGCCGTTACTGGGACATCAAGGGCAAGCCTGGCAAGCGCATCATCATCGCGCGCCACAACGGCTATCATGGCTCGACCATGGGTGGTGGTTCGCTGGGCGGCATGAAGCCGATCCACGCCCACGGCGGCAAGATCGACGGCATCGTCCACATCGGTGAGCCCAACTATTGGGAACAGGGCGGCGACATGACCCCCGAGGACTTCGGCCTGATGCGCGCGCGTGAACTTGAGGCCAAGATTCTCGAGCTTGGCGCCGACAGCATCGCCGCCTTCATCGGTGAGCCGATCCAAGGCGCCGGTGGTGTGATCGTTCCGCCCTCGACCTACTGGCCGGAAATCCAGCGGATCGTCGAAAAATACAACATCCTCCTGATCGCGGACGAAGTGATCACCGGCTTTGGTCGCACCGGCAACTGGTTCGCCAGCCAGACCTTCGACATCAAGCCGCACATCATCACCGTGGCCAAGGGTCTGTCGTCGGGCTATGCGCCGATCGGCGGCTCGATCGTCTGCGACGAAGTGGCCGCTGTCATGGGTTCGGATGGCGATTTCAACCACGGCTACACCTATTCGGGTCACCCCGTTGCCGCCGCCGTGGCGCTGAAGAACATCGAGATCATGCAGGAAGAAAAGATCGTCGAGCATGTGCGCGACGTGGCCCACCCGCATCTGGCCAAGAAGTGGAAAGAGCTGGAACAGCACCCGATGGTCGGCGATGCGACCCTTGTCGGCCTGATGGGTTCGATCGCGCTGACACCGAACAAGGCCACCCGCGCCAAGTTCAAGTCCGAGTCGGGCAAGGTTGGTTACATGTGCCGCGAGCGTTGCTTTGCCAACGACCTCATCATGCGCCACGTGGGCAACCGCATGATCATCTCGCCGCCGCTGGTCATCACTACCGCCGAGATCGACGAGTTGACCAAGCGCGCATGGCAGAGCATCGACGAATGCTACAAGCAGGTGAAAGCCGAAGGTCTCTGGGAAGAAGCGTAATCCCTGACCTGATTGAATGAGGGGGCGCGGCTGTCATGGCCGCGCCCTTTTTCGTTCCGCCATAACGGTCGGCCATTCCGCTATCTTGACTTTGTGTCCATTATGGCGGAAAGCGGTGTGCAGGAGGAACCGCCGATGTCCACTGACTTTCTGACCCATATCGAATCTGTCCTGAACGAGATCCGCGCCGATGGTCTGTGGAAGACCGAGCGTCTGATCGACAGTCCGCAGGCAGGCCAGATCACCGTGGGCGGCGCGACCAAGATCAATCTCTGCGCCAACAACTATCTGGGCCTTGCTGACAACCCAGCCCTGATCGCCGCCGCCCGCAAGGTGATGGACGAGCGCGGTTATGGCATGGCCTCGGTCCGTTTCATCTGTGGCACGCAGGATCTGCATCGTGTTCTGGAACAGCGCATTGCCGACTATCTGGGCTGCGACGACTCGATCCTTTTCGCCGCGTGTTTCGATGCCAACGGCGCCGTATTCGAGCCGCTGCTTGGTGCCGAAGACGCCGTTATTTCGGACGCGCTGAACCATGCCTCGATCATTGACGGTATCCGCCTGTGCAAGGCCAAGCGCTATCGCTACGCCAATGGCGACCTTGCCGATCTTGAGGCGCAGTTGAAAACCGCCCGCGCCGATGGTGCGCGGCATATCCTGATTGCCACCGACGGCGTCTTTAGCATGGATGGTGTGCTGGCGCCGCTGGACGGGGTGCGGGCACTGGCCGACAGATACGATGCCCTGCTGATGGTCGATGACTGCCACGCAACGGGGTTCATGGGGCCGCAAGGCCGCGGCACACCCGCGCATTTCGGCGTCAAGGCCGACATCATGACGGGCACCTTGGGCAAGGCGCTTGGCGGTGCGCTGGGCGGCTATATCGCCGGACCGCAGGCGGTGATCGACCTGTTGCGCCAGCGGGCGCGACCCTATCTGTTTTCAAACGCGCTGCCGCCGGCCGTGGTCGCCGCAGGCATCGCCGCGATCGACATCGCGGAAAAGGCCGATGACCTGCGCGCGCGGCTTTTCGAGAATACACGCTACTGGCGTGCGGGGCTCGAAGCTGCCGGTTTCGATCTGCTAGCGGGCGAGCATCCGATCGTTCCGGTCATGCTTTATGACGCGCGCGTGGCGCAGGCCATGGCCGCGCGGCTTTTTGAACTGGGCGTCTTTGTGTCGGGCTTTTTCTTCCCCGTCGTGCCCAAGGGCCGCGCCCGCATCCGCACGCAGATGAATGCGTCGCTGACCCGTGAAAACCTCGACTTTGCTCTGGCCGCATTCACCACTGCGGGCCGTGAATTGGGAATCGTGAAATGATCAAGAACAAGATGCACGCGCTGGCCAAGACCCGTCCCGAGGTAGGGCTGGAGATGATCGAGGCCGACATTCCCCAGATCGGGCCTGATGATGTGCTGATCCGCGTCAACAAGACCGGCATCTGCGGCACCGATATCCATATCTGGAACTGGGACGAATGGGCGCAGCGCACGATTCCCGTGCCGCTGATCACCGGCCATGAATTCGCGGGCGAGATCGTGGCCTTGGGCAAGAATGTCGATGACCTAAAGATCGGCCAGCGTTGCTCGGGCGAAGGCCACCTGATCGGCAAACAAAGCCGCCAGAGCCGGTCGGGCAAGTTCCACCTTGACCCGCAGACCCGCGGTATCGGCGTGAACGAACAGGGCGCCTTTGCCGAATACCTGCGGCTGCCCGCCTTCAACGTCGTGCCCCTGCCGGATGCGATCGACGACGAAATCGGCGCGATCCTTGATCCCTTGGGCAACGCAGTCCACACCGCGCTGTCGTTCGACCTCGTGGGCGAGGATGTGCTGATCACCGGCGCTGGTCCCATCGGCATCATGGCCGCTGCGGTGGCCCGCCACGTTGGCGCGCGGCACGTGGTGATTACCGACATCAATCAGGATCGTCTGGACCTTGCCGCCAAGGTGACCGACGTGATCCCCGTCAATGTCGCGACAGAAAACCTCAAAGACGTGCAGAACCGTCTCAAGATGGTGCAGGGCTTTGATGTGGGTCTTGAAATGTCGGGCAGCCAGATCGCGCTCGACCAGATGGTGGAAAGCCTTGTGATGGGCGGGCGCATCGCGCTGCTCGGCATTCCCCCGGGCAAGAGCCCGGTGGACTGGAGCCGCATCGTGTTCAAGGCCATCACCATCAAGGGCGTCTATGGCCGCGAGATTTTCGAGACATGGTACAAGATGATCGCCATGCTGGAAAACGGGCTAGATGTGCGCGGGGTTATCACGCATCGCATGAAGGCCAGCGACTATATCGCCGGCTTTGAGACAATGCGCAGCGGCAAGTCGGGCAAGATCGTCCTCGACTGGTCCTGAGGGCTGGACGGGACACGGCGTTGGGTTCAAGACTGTGCGACCCAGCGCCCTGACAGGAGCCCCCATGCAAACGCAGTTTGATTTTCGGCTCTTTATCGCGGGTTGCCTGTCATTCTTGATACTCGGCGGGCTGATGCCGCTCTTCGGTCTTGCCCTGCCCGGAATCGAGCAGGCATTTGACCTGCCGGAATCGGGCTTGGGCTTTTTCCAAGGGGCGCAGGCGGCGGGATCCTTTGTGGTGCTGTTCGCTGCCGCCATGGGCCTGTCGGGTTTGCGCTGGCGCACGGGGCTGATCATCTTGGCGATTGGCGGGGCGCTGGTCGCGTGGCACCCTACCTTCGCGGTGGTCCTTGCGGGCTCGCTGATCCTTGGCATCGGCTATGGCACCTGCGGCCTGATCATCAATCGCCGCTTCATGGATGAATTCGGCACCAACGGGCCTGGCATGGTCGGGTTCATCAACGCGGTCTTTGGCCTTGGCGCAATCCTTGGGCCTTTGGTCTTTCTGGCGTTGGGCAATAACGGCTTTGCCTGTTTCGGGGTGGCCGCTGTCGTTGCCTTGATGGTGGCGCCTGTGGTCAAACCCCGCCCCGCCACGGGCACAGAGGAGCCTGCTGGGGGCCTGCCCAAGGGGCGGCTCTGGGTCATGATCATTCCGGTTCTGGCGGTTTCGGTCGAGGTCGGGTCCTCGGCATTCGGCCCCAAGGCGTTGATCGAATTCGGCATGGCCGAGAACCGCGTCGCATGGCTGGTAACGGCGTTTTTTGCCACCTACCTGTTCGCGCGCCTCGCCATGGGATGGGCCACGCGCTTTGTCGATGTGTCGTGGTTGATGCTGGGCGCATTGCTTGCCGCCGCCGCGGGGGCGGGGTTGGCACAGGCGGGATTTCTGTGGACGGGGTTCATCGTGCTGGGTGCCGCCGTCAGCCTGTTCTTTCCGGCCTTTTACGTCTGGGGTTCGCGGCTTTTGGGCGACGATCCGCGCGGATCGGCGGCGATCATGGCCGCAGGAATCGGCGGCGCCTCGGTGCTGACACCAGTCTTGGGGGCCATCATCGGATTCTGGGGGCAAGGTGCGCTGTTTCCGACGCTGGCCGCGACCTCGCTGGCGCTGGTCGTGATTGTGACGGTCACGCGCCGTATCGAGGCGAAAGCCGCCTAGGTCAGTTCATCTGGACCTGAAGTTCGTAATGCCCGTCCTCGAAAATGCCAAAAATCTCGTGGACGTCGGGATGGGTCACGGGCTGGCCCGAGTAGTCGGCAATCAGGTTCTGCTCGCTGACATAGGCGACGTAGTAGCTCTGATCGTTTTCGGCCAAGAGGTGGTAGAACGGCTGATCCTTGGCAGGACGGCTTTCCTCGGGAATCGCCTCATACCATTCCTCGGAATTGGAAAAAGTCGGGTCCACGTCAAAAACAACGCCCCGGAACGGATGTTTCCGGTGCTTGACGACTTGACCCAAGGCGTATTTGGCACGCGTCTTAAGCATAGCGTTCAATTCCCCCGCCCCAAGCTAAGCATTGTGGCAGGATTTTGTCCATGAATGCGCCGCGCCAACAGGGAAACAGTCTGTGAACCTCATCCTTACAGTGCTTGAAATCACCGCGCCGGTATTCTTGCTGGCTTTGGTGGGTTTTGTCTGGGTCAAGCTTGGTTTCGAGTATCGGGTCGAGTTCGTGACCCGCATGGCCATGACCATTTCCGTGCCCTGCCTGATCTTTGTTTCGCTGATGAAAACCCAGATCGAGCCCAATGCCCTTGCGACCTTGTCGCTGGCCGCTTTGGCGGGCTATGCGCTGATCGCGGCGGTTATGGCCCTATCGGTCAAGGGGCTGGGCCTGAATTCGCGCACCTATCTGTCACCGCTGATCTTTGGCAACACCGGCAACCTTGGTTTGCCGCTTGCGCTTTTTGCCTTTGGGGAAACGGGCTTGGGTTATGCCGTTGTCGTCTTTGCGGTCATGGCGGTTTTGTCGTTCACGGTGGGGCTTTGGCTGGTGGCGGGCGGCGGTTCGCCCCTGCGCGTGGTCAAAGAGCCGCTGGTTGGCGCCACGCTCGTCGGGGCGCTGTTTCTGTGGCAGGGCTGGCAGACGCCGCTGTTTTTGACCAACACGCTGCAATTGCTGGGGCAGATGGCCATTCCGCTGATGCTGGTCACGCTGGGGGTTGCGGTGGCGCGGCTTGAAACGCGCGGCATCGGACGGGCGGCAATCCTGTCGCTGGGAAAAATGATTGTGACAGCGGCATCGGGCTGGGCCATCGGCAGCTGGTTCGGGCTGGAGCCGGTGGCATTGGCGGTGCTGATCTTGCAACTGGCGACGCCGGTCGCGGTGACCTCGTACCTGTTGGCGGAAAAATACGGGGCAGACGCGCAATCGGTTGCGGGGCTGGTCGTGGCCTCGACACTGGTTTCCGTCGCCGGTTTGCCGATCCTTCTTGCTCTGCTCGTCTGACTGTTCCCAGAGCGCCTTGGTTTGGCTATAATGCCAAAAAAAAGCGAGAGGCAGATGAGCAGAATCCTTCGCGCCATGGCAGTTCTACTGCTGCTGGCCGCCTGTGGCGGTCGGAACGAGGCCCCGCGCAACCTCGACAACGCCTGTTCGATCGTGACGCAGCACCGCGATTATTTGCGCGCGTTTCAGGCGACCGAACGTAAATGGGGCGTGCCGGTCGCGGTGCAGATGGCTGTCATCTATCAAGAGAGCAAGTTCATCGCCAACGCCCGCCCGCCGCATCAATACGCGCTGGGCGTGATCCCCTTGGGCCGTCAGTCCTCGGCCTATGGCTACGCGCAGGCCTTGGACAGCACTTGGGAAGACTATCAGAAACGCGAAGGCGGCCAAGGCGCGCGGCGCAACAACATCCGCGACGCGGCCGATTTCATGGGTTGGTACATGGCCAAATCATCCGAGATGCTTGGCATTTCGACCTCGGATGTGCGTAGCCAATACCTTGCCTATCACGAGGGCCGCACCGGCTATAAGAACCGCACCTATAACGAAAAGGGTTGGCTCTTGCGGATCGCCAGCGAGGTCGAGGACCGCGCCATGATCTATGCCGCGCAGCTTTCGGCCTGTCGCGCGCGCTGATCAGTTGGCGGCGTAGGGCCAGTTCTTCATCTCGTAGAGGATGTTGAACAGGATATCGCCCAGCCGCACGCCGGTCTGCAGGTCGGACAACACCATCACGGTCTGCGCCCCCGACCCGTCGGTGATGACCCATTGGGCCAGCCGCACGGGATCGGCGGCAAAGTCGAGCCGGATCGAGCCGTAGTCGGGGTGATCGGGGTCTGCAGCCGTGACCGAGGTCATGGCGCCATTGGCGCGCAGATCCACGATCATGCCCGAGGTGCCAAGATCGATGTCGCGTGCGAGAATGATCTTGAGCGGCGTTTGCGCCAGCGGGAAACGCGTGGGCTCGTCATTCGACCTCGGATCGAAAATCGCCACCTGACCGCCACCGACGATCACCATCGCCTCTTCGGGCGGATCATAGTCGAACCGCATCCGCCCCGGGCGCTTGAGGCTGAAAACTCCGGTCTGGCTGCTGCCGTCGCCATTGGCCTGCGTAAAGGTCGCCGTCGCCGTAGAGAAGCTGTTGAGATAGTCATTGATCTCGGCCAGCGACAGTTCGCGCGCCTTGGCGGGCAGCGCGGCGGCAAGGATCAGCGGCAGGGCAGTTGCTAGGCGGCGCAGGGTCATCATGGTCAATTGGGGCCTCTTTGGCTTTGACAGGCACATGGGGCCATTTGACACGATTGCCAAGTGCTAGGCGATAACGACGCTGTGGTCGGCGGATAACGTCATAGCTTGATGTCGTAGGTGACCCATTTGGTGCGGTCGGCCATCTGGTCATAAAGGCCACGCGCGCGATAGTTATCCTCGGCGGTGATCCAGCGGATAACGGTCCAGCCGCGCTGGCGTCCCTCCGCCGCAACGGCGTCGATCAGCGCCCTTGCCGCCCCCGAGCCGCGATGGGCGGGGTCAACGAACAGATCGTCCAGAAACCCGCCCGTCGCCGCCGCCAAGGGCCGCGCGAAGGGGCGGAAATGCGTCAACCCCACAAGGCGCCTGTCCAGTTCGGCGACAAAACCCTTGGTCTGATGCGCCGGATCGTTCAGCCACCCCCAAACGGTTGATCGCATCTCGGGCGTCTGGGTCACGCGATAGAATTCGGCATAGCCTGCGTAAAGCTCTTCCCAGCGGGCACGGTCAGCGGCGGTGGGGCGGCGGATGGTGAGGGTCATGGCGGCTCCGGTGTTGCCGCCCGAGATTATGACGCGGCCCACAAAAGAAAAGGGGCGGACCGGCCGCCCCTTTGCCGAAGTTTTAGGTCCAGATCAATGCCCCTCGGGCACCAGAATCTCGCGCTTGCCCACATGGTTGGCGCTGCTGACCACGCCTTCATCCTCCATCTGTTCGACCAGACGCGCGGCCTTGTTATAGCCGATCGCCAGTTTGCGCTGAATGTAGGAGGTCGAGCATTTGCGGTCCTTGATGACGATGGCCACCGCCTGATCATAAAGGGCGTCATCGCCTTCGCCCGTGCCAAGGCCCAACACCAGATCCAGTTCGGCCTCGCGGTCGTCGTCATGGCCCTCGACCACGGTGTTGACGTATTCAGGCGGGCCAAAGCCCTTGAGGTGGCTGACGATTTCCTCGACCTCTTCGTCGCTGACAAAGGGGCCGTGGACACGGGTGATCCGCGCGCCGCCCGCCATGTAGAGCATATCGCCCATGCCCAAGAGCTGTTCGGCGCCCTGTTCACCCAAAATGGTGCGGCTGTCGATTTTCGAGGTGACCTGAAACGAAATGCGGGTGGGGAAGTTCGCCTTGATCGTGCCGGTGATGACATCGACCGAAGGGCGCTGGGTCGCCATGATCAGGTGAATGCCCGAGGCGCGGGCCATTTGGGCCAGCCGCTGGATACAGGCCTCGATTTCCTTGCCCGCGACCATCATCAGGTCGGCCATCTCGTCGACGATGACAACGATATAGGGCAGGACCTCGGGGGCGAATGCCTCGGTTTCAAAGATCGGATCGCCGGTTTCATCGTCAAAGCCGGTCTGGATGGTGCGGCTGAACATCTCGTTCTTGGACAGCGCGTCGCGGACGCGGCCGTTATAGCCCTCGATGTTGCGCACGCCCATTTTCGACATCTTGCGATAGCGCTCTTCCATCTCGCCCACGACCCATTTCAGCGCCACGACCGCCTTTTTAGGGTCTGTAACGACGGGGCTCAGCAGATGCGGGATGCCGTCATAGACGGACAGTTCCAGCATCTTGGGGTCGATCATGATCAGGCGGCATTCCTCGGGCGTGAGCTTGTAGAGCAGCGACAGGATCATGGTGTTGATCGCCACCGATTTACCCGAGCCGGTGGTGCCTGCGATCAGAAGGTGGGGCATCTTGGCAAGGTTGGCCACGATGGGGTCGCCACCGATGTCTTTGCCAAGGGCCAGCGGCAGGCGCATGTTGCTATCACCGAAATCGCGGGCCGAAAGGATTTCACGCAGCACAACCTTTTCGCGGTTCACGTTGGGCAGTTCGATACCGATCACACTGCGGCCCGGCACGGTGGAAACACGCGCGGACAGCGCCGACATCGACCGTGCGATGTCGTCCGAAAGGCCGATCACGCGACTGGCCTTGAGACCTGGTGCGGGTTCGAG
>JAHEBS010000050.1 GCA_024642145.1 Marivivens sp.
CAGCCCGAGCTTGAAATTGTCTGCCAGATCAAATCCAGCATCGGCAAAGACATAGGCCCGCAACTGCCCCGGCAACAGCCGGTCCTGCGTTAGTGCCCCGTTCAACTCCAGATCGCCATTTGCATAGGCCTGCCGGTAGCGCAGTTCTAATGTGCTGGTGATCGGCGAGATAAACGGCGTGAGCGTCAAATCACGGTTATTGCCCAGCACGATGAAATACGGGATCCGCCAACCAAGCCCCAATTGGTCCGACGTCTGGGTGGACGGCACAAGAAACCCCGTGGCACGATCAACCGTCGGATCGGGCATCCGCAGACGCGGGACCCACATGATCGGCAAGCCCAGAAACCGCAGTTTGGCGTTGGTAAAGTACAGCTGATGGGTCTCTTCGTCGTGCAAGACCTCTGAGGCGGTAATGACCCAGAGCGGATTTTCATCGCCGCAGACGTGACACGACGTCGCCGCGACCTGTGTCAGACGGTTATAGCGACCCTCGATCCGCGCAACCTCGGCCGCTTCGAACTGCAGCCGTTCTTGCAGCACCAGCCGCGCGCCCCTGAGCAGACCGTTACGCAGGCGCGGATCCAACTCGGCCGCACTGGCAACCAGTTCTGACCCGTCGGGGCGGACGATCACAATCGGCCCTTCGATCTGTAACCGGTCGGTCGCCGGATCATAGGTGATACGGCTCGCCGTCAGGCGAACGCCTTCGTAAATTACCTCGACATGCCCATTGGCGATCAACCGGTTGCCGGGACCGACGGTCACCGTATCTGCCAAAAGAACCGCCTCGGCGGCGGCAAGAGGCAGGGGGGCCAAAAGCAGGGTGAGGATCAGGACCAGACGGCGCAACATCAGCCGTCCTCCAGATGCAAGATCAGGCCCAGTGCCAAACCGATCCCGATCAGCGGCGGCGACCATGCGGCCAGCATGGCGGGCAACTGTTCGTTTTCGCCCATGACGCGGGCGAAATTGCGCAGGAAATACAGGCCGAAAGCAACGGCAATGGCCGCCAGAACCATGACGCCGGTCCGTCCCGCACGTTGGTGGCGCATGGTAAAGGCCGACCCGATCAGCACCATCGCGACCAAGAACAGGGGCCGCGCCAGTTCCATCTGGAACCAGACCTCATGACGCAGCGATGAAAACCCAGCCAGCTTGAGCCGATTGATAAAGCCCGGCAGATCCCAGATGGACACCATCGAGGGCGGGCCAAAGCTGTCGCGGATTTGCGTCTCTGTCAGTGTCGTCGGCACATCGAGCCTGTCCGAGACAACAGCGCCGGCCTCGGGGTTGGTGCTTTGTGCCAGATCCCAGCTTTTGGCGCCTTCGACCTGCCAAATCCCCGCGCCCAGCACCGCATGATCCGCGTCGATCCGCTGAACAGGGCCGCTGCCGGTCTTGAAGGTGATGAATGTCACGCCCCAGAGTTCGGTGCCATCGCCGCTAGCGCGGTCGGCATGGATCACGGTCTGGCTGCTGGCGTCACCTTGGCGCAGCCACAGCCCGTTGGGGCCAACGGTCACGGCGCTGCCCAAACCATGCATGGCCTGCTGCCGCTGTTCGTAAAGTTTGGAGGTCGCCGCCACGATAGGGTTCAGCGCGGCGACAACCACGAGGCCCAGGATAAAGGTCGTAAGCACGGGGGCCGCCAGCGCGCGCAGGGCCGAACGGCCCGCTGCACGCGTGACAACCAGTTCAGACGACCGCGCCAGCGACAGAAACAGCGCGATCGACGCAAGGATGACGATCAACGGCATGGCATCCGACAGGCCGCCAGGCGTGTTGAGCAGGGTCAGTGACAGGATCGAGGTAAAGCTGGCGTTGCCGCCCGCATTGCCGCGCAGCGCCTCGACCAGATTGAGCATCACCTGAATGCCCGTAAAGGCCACCGTGATCATCAACAGATAGCCTGCGTAGCGACGCGCAAAATACCGCTGCAAAATCATCATGCTGCGGCCTCGCGTCTTTTGGGTCTGCGGTCGGCATCCGCACGCCGCAGCAAGATGGTCACGGCGATCGCGCCAAAGAGACAATCGGCATAGCTCAGATACCAGAGCGCCGCGTTACGCCCGATGGCATCGGCGGCGGCAGCCTGCACGAACTGCGCGGCGATGATCAGCCCGATCGCAACGACAATCTGACGCCACACGCCAAAGCGGCTGAAGGGCCCGTCAAGCAGCGCGGCAAGGCCAAGCACCGCCGCCATCAGGCCCATGATCGACTGCGAAATCCGGTCATGACCGGCCGCGAACAAGGCAGCCCTGCTTTCGCCGATCTCTTGGACCGGAGCGTCGCTGGCAAAAAACAGATCCGCCGTGTTGAGCGTGCGGATTGTGCGGGGTTTAGGCGCGGGCGTGGGGAGCAATGCACCAATATCATAGGCAAAATCGTCAAACGCGGTGACATCCAGCCTTTGCCCGTCCTTCTGGATGGTCTGGGTCATGCCATTGACCATTACCAGCTGCGGGCCATTGTCGCCGCGCACGATATAGGCCTTGGCGGCCGTATAGATGATGTCCTCATCGGCGTTGCGCGCAATCGACAGGAACACATCGTTGAGCGTGCCTGCAGCGGATATTTCACGCACGTAAAAGGTAATGCCCTCGGCGCTGTCGATAAACTCACCAGCCGTCAAAAGCCGCGCGGTGGAATTGCGGGTGATTTCCGCCTCGCGCTCAGCCAGACGCGCGGTGCTTAGCGGCACCAGATAGCTGGTCAGGGCCAACATCATCACCATAACCAAGCCGCCAAACATGGCCGCGGGCCGCGCCAGCCGCGCCGCCGACATGCCGGCTGCCTGTGCGGCGGTGATCTGGCTTTCGCCGATCAGGCGGTTGGTCACGAAGACCGAGGCCACAAAGGCCGCAACCGGCAAGACCAAGGAAATGACCGTGGGCAGCGACAAGAGCGTGAATTCCAGCACCGTCAGTGCCGATTGCCCGTTCGAGATCAGCCTGTCGATCAGAGCCACGGCGCGGTTGATCCAGTAGACCGACACCAAAATCAAAGCGAAGAAGCCGAACAGCATGATGAACTGCGACAGCATGTATCTGTCGAATCGTCCCACCAGCGCTGCTCCCTTCCAGATCCAAGCTGCGGCGAACCTAGCCCAACTAAGGGGGGCTTTGAACTCCAATCTGGCCAAATCGGCGGTCGCCCGCTAGCCTTGTGCAAATGACCGGAGCCCCGCGACCCATGACCGCATTCAACGCCCCCGCGCGCCCTGACCAAGCCTGCTGAACATGGGAGCGGTCTATTTCTATCACCTGAGCCAAAGCACGCTGGAACAGGCGTTGCCCCAACTCTTGGCCAAGGCGCTTCAGGCTGGCTGGCAGGTCGAGGTGCGGGGTCGGACCGATGACCAGTTGGCATGGCTTGATCGCCAGCTTTGGCTTGGACCCGAGGATGGTTTTTTGCCGCATGGCCGTGCGGGCGGGCCGCATGACGCCCTGCAACCGATATTGCTGACAAAGACGGGGCAGGCGGCCGAAAACGCGCCTGTCTGTATCATGGCGGTGGATGGTGCCGAATTGAGCGCGGATGAAATCGGCGCCGCCGAACGCGCCTGCTTTATCTTTGATGGCGCCGACGATGCGCGGTTGACCCATGCGCGCGGGCAATGGAAGGCGCTGACCGAGGCAGGCTGCGCCGCACAATATTGGGCGCAAGAAGACGGACGTTGGATCAAGAAGGCCGAAAAGGCCGCCTAGGCCGCGCCCTTCCAGATCCAGCCGCCACCCAGAACACGGCTGCCGCCGGTTTCATAAAAGACGCAGGCCTGTCCCGGCGATACGCCTTCTTCGGGGCTGAGCAGTTCAACCTCGGCCTCGGTTGCCGAAATCGGGCGCAAGATCGCCTCGGCTGGCGGGCGGGTCGACCGGACACGCACCGAGACGTGGTATTCGTCTTGGCTGGCGAAAGGGGCATCGCCCAGCCAGTTGATCTCGCGCAGCGGCACACGGCGCGTGGCCAGCGCCTCTTTCGGGCCAACCACAACACGGCGGTTCTCGACATCGAGCCGCACCACATAAAGCGGCTCGGCCAGACCACCGATGCCCAGACCACGGCGTTGACCGACCGTGTAATGGATCACACCGCCGTGGCTGCCCAATATCGTGCCGTCCATATCCACGATCTGCCCCGGTTCAGCCGATCCGGGCCGCAGCTTTTCGATCAGCGCCGCATAATTGCCCGATGGCACAAAGCAGATATCCTGGCTGTCCGGTTTGTCCGCCACGGGCAGTCCGTATTTCGCGGCCAGCGCACGGGTTTCGGCCTTGGATTTCAGGTGGCCCAGCGGGAAACGCAGATAGGATAGCTGTTCCGCCGTGGTGGAGAACAGGAAATAGCTTTGGTCGCGGTTGGCGTCGGCGGCGCTATGCAATTCAGGCCCATGATCGCCGACCATGCGCTGGATATAGTGACCCGTGGCCATGCAATCGGCGTCAAGCTCGCGCGCGGTGGCCAGAAGATCCTTGAACTTGACGCGCTCGTTGCAGCGGATGCAGGGCACAGGCGTCGCACCCGCCAGATAGCTTTCTGCGAATTCCTCGATCACCGCCTCGCGAAAGACGTTTTCGTAATCCAGCACATAATGCGGAAAGCCCATGGTCTCGGCCACGCGGCGCGCATCATGGATGTCACGTCCGGCACAGCAGGCTCCCTTTTTGGCCAAGGCCGCGCCGTGATCGTAGAGCTGCAAGGTGACGCCCACGACGTCATAACCCTCTTCCTTGAGCATCGCTGCCACGACCGAGCTATCGACGCCGCCGGACATGGCGACCACGACCCGCGTTTCGGCGGGTGGCTTGGGCAGGCCAAGCGAGTTCAGGGGCTGATCGAGCGGCATAGCGGCACCATGGACAAGGAACCGCAGCAATATAGGAAAATGCTAGATACTCTCAAGGTCCGGTTTCATCCCTCTTTAAACCGCAACGCGCAGGATCGGCGGCGGTGGAGTGAAGAGGGGAACGAAATGTTTCTGAAAAAAGTGGACGGCCCACGTGCCGTCACATTGCCCAACGGACGAACCATGACCCGCGCGGATCTGCCGCCCGTCGAAACGCGGCGCTGGGTGGCCTCGCGCAAGGCGGCGGTCGTGCGCGCGGTGCGTTATGGGTTGTTGTCGCGCGATAGCGCGTTGGAACGCTACGGGCTGTCTAATGAAGAGTTCGAAAGCTGGGAAAAGGCGGTCGAGACCCATGGCGAGGCCGCGTTGAAAGCCACTCGGCTGCAAAACTATAGACAACCTTAGCGTGTATTGCCAATGATGGACCTATGGTAACGGTAGATTAACCACTTTGGCGCTAGGTTCGGATCGACAGACAATAACGGAGGGGGCCATGCGTATCCTGCTCGTCGAAGACGATCCGACAACATCCAAAAGCATCGAATTGATGCTGACCCACGCCAACCTCAACGTCTACGCGACGGATCTGGGCGAGGAAGGCATCGATCTGGCAAAACTCTATGACTACGACCTGATCCTTCTGGATATCAATTTGCCGGACATGAACGGCCACGAGGTGCTACGTCAATTGCGGCTCAGCCGCATCGACACGCCGATCCTGATCCTGTCGGGCGAGGATGCGACCGAAAGCAAACTCAAGGGTTTCGGCTTTGGTGCCGACGACTACCTGACCAAGCCTTTCCACCGCGAGGAACTGATCGCGCGCATTCACGCCATCATCCGCCGTTCCAAGGGCCACGCCCAGTCGGTGATCCGCACCGGCAAGATCAACGTCAATCTGGACGCCAAGACGGTCGATGTCGGCGGCAGGCCGGTGCATCTGACGGGCAAGGAATATCAGATGCTGGAACTGCTGAGCCTGCGTAAAGGCACCACCATGACCAAAGAGATGTTCCTCAACCACCTCTATGGCGGCATGGATGAGCCAGAACTGAAAATCATCGACGTTTTCATCTGCAAATTGCGCAAAAAGCTGGCGCAGGCGACCGAGGGTGACAACTACATCGAGACCGTCTGGGGCCGTGGCTATGTGCTGCGCGATCCGCGTCCGCAGGAACGCGACATGGAAAGGATCGCGGTCGGCGCCTGAGCGCGGTCTGGACGGAAGCGGGCCACACGCCTATCACTCTGACTGAAACAGGTCAGGGAGCGGCGCGTGAACGGGCAGGGGGCGGAACAAGCGGCGGAGATTGCGGTTGAAGACCTGACGCCAGCGCAGGCCGGTGCAGAATTGCTGCGACTGGCCGCGATGATCGGTCGTGCGAATACCGCCTATCACGGCGAAGACGCCCCCGACCTGTCCGACGCGGATTATGATGCGCTCAAAAGGCGTAATGCCGCGATCGAGGCGCGGTTTCCCGACCTCAAGCGATCCGACAGCCCCACGAACCAGATCGGGGCCGCCGCAGCTGAGGGATTTGGCAAAATCCCCCATCGGGTGCGGATGCTCAGTCTGGAAAATGCCTTTGACGAGTCGGATATTGCCGATTTTGGCAAGCGGATCAGGGCTTTTCTCAATCTGGATGCCGAGGCGCCGCTGCGGTTTACGGCAGAGCCCAAGATCGACGGCCTTTCGCTGTCGCTGCGATACGAGCAGGGCGCACTGGTCCACGCCGCCACCCGTGGCGACGGTGAAGTGGGTGAAAATGTCACCGCCAATGCCCTGACCATCGGTGATATCCCGCAACGGATCGATAATGCCCCCGAGGTGCTTGAGGTGCGGGGCGAGGTCTATATGAGCCACGCCGATTTCGCGGCGCTTAATGATCGCGCGCGGGAAAATGGCACCAAAACCTTTGCCAACCCGCGCAATGCCGCTGCGGGCTCGCTGCGACAGCTTGATCCGGACATCACGCGCGCCCGTCCCTTGCGGTTCTTTGCCTATGCTTGGGGCGAGTATTCGGTGCCGCTCGCTGAAACGCAGATGGGCGCGATCGGGCGGTTGGCCGACTTGGGTTTTTCCACCAACCCGTTGACGCGGCTTTGTCATGGCGAGGCCGAGCTTCTGGCCCATTACCGCCAGATCGAACAGCAACGCGCCACATTGGGCTATGATATCGACGGCGTGGTTTACAAAGTCGATGATCTTGGCCTGCAACAGCGGCTGGGTTTACGCGCCACCACGCCGCGTTGGGCCATTGCCCATAAGTTTCCGGCAGAACTTGCCTGGACTAGGCTCGAGGCCATCGACATTCAGGTGGGCCGCACCGGCGCGCTCAGCCCCGTCGCGCGCCTGACGCCTGTCACGGTCGGCGGGGTCGTGGTGTCCAACGCGACGCTGCATAACGAGGATTACATCGAGGGCCGCGACAATGCGGGCCAGCCGATCCGCGAGGGTCGCGACATTCGCGTGGGCGACTGGGTGCAGGTCTATCGCGCGGGCGATGTGATCCCCAAGATCAAGGACGTCGATCTATCGCAGCGGCCTGCGGGCGCGGCACCTTACGACTTCCCCCACACCTGCCCAGAGTGCGGATCGCAGGCAGTCCGCGAACCTGGTGACTCGGTCCGCCGCTGTTCTGGCGGGTTGGTGTGTCCGGCGCAGGCCATTGAGAAACTGAAACATTTTGTTGGCCGCGATGCTTTTGACATCGAAGGACTTGGCGCCAAGCAGGTCGAGATGTTCTTTGTCGACGACCTTTTACCCATTCGCGAACCAGCCGATATTTTCCGCCTTGCCGCGCGTGACCGCGCAAATCTGGCCAAGCTGAAAAACCGCGAGGGCTTTGGCGACCGCAGCGCCGCCAACCTCTTTGCCGCAATCGAGGCTCGCCGCGTTATTCCTTTGGCGCGGCTGATCTTTGCCTTGGGCATCCGCCATGTGGGCGAGGCCGCGGCTAATCTGCTGGCCTTGCATTACGGCACATGGGCCACCTTCGAGGCGGCGATGACCACAGCCGAGGTCGGGCAGGGCGCGGCTTGGGACGACCTGCTGTCCATCGATGGCGTGGGTGCGGTGCTGGCGGCCTCGGTCGTTACGGCCTTTCATCAGCCCGCCGAACGGGCGGTGATCGATCGGCTTGCGGCGGAACTGACCGTTGAACCCGCGATCCGCCCTGATGTCACGGGCAGCCCTGTGGCCGGATTGACACTGGTTTTCACCGGAACCCTGGAAAAGATGACGCGCGCCGAAGCCAAAGCGCGGGCCGAGGCCTTGGGGGCCAAGGTTGCAGGTTCGGTTTCGGCCAAAACCGATATCTTGATCGCTGGCCCCGGGGCGGGGTCCAAGGCCAAAAAAGCCGCCGAGTTGGGCGTGCGCACCATCGACGAGGATGAATGGATCGCCCTCGTTTCGGGCGCATGAGCGGGCGGCCCGAAATACTCTGGCCGCTTTTTGGCGGGCTGACGCGGCTGGCGGGTGTGGGCCCCAAGTCCGCGCAAATACTTGCGACCGCCGGCATCGAAAAACCACGCGATCTTTTGTTCACGCTGCCGGCGTCGGGCGTCGATCGCCAGCGCCGTGACACGATCCGCGCCCTGAACCTGCCCGCGACCGCCACGGTCGTTGTTACCGTTCTGTCGCATCAGCCACCACGACAGAAAGGGCGGCCCTATCGGGTTACGGTCGAAGACGCCGCCACCACCCTGCAACTCGTGTTTTTCCACGCGCGGGGCGAGTATCTGCAAAAATTGCTCCCCATCGGCGCGCGCCGCGTGATTTCAGGCAAGGTCGAGTTGTTCGACGGAATTGCCCAGATGCCGCATCCCGACCATGTGGTGACCGAGGACGAGGCGGCGGAAATCCCTGTCTACGAGCCGGTCTATCCGCTGCACGCGGGCATCGTGCAAAAGGCCATGTACAAGGCCAGCCGCAGCGCCCTCGATATGGCGCCGGACTTGCCGGAATGGATCGACACGGCCTTGGTCGCGCGTGAGGGCTGGGCCACGTGGCACGCGGCTTTGATGCGGGCGCATGCGCCGCAATCCGGTGTCGATCTGTCGCCAGACCACCCCGCGCGCCGTCGATTGGCCTATGACGAACTTCTGGCCCATCAGATCACCCTTGCGCTGGCCCGCCGACAAGCACGGCGCGGCAAGGGGCGCGCCTCGAAAGGTGACGGTCATTTTGCGGCCAAGGTGCTGGCAGCCTTGCCCTACAAGCCCACCGGCGCGCAAACGCGGGCCATCGCCGAAATCGCGGGCGATATGGCATCGGCCCAGCGGATGAACCGGCTGCTGCAGGGTGATGTCGGGGCGGGCAAGACCCTTGTTGCGCTGATGGCCATGCTCAACGCGGCCGAGGCAGGCGGGCAGGCGGTGATGATGGCGCCGACCGAAATCTTGGCACGGCAACATTATGCGGGACTGTCCGGCTTGGCTCGGGCCGCTGGCGTCAGGGTTGAACTGTTGACGGGTCGTGACCGTGGCGCGGAACGGGCGGGCAAGTTGGCTGACCTCGCCTCTGGCGCAATCCATATTCTGGTGGGCACTCATGCGGTCTTTCAGCGCGACGTGGATTTTCACGATCTGCGGCTGGCCGTGATTGACGAACAACACCGTTTCGGCGTGGCGCAGCGGGCCGAACTGGGTGCCAAGGGCGAGGCGGCAGACGTGCTGGTAATGACGGCAACGCCGATCCCGCGCAGCCTTGCCTTGGCCACGCATGGGGACATGGATGTGTCGATCCTTGACGAAAAACCACCAGGCCGGACGCCGGTGCAGACCGCGTTGGTTTCGGCCGGTCGGTTTGCCGAGGTTCTGGCCAAATTGCGGGGGGCCATCGCCGAGGGCCGTCAGGCCTATTGGGTCTGCCCTCTGGTCGAAGAAAGCGAACTGTCCGACCTTGTGGCCGCCGAAGAGCGGTTCAAACGATTGCGCGCGGCCTTGGGCGAGGGCGTGGTCGGGCTGGTTCATGGCCAAATGCCCCCCACCGACAAAGATGCCGCCATGGCCGATTTCGCCGCCGGTCGCACCAAGGTGCTTGTCGCGACCACGGTGATCGAGGTCGGGGTCGATGTGCCCAATGCCTCGATCATGGTGATCGAGCGGGCCGAGACCTTTGGCCTTGCCCAGCTTCACCAGTTGCGGGGTCGCGTGGGGCGCGGGGCGGCGCAATCCACCTGCCTGTTGATGTATGAGCCGCCACTTTCGGCCTCGGGCAAGCGGCGGTTGGAACTGTTGCGACAGACCGACGACGGATTTCGCATCGCGGAAGAAGATTTGGCGATGCGCGGCGCGGGCGACATGATCGGCACGGCGCAGACGGGATTACCACGGTTTCGCATTGCCGATCTGGAACGTCAGGCGGGGCTGATGCAGATCGCACAAAGCGATGCGCGGCGGCTATTGAACGACGATCCAAATCTGACCTCGCCACGCGGGCTGGCGGTCAGAACCCTGTTGTGGCTGATGGAACAGGATCGCGCCATCAAGCTTGCCGGCGTGGGCTGACCTTCTTTGTTCACAAATGTTCTTAATTAGTTCTTTACAGGCGGAACGGAGTGTGAGAACAAATGGGCAACAGCCAGTGATGGAGGTTCCCATGGCCAAAGAGATCAAATCTGTGATTTCCCGTTCCGGCGACCGCTTGGTCGGCGAGTTTCTGGGCGCTCTGTCGCTTGTTGCGGTTTTCGTGGTGATCCTGCACCTGCCCGAGATTTTCTAACGCTTTCTGCCCGGCATCCCGCGCCGGGGCGCATCGCCTGCCCGCGATCGACGGTACTGCCTGCCGTCAACGGTTTTCGGGGAAGCCTCCCCACCGGTCAGCGCCCTCGGCCGTCCCAAATCGGGATGCATTCCTGCCGCCGCCATCCTGTCCCGGATGTGCGGCGGTTTTTTTATCAGGCGCTGCGTGTTTCCTGACTGGCGGCATCAAGGGCCGCGAGTGCTGCATCAAAGGCCAGCAGGATCGAGGCATGACGGTTGCGGTAATCCTTGGCGGGACGCAGGATTTCCAGATCCTCGAAAGGTGCCGCAGGCGTAGGGCCATCAGCGGTCAGCATGGCCTGCAACTGATCGCGCGCCGAGCGAAGCTCGGCCCCCGTCAGCCCCACGACATGGGCGCCAAGGATCGCCGCAGAGGCCTGCCCCAAGGCGCAGGCTTTGACGTCCTGACCATAGTCGGCAATCCGCGGGCCTTCGGTGCGGATATCGACCGTCACTGTGGACCCGCACAGAGGCGCGCGGCGTTTCACCGTGGCATCGGGGTTCGCAAGCCGCTCGCCGCGCGGCATATCCGCCCCAAGCGCCAGAATGCGCGTCGAGTAGAGCCGGATCAGATCGCTATCAGCGGACATTGGTTGCGCCTTGGTTGCTTCAACGCCTAGATAGGCCGAAACCTGCGCCGAAGAAAGGCAGCCCCATGCGTTTTGATGCCGCAACGCTGAAATACGATGCCAATGGCCTGATCCCTGCGATTGCGCAGGACGAGACCTCGGGCGAGGTCTTGATGATGGCATGGATGAATGCCGAGGCTGTGCGGCGCACGCTGGCGACAGGGCACGTCACCTATTGGTCACGGTCACGGCAGAATTATTGGGTCAAGGGCGAAATCTCGGGCCATGTGCAGGAACTGGTCGAGTTGCGCGTCGATTGTGACCGCGACACGCTGTTGCTGGTGATCCGCCAGACAGGACCCGCCTGCCACACCAACCGCCGCTCGTGTTTCTACACCGCCGTGCGCGCGGGGGCCGAGGTCGAGATCATGGCACCGCTTTGAGGGGGCGCTGCCCCCGCGCCTGAAGGCGCTCCCCCGAGGTATTTCGGGTCAGAAGAAATCAAAGCCCGACCCTTCGCCGGATGTCTTGGGGGCTGGCCCCATCGTCACGATAGCGGGCAATGGCGCGCGCATCGTCGCGTTTGGCAAGGCGTTTGCCGGTCTCGTCGCGGATCAGGCGATGATGGTGGTATTGCGGGACGGGCAGGGTCAAAAGCTGCTGCAAAAGCACATGGATCGGCGTCGCCTCGGCCAGATCGAGGCCCCGCGTGACTTCGGTGATCTGCTGTTCTGCATCATCCACCACCACGGCAAGGTGATAGGCGACGCCCATATCGCGCCGCGCCAGAACCACATCGCCAACCGCCTGCACCAAGGTCGCGGCACTTGTCGTTCTGGGGCCGGCATCAACCCCGGTTTCGACATAGCTGACCGGCTGCGTGGCGGCGGCGCGCATATCCAGCCGCAGCGCCATGTCGCGGGGTCGCAGGGCAGGGCGCGGCTTATGGCGGCAGGTCCCGGGATAGACGATGCCATCGGGACCTGTCAGGGGTGCGCCGCCTTCTTGGGGTGCCGAAGCCGCGGCCTCGATATCACGGCGGTTGCAGGTGCAAGGGTAGATCAGCCCCATGTCCCAGAGCCGGTCAAGGGCTGCATCATAGATGGGCTGACGTTCAGACTGGCGCAGGACGGGCAGCGGCCAGTCAAGGCCGAGCCAATGCAGATCTTCGTAGATCTGCGCCTCCCACTGGGGGCGGGCGCGGGACTGGTCGATATCTTCGATCCGCAGCAAAAAGGTGCCGCCAGCGGCGCGGGCGCGTTCAAATGCGGTGAGCGCGGAAAAGGCATGGCCCAGATGCAGAGGTCCGGTGGGCGAAGGGGCAAAGCGGGTGATCATACGCGGCAGAGGACGATCACGTCGGAACCCATGCCAAAGGCCGATAGATGCGGGCCGTTTTCACGGAAAAGCTGCCGCACCCTTGCCGCGCCCAACTCGGCCGTCAGCACCGCATCATAGCGGCCATCGGCCACGGTGGGATCGTTGAAGGACAGCGCCAAAAGACCACCCACCGCGAGGCTGTCAATCAGGAGCGACAGGGTTTCGGGCGGCGCGGCGCCAAGGCTGACAACGCCTGCGGCAATGATGAGCGGGTAATCGCCCGGTTTGCAGGGGGCCACACCCGGCTCACCCTGCCAGAGAAGATCATAGATGCCTTTGCTGCGCGCCATATCCAGCATTTGCGGCGTGATGTCGGTGCCATGCAGCGGGCCAAGCCCCGCGCGGGCAAAGGCCTCGCCGGAAAATCCGGTGCCGCAACCGAAATCAAGGATCGGGCCACGCCCCTGCCAGAGGGGCAAAAGCGCCGCGGCGATGCGGTCGGGCGTGACATAGCCCTCGGCGCGGACATCGGCGTCATAGGCCGCGGCCCAATCGCGATAGACCGCGAGCGTTTCCGCGACGCTGCGGTCTTTCCAGAGATCGGGATTCAGCACGGGTTTGTCAGCCATGGGCCAGAGGCTAGGATGCGCCTGCGATTACGACAAGCGGCTTTCATCAAGCCATGTTTGCCAATGTTCTTTGGCGCGGTCGGTATAGCCCTTGTAACGCTCTTTGCGCCCCTTGCGACCGCCACGGGCCTCTTCAAGGGGCGGAAAGAGCCCGAAATTGACGTTCATCGGCTGAAAGGTCTTGGCCTCGGCGCCGCCGGTGATGTGGTGGATCAGCGCACCCATCGCCGTGGTATGCGGCACGGGCGGCAAACGGCGGCCTGCCATTTCGGCGGCGGCATAGCGCCCCGCCAAAAGGCCCATTGCGGCACTTTCGACATAGCCCTCGACGCCGGTGACCTGACCCGCGAAACGGATATTGGGGCGCGAACGCAGGCGCATTTCGGCGTCGAGCAGGGTGGGGGAATTGATGAAGGTATTGCGGTGGATACCCCCAAGCCGCGCGAATTCGGCGTTTTCCAGACCCGGGATCAAGCGGAAGACCTGCGTCTGCGCGCCGTATTTCATCTTGGTCTGGAAACCCACGATATTATAGAGCGTGCCCAAAGCGTTATCGCGACGCAGCTGCACAACTGCATAGGGTTTGTTCGCGGGGTCATTGGCGTTGGTCAGGCCCACGGGCTTCATCGGGCCATGGCGCAGTGTTTCGCGCCCACGCTCGGCCATGACCTCGATTGGCAGGCAACCGTCGAAATAGCCTGCCGTTTCGCCCTCGTGGAACTCGGTCTTATCGGCGGCAAGCAGTGCGTCGATAAAGGCCTCGTGCTGGGCCTTGGTCATCGGGCAGTTGATATAGGCCTTTTGTTCTTCCTCGGTCTCGCCCTTGTCGTAGCGCGACTGGCGCCATGCGACGGACATGTCGATGGTGTCGGCATAGACAATCGGGGCGATCGCGTCGAAAAAGGCCAGCGCCTCGGCGCCGGTTTCAGCGCGGATCGCGGCACCCAGCGCGGGCGAGGTGAGGGGGCCCGTGGCAAAGATCCAATGGCCCTGATCGGGCAGTTCGGTCACTTCCTCGTCGCTGACCGACACCAAAGGATGCGCGCGCAGGGCCGCCGTGACGCTTTCGGAAAAGGGATCGCGATCAACGGCCAAGGCACCGCCAGCGGGCAGGCGGTGGCGCGTGGCCATGTCCATCAAAAGCCCGTTTGCCGCGCGCATTTCCCAATGCAGCAGACCCACGGCGTTCTGTTCGCTGTCGTCAGAGCGAAACGAGTTGGAACAGACCATCTCGGCCAGATTGCCGGTGCGATGCGCGAAAGTGCCGACCGTGGGGCGCATTTCGTGGATAACCACGCGCTGCCCCGCCTGCGCGGCCTGCCAAGCGGCCTCAGAGCCCGCCATGCCGCCGCCTACTATGTGAAGAATATCGTCCATGCGCGCCATCTACGCCGGAACGTCCGGTTTTGGAAGGGTGCGCTAATCGGCGAAGATATTGGTGGTATCGGTCTCGGGATTGCTGGCCTGCGGTTTGGGCAGACGCAGGAATTTGGTCTTGGCTTGGGCCGCGCGCAACACCGGCTCGCGGCGCGGGGCGGCGGGTTGGCTGGGACGACGCGGGGCGATGCGCACCATCTGTTTGAGGTTGCGCACCGTGCGCCGCGTGCGGACCACGGCGGCGTCATGCAACGCCGTCCGGCCCTGTCCTGGCAGATAGGTCAGCATCAAGGCGGCAATCAGCGCCAGATCGCGCCAGAATACCTCGACACGGGCCGGATTATCGCTGTTGAGCGTCACCAAGAGGCTGGCCCAGAACACCAGTATTGCCGTCAAAAGCGCGCTGATCCGCAGCGCCAGCCCGCAAAGCACCAGAAACGACAGGGTGAAAATGACGCAACGGCCAATGAACTCGGCCCAGATCGGCGGCATCAAAGCATCAAGCAGAATATCGATGCGCGTGCCATCGATCACGCCGGCGGAGACGGCGAGAAAATATGAGGCGATCAGGATCCGGATCAGGTTCTGTCCGGTTGATCCCAAGGCTGCGCGATCGTCCATGCTGGCCGATTCCTGTTTGTTTCACCCTGCCAATGCCAGCCAATCGCGGCAAAGATAGGGAAAAACGGGGGCCATAAACGATTGGGAACGGTTACAGAGGTGACCCTAACCAGCGACCCGCACTATGGCCTATGGGCAACGGTTTGACAGGAATGTCCCGCGATCGCGACGATCCGGGCAAAACCATTTGCGGTGACGGATGTTTCAGCGAAACTGCGCGCAACATTCTGGATCGGAGAGAAGATATGAAAATCAAGAGCTTGCTGGCCACAGGCGCGTTTGCTCTCGCCGCTGCCCCTGCGATGGCTGGACCCGCCTATTTCAGTTGGGGCGGTTTTGCCTCGCTGAGCCTGAGCGGACCGAGCAATCCCTACGGTCAAATCCATTTCGACGCGGACTATGAGCTTGATCCCGTTGTCGTCGAACTCTTTGGTTATGTTGACAGCTTTGGCAATTACTCTGGCGG
>JAHEBS010000051.1:0-10886 GCA_024642145.1 Marivivens sp.
GGCCGCGGAGAACGATGTCGATCTGGTCAAGAATTGGTGCGGCGGTCGCGGCCCTGCGGCAGGGCGAGGGTCTGGCCTCGGTCTTTGACCAATTGCGCGCCGCACCCGACAGGACCGTGGCTTTTACCATCGCTGTCATCGCGCTGGGCGCAAAAATGGCCAAGGCCGATGGTGTTGTAACACGGGCCGAGGTTTCGGCGTTCCGCGAGATCTTTCATATCCCGCCATCGGACGAGGCCAGCGCCGCGCGTGTCTTTAACCTGGCCCGTCAGGACGTCGCGGGATTTGAGGATTACGCAGCCCGCATTGGCCGATTGTTCGCGCGCAATGAGAACCGGCTTTGCGACATCATCGAGGGGCTGTTTTACATCGCCATGGCAGATGGTGCCTATCACGCCGACGAAGACGCCTTTTTGGCGCGCGTGGCCGAGATCTTTGGCTTTGACAAGAGCCGCTTTCGCCAGATCCGCGCCCGTTTCGTGCCCGATGCAGAACGCGACCCCTACGAGGTGCTGGGCATCGCTCACGACGCGAGCATGGATGCCGTGCGCGCCGCGTGGCGCGCGGCGGTCAAGGAAAGCCACCCCGACATGTTGGTGTCGCGAGGCCTGCCAGAAGAGGCGCTGCGGCTAGCAGAACGGCGCATGGCCGATATCAACCGCGCCTGGGAAGAAATCAGCGAGGCGCGGGGATGAGGATCGCGACCTACAACGTCGAATGGTTCAACGCGCTTTTCGACGATGCAGGTCAGTTGCTGAATGACGGCGAGTGGTCCGGTCGCGTCAACATCACCCGCGCGGCGCAGATCGAGGCGCTTGTGACCGTGTTTCGTGCGCTGAACGCGGATGCGGTGCTGGTGATCGAGGCGCCGGACATCAATCGCGCGCGCGATGGCCGCAAGGCGCTCGAGGTCTTTGCCGCGCATGCCGGTATCCGCGCCCGCAAGGCTCTGGTGGGTTTTGCCAATGACACGCAGCAAGAAATCATGCTGCTTTTTGATCCCGACAGGCTTTCGGCCCGTCATGATCCGCGCGGGGGCGATGGCGACGCGCGGGCGCGCCATGACGTGCCGCGTTTTGATGGAACCTTCCGCATCGATCTGGACCATGACGGCGTGCCCGAAACCGTGCGTTGGTCCAAGCCTCCTCTTGAAATCGCGGCCAAGACCAAGGGCGGTCATGCCTTTCGCATGATCGGCGTTCATGCCAAATCCAAGGCCCCTTACCGCGCCAATACGCCCGCCGACATCGTACGTGTCGCGATAGAAAACCGACGTAAACAGTTGGCCGAATGTATCTGGCTGCGCCAGCGCATCGAGGAACATCTGGGCGCGGGTGAGGACCTGATTGTGCTTGGTGATTTCAATGATGGTCCGGGGATCGACAGTTACGAGCGTCTTTTCGGGCGCTCATCGATCGAAATCGCGCTGGGCGAGGAGGGGGCGGAACAGCTGTTCGATCCTCACGCCCGCATGGCGCTGGCGCGGCCCTTGGCCGCCGCGCCGACCACCGCGCGTTTCCACCTGCCCAAAGGCAACTACCTCGAGGCGCTGCTGGATTACATCATGGTATCCAAGAAGCTCCACGACCTCGATCCGGTCTGGCGTATCTGGCATCCTTTCGACGATCCGGTTTGCTACGGCAGCAATGAGCTGTGCAACGCGCTCTTGATTGCGTCAGACCATTTTCCGGTCTCGATCGATCTGGCGCTCTAGCCGCCGATACGCACGTTGCCCTGCGCCTCCAAAGACGCCACCAACGACTTGAACCGTGCGTCGGCCACCTCGCCCCAAAGCGGGCGGGCCTTTTCGCGCAGCTTGATGGTCAATTCCCGCCGGACCGGCTTCCAGATCAACTGCCCCGGACGTTCATCCGCCTTGAGCCAAAGCATGGCGCCAAGCCTCATCGCGCGCCCAAGGATCTCGGCTTCCTTGATCTCGCGCGGGTTCAACAGGCGAAACAGCGGCTCGAAATGCGACCCCTCGCGGCGATTGGTATAGCGGTGCAACAGCGCAAGCCCCAGAAACACGCGCTCGCCGTGTTTTAGCCCGCCAAGGTTTGCGCGCGTGGCCGCATCAAAAGTGGCCTCGGCGCGATAGTCGGGGTGGGTGCGCCAACTGACATCATGCAGCAGGCAGGCGGCGTGGATAATCCGGTCCTTTTGCCAATCGGCGCGCGGGAACAAGGGTTTGACAAAGTCGAACAGCACCGGCCCAAAGCCTGGCAGGCGGGCATCCTTGGCCTCGGCAAAGCGGCAGCTTTCGATCAGCGGGTCACGTTCACGCAGTTCTTGGGGCATCTGCTCGTACAGCATGCCTTCGCGGATACCATAGGCGGAAACGGCGATATCCTTGGGTTTGAAGACGCGCACCAATTCGTGCAGCACATGGATGGCAATGGGCACCAAGGCCATGCGGTCGCTGGAAATACCGCAGCGCTTGCGCAGCTCTTCCAGATCGTTGTGCAAGATATAGTCCTCGGTCGCCGTGACCTGCCGCGACGACATGCGGTATTCGTGCAAAACGGTTAGCGGATAACCCCTTCGGGCCATATCCACGCGGCCGATCGCACGCCATGAGCCGCCGACAAGAAACAGGCGCATCCCTGTTTCTTGACCCATCTCCAGATGCAGCGCCTCGACCACGCTGCGAATATGCGCCAAGAGCGCCCTGCGGCTTTTGATCGCTTTCAGTTTCAGCGGACCCAGCGCCGAGGTCAGGCGGCGCCCAACCTCGCCGCCGCCGATATCGGCCAGTTCCATGGACGAACCGCCCAGATCGCAAACCAGACCGTAGCTGCCGGGCCAGCCCAGCAGCACACCCTGCGCCGAAAGCCGAGCTTCTTCGGGCCCGTCGATGATCCAAATGCGCACGCCCGTCTTGGCAAAGACCTCGGCCACAAATTCTTCGCCATCGGCCGCCTCGCGCACGGCGGCGGTGGCAACGGCGGTAAGCGGCATGATGCCAAGGCCCTCGGCCAGCGCCGCAAAGCGGGCAATGGCCTTGACCGCGCGTTCACGGCCAACGGGGTTCAACCTGCCGGTTTCGGCAAGGCCCGCGCCAAGGGCACACATGATTTTTTCGTTGTAGAAATAGGCGGGGCTGCGGGCCGCGCCGTCGAAGATCACCAGACGGACCGAGTTCGAGCCCACATCCAGCACGCCCACACGCGACAGCGCCCGCGTCTGCGGGTCGTCAAATAGTGGCCGATCAAAAGGGGCCCAGTCTTTGGCTTGGTCGCTCAAGAATCCCACCCGCTTTTGGCCCCGCTCACCGGACGATGGGCGGTCAAACCCGCCGCTGTCAATCGCCTGTATGGGTCAGATCGACCACATCGGCCGCACCAGCCGAGCCGCGCCCCGAAAGCGATGGGTTTTCCATGAAGAAGCGGTGGCAGCTAAAGGCGAACGCCCCGTCAGGCACCTGCGCCCGTTCGTAGCGCCCATTGGGCCGCAAGACCCAGCTTTGCGCCGTGTCGTGCAGGTTGGCGGCCATGATCTGGTCCACGATCTGGCGGCGCACTGTGGCATTGGTAATTTCGATCAGGGTTTCCACGCGGAAACTCATATTGCGCCGCATCCAGTCCGCCGACGAGATAAATACCCGCGCCTTGGATGAGGGCAGCCCGTGACCCGAGCCAAAGCAGACAATGCGCGAGTGTTCAAGAAACCGCCCGATCACCGATTTCACGCGGATGTTGTCGGAAAGACCCTTGATGCCGGGCCGCAGCCCACAGATGCCGCGCACCACAAGACTGATTTTCACGCCTGCCTGACTGGCGGCATAGAGCGCATCGATCAGGTCATCCTCGATCAGGCTGTTCATCTTGGCCCAGATCACCGCGGGCCGGCCCGCGCGGGCATGTTCGGCCTCGGCTGCGATCAGGTCCAACAGGCGCGGCTTCAACGTCACCGGCGCATAGGTGAGGTTTTCCATGCCTTCGGGCTGGGCATAACCCGAAAGGTAATTGAACAGTTTCGTCGCATCCCGCCCAAGCGCCGCATCGCAGGTGAAAAGCGAGACGTCGGTATAGATCCGTGCCGTGATCGGGTGGTAATTGCCCGTGCCGAAATGCGTGTAGGTGACAAGGCTGTCGCCCTCGCGCCGGACCACGGTCGAGATTTTGGCATGGGTCTTGTAGTTCAGGAAACCATAGACGACATGCGCGCCCGCGCGTTCCAGCCGCCGCGACTGACGGATATTTGCGGCCTCGTCGAAACGCGCTTTCAACTCGACCAGCGCGGTCACGGACTTGCCATCCTCAGCCGCCTCGCAGAGCGCGTCAACGATCGGTGAATTGCGCGAGGTGCGATAGAGCGTCTGCTTGATCGCCACGACGTCAGGGTCATGTGCGGCCTGTTGCAAAAAGCGGATCACCATGTCGAAGGTTTCATAAGGGTGATGCAGCAGCATGTCCTTTTGCCGGATTGCCGCGAACATATCGCCCTCGTGATCCAGCACCCGTTCAGGCACGCGTGGGGTAAAGGGTTGCCACAAAAGATCCGGCGGCGCCTGATCGACCAATTCCGAAAGCGCCGAAATGCCGATCAGGCCATCGACCTCGAAAACCTCGTGATCTGCGACCTTCAGTTCGTCCTGAACCATCTGGCGCAGGGCGGGCGGGGCGTTGGTCGAGATCTTCATGCGCACCACCTCGCCACGGCGGCGGCGCTTGAGCGCGGTTTCAAAGCCGCGCACCAGATCTTCGCTTTCTTCTTCCACCTCGAGGTCGCTGTTGCGCAAAATCGAAAAGGCACAGTCGCCGACCAACGCATAGCCGGGAAACAGTTTTTCCGCCTGCAACAGCAGCAATTCTTCCAGCGGCAAATAGCGGCGACCCTCGTCGGCGGGCAGAACCACAAAGCGCGGGCTTTGTGCCGGCACCGGCAAAATGGCGCGCAGCGCGCGACCGTCTGATTTGCGGCGCAGTTGCATGGCCAGCGAAAAGCCGTTGTTGGGCAGGAAGGGGAACGGGTGCGCGGGGTCGATCGCCAGAGGCGAGAGGATCGGGAAGACCTGCCGCAGGAAGTAATCTGTCAAGAAGGGCTGGTCCGCCTCGGTCATGTCGGCGCGGGTCAGCACGCGGATCGCGGCTTGCGACATTTCCTTGCACAGGCTGCGCAGAACACGCTGCTGATCGGCCATCAGCGCACGCGCATCGCCGTCAATCAGCACCAGTTGGTCGGTGGGCGAACGGCCATCAAGCGCGGGCGCGCTATTGCCGGCAAGGGCCAGTTCACGCAGGCCCGCCACGCGGACCGTGTAAAATTCGTCAAGGTTCGTGGCCGAGATTGACAGAAACCTCAGCCGTTCCATCAGCGGCACGCGCGGGTTTTCGGATTCTTCCAGAACGCGCCAGTTAAAGGCCAGCCAGCTCAACTCGCGGTTAAAGAACCGCCCCGGCCCTTTGGGGTCGGACTCGTCCGCCTCAGCCGGCGGGTAGGGTGCGTTCAGAAAATCGGCCTCGATCATTTAGGCTGCCCTTTTTGCGAAAGTATCAACCTCAGTCGGGGTCATTGTCCAGCACCGCACGGGCCAGCGGCAGCGTGATTTCACGCCCCTTGACCAATGCGGCGGCATCAAGACGGCTGACCACATCATAGGCTGCGGCATAGGACCGCTCGATCCTGTCGACCAGATAGGGCAGCACGGCCGGTGCGGGCCGCAGTTGGCGGTCCGAGAAATGCTTGAGCAAGAGCGCGAACAGCAACTGGTCATCAGGCTCGCCCAAACGGGCGATCGCGGTGGCCTGAAGACGGCTGGCAAGGTCGGGCAGTCGCACCGGCCACTGGGTAGGCGGCGTGGTCGCAGTCAGCAACAGATAGCCGCCACGGCCCACAATGTGATTGTGCAGATGAAACAGGGCTTCTTCGCTGGCGGGCTGCAGCGTTTCCACGTTTTCAACGACGACAAGGGCCGCATCGGGCAGATGGCCGACCAGCCCGCTATTCAGCGTTGCGCCGTCATAGCTCTGCGCCGCGATATTGGTCGCCGCGACCCGCGCCAGATGGGTTTTGCCCGACCGCCTTGGCCCGATAAGGGCGAGTTTGCCCTGCGGCCAGCCATCGGGCGCGGCGACCATCGCCGCCGCCTCGCGGTTGGCGTCAGAGACAAAGAAATCGCCCGGCGCGAGCGAAACCTGCGCCGGCAGGTCAAAGACAAGCTGTTCGGCCATTATTCCTTGCCCGCAAGGCCTGTATAAAGGCGGCCTTCCTTGTAGCGTGCGATGGCCCAGCGCGCGACCACGCCCAAGGACGCGGCAACCGGCACGGCGACCAGCATCCCCACAAATCCAAAGAGCGAGCCAAAAACGGACAGGGCAAAAAGCAGCCAGACCGGATGCAGGCCCACGCTGCTGCCGACCAGTTTCGGCGTCAGCACGTTGCCTTCCATGAATTGACCCACCGCAAAGATCGCGACGACCGCCGCGATCCAACCCCATTCGCCCCAGAACTGGAACAGCGCAAGCCCGATGGCCAAGGCCCCGCCGACCAGCGCACCGACATAGGGGATAAAGGTCAGCGCGCCTGCGATGGCACCGGCGACCAGCCCGAATTGCAGGCCCACCACCATCAGCGACAGCGCGTAGAAGGTTCCAAGGATCAGGCAGACCGTCCCCTGTCCGCGCACGAAAGAGGCCAGCGTGCGGTCGATATCGGCGGCAATGGCGCGAATCTCGCCCACATGGTCACGCGGCAACAATTCGTCCACGCGGGCGACCATATGGTCCCAGTCCAAAAGCAGATAGAAGGCCACCACCGGCACCACGACGATCAGAACCACCATGTTGATGATGCTCAACGCCGAGGTCAGCACCCCGTTCAAAAGCTCGCCGCCCTTTGACTGGATGACATTGCCGATCGCGGTCAGCTGGTGGCGGATGGTGCTGTTGGCGTCCATCAGATCGGGGAATTTTTCGGTGAGCCAGTTTTGCAACTGGCCGAACAGGGTCGGCGCCGTGTTGATGAGCTGGCCCGTCTGTTGCACCAGCGTCGGCACGATCAAAAGGACCATCAGCACGAACAAGAACGTGGCCCCAAGCGTGATAACGACGACGGAAAGAACCCGACTGAGGCCCAGCCGTTCCAGACGGTCGGCCACGGGGTCCAGCATATAGGCGATAGCGCCGCCCAGAACGAAGGGCAGGATCACATTGCCCAGATACCAAAGCGCCACCAGAAACACCGCCGTGGCGATGCTCCAATACTTGACTTGATCCCTGACCGGCAGTGCCATGCGCTCTCCCTCGCTTGCGCCACAAATGGCGGCTTTGGCCGCAGGATTCAAGCGCGGCTGATACCTAGGCCCTTGGCCAGCGCCGCCTGCATGGCTGCCATATAGGTCTTGGTCAGGACCGCCTTGGGAATAGTCTTGTTAAATCCGTGAAAACCGCCCGGTGCCTCGGTGACCTCGGCTTTGACGCCGCAGGCGGTCAGGCGGGCGGCAAATTCCAGCACTTCGGCGTGGAACAGATCGGCGGTGCCGACCCCCAGCCAGCAAGGCGGAAACCGCGCAAGCGTCGCGTCATCGGCGCGTGCGGCCGAGGCCGTGGCCGGTATCGGCCCGCTCAGGCCGGCCAGATAGCTGTCCCAGCCAAAGCGGTTGCACGCAAGGCTCCATATCCGCGCGTCCTTGTGGATCGATGTCGTCTTGCGCGTGGCCTCGTCCAGCATCGGTTCGTGCAACAGCAAAAAGGCAGGTCGCGTTGCAGGATCGTCGCAAAGCGCCACGGCCAACGCTGCTGCCAAGCCGCCGCCCGCGCTGTCACCGCCAAGCGCAATACGCGCGGGGTCAACCTGCGGCACCGCCGCAAGTGCTGCGTAGGCGGCCTTCAGGTCGTCATGCGCCGCCGGATAGGGGTGTTCGGGCGCCAAGCGATAGCTGGCGGCAGCGACGATGATGCCAAGGCGTTCGGCCAGATCGGCGCAAAACGCATCGTCGATCGTCGGTCCGCCGATGACCAAACCGCCACCATGCACCCACAAAAGGGCGGGCAGGGCGTCGGTGGTGATTTCCTTGGGTCGGTGAACATAGAGCCGTTGCCCGTTGGGCAAATCCAGCCAAGGGGCCAGCGGTCGCTGGAACCGCAAACCCGCGCGATAAAGCGGGATCAGCCAGCGGGCGCTGCGTTGCCCGAAAATACCGCGCGGCAAAAAGCGCGCGATGGCAAGCGCGGGGTCAGGCGCGTGGTCGGGCGCAGGGTCGAACTTAGGGTCGGACGCGGGCGGCGTCATGGCATCAAACCTCTTCTATCATGGCCCGAGCCTGCGCCCTGTAACCTGATAGGGTCAAGCGCGGCCTTGCCGGGGGCAGGCGGACAGGCTACCACCCTTGCCAAAGATGACCCCTCAAGGTGCCAATCCCATGCGTCTCAGCCGATATTTCCTGCCTGTCCTCAAGGAAAACCCCGCCGAAGCCCAGATCGTCAGCCACCGCTACATGCTGCGCGCGGGCATGATCAAACAGCAGGCCGCCGGTATCTATTCATGGCTGCCGCTGGGTTACCGCGTTCTCAAGCGGATCGAACAGATCGTGCATGAAGAACAGGTCCGCGCCGGCCACATCCCGCTCTTGATGCCGACGCTGCAGCCTGCCGATCTCTGGCGCGAGTCCGGTCGCTATGACGACTACGGTCAGGAAATGCTGCGGATCAGGGACCGCCACGAGCGCGACATGCTTTATGGCCCCACCAACGAAGAGATGATCACCGACATCTTCCGCGCCCATGTCGGCAGCTACAAAGACCTGCCGCTGACGCTCTACCATATCCAGTGGAAGTTCCGCGACGAGGTGCGTCCGCGTTTCGGTGTGATGCGGGGCCGCGAATTCCTGATGAAGGACGGCTATAACTTTGACGTGGACCGCGACAGCGCGCTGCACGCCTATAACCGTCATATGGTCAGCTACCTGCGCAGCTATGAGCGTATGGGCCTGACGGCGATCCCGATGCGCGCGGCCTCTGGCCCCATCGGCGGCGACAACACGCATGAATTCCTTGTGCTGGCCTCGACCGGCGAGAGCGAGGTCTTTTACGACGACCGCGTGACCGCGCTGAAACTGGGTAGCCGTGACATTGACTATGACGACCGCGACGGCGTGGCCAAAGTGTGCGAGGAATTCACCACCCTTTATGCCCGCACCGACGAGACGCATGACGCGGCTGTGTTCGATGGCGTCCCCGAGGCGCATCGCAAGGTGGGTCGCGGTATCGAAGTCGGCCAGATCTTCTACTTCGGCACCAAATATTCCGAGTCGATGGGCGCCACGGTCGTCACCAATGACGGCAGCCGCGTGCCGGTCGAGATGGGCAGCCACGGTATCGGCGTAAGCCGCCTCTTGGGCGCGATCATCGAGGCCAGCCACGACGACAAGGGCATCATCTGGCCCGAGGGTGTGACACCTTTCCATGTCGGCATCGTCAACCTCAAGCAGGGCGACGCCGAGGCGGACGCCGCCTGTAACGCGATCTATAAACTGGTCGCGGCGCTGGGGCTCGAGGCGCTTTACGACGACACCGAGGCCCGCGCCGGCGAGAAATTCGCCAAGATGGATCTGATCGGCCTGCCGTGGCGCATTACCGTCGGCCCGCGTGGCCTCAAGAACGGGGTCGTCGAACTGACCTCGCGCCGCACCGGCGAAAGCGTGGAACTGCCGCCCGAAGAGGCCGTGGCCAAGATCGCCGAGATCTACGCGGCGCATCGCTAGGACATGGCAGCGGTTCTGGCCTTTGGTGACAGCCTGACATGGGGTCGCGCACCAGAGGCCGCCCTACGTCATGACCGCGCTCACCGCTGGCCCGACGCCATGGCCGAAGGTCTGCCGGGCGTCGAAGTCATTTCCGAGGGTTTACGCGGTCGCCTGACCGCCTTTGACCAGACCGCGGCGCCCGCGGACGCCAATGGCGCGCGGGCTCTGCCCATCTTGTTGCATAGCCACGCGCCACTCGATTTGGTGATGGTGATGCTAGGGTCCAATGACATTTACTTTGGCATGGACGCCTATCGCGCGGCCGACGGTTTGCAACGGATCGTCGAGATCATTCGCGGCCACGCTTGGAGAATGGATGCGCCACAAGCGCCCGATATCATGCTGATCGCGCCGCCGCCGATGGTTGCAGGCCCCGATCCGATAATCGATGCGGATACGATTGCGCGGTCTATCGAATTGGTTGCCAATATCCATGCCAAGGCTAATGACATGGGCTGCCATTTCTTTGATGCGGGTCAGGTTTCCAAGGCATCGCCCGTGGATGGTATCCATCTCGACCCTTACAACACACGTGCGATCGGGCTGGCTCTGCAGGCGCCTGTAGCCGCGATTCTTGAACGCCGCGCTCGCCTAGCTTGATTGTGCGAACCAAGATCTGGCACTAGTGTGAGCGCTAACAGCGCGGGGATGGGTTATGGCAAAGGCATTAATCACATGGGGCGGTTGGGACGGGCACGAGCCCGACAAGGTTGCGGCAATCGCTGCGTCGATCCTGCGTGACGCGGGCGTAGGCGTGACTGTCACCGACAGTCTCGATTGTTTTGACGACGCCGAGGCGCTGCGGGAACTCGACCTCATCGTGCCAATCTGGACGATGTCCAAGATCGACAAGCAAAAGGTTGTCAACGTCTCCGAAGCGGTGGCGCGCGGCACGGGCCTTGCGGGTTGTCACGGGGGCATGTGCGACGCGTTCCGCGATCAGGTCTTGTGGCAGTTCATGACCGGCGCCAACTGGGTCGCCCACCCGGGTGGCGACGGTGTGCGCTACACGGTCGAAATGACCGACCCCGACCACGAACTGACGCGCGGCATCGCTGATTTCGCGGTCGCGACCGAGCAATATTACCTGCATGTCGATCCTGCCAACCATGTGCTGGCCAAGACCCGCTTTCCCACGGTG
>JAHEBS010000051.1:10896-15542 GCA_024642145.1 Marivivens sp.
CCAATGGTCCGGTGGATATGCCCGTGGTCTGGACCCGCCAGTGGGGCTTGGGCCGTGTTTATTACAACGCGCTTGGCCACAAGGCGGCTGTGGTTGCGGATGGCCCGCCCCATGAATTGCTCAAACGCGGCTTGCTCTGGGCGGCCCAGAGCAAGACCGTTGCGGGGCGCGGTTCGGCGCGCTACCAAGATTTCGTCAGCCCTGGTAACCATTATTGAGGCGCAAGCCATGACGTTTCAGGCCTATCTCGAGAATATTCAGGCCAAGACCGGCCAAAGCCCCGCCGATTTCCGCCGCCTCGCCGAGGCCAAGGGTTTTTTGGCGGGCGGCAAGATTGCCGAGGGTGTCAAAGCCACGCAGGTGACTGATTGGCTCAAGGCGGATTTCGGGCTTGGGCATGGTCATGCCATGGCGATCTGGGCCTTGTTCAAGGGCAAGCCCAGCTAGGGCGGCCCTAGGCCCCGACCACGGCGGGCCGGCTGCGGGACCGATGGCCCTGACGGATCGCCAGTTCCGCCAAGGCAATATTCAAGCTCCACCAGCCCACAAAAACCACGTCTGACCAGACGCCTGTCACGGGCGCGCCGGTGATCAGATAAATGGGCAGCATCACCAGCGCGACGGTGCCAGACCCCATGCCGATGGCATAGGCGCGAATGATCCACGCGCGATGGCTGGCGATGTCGCGACGGATCGCTGCGCTTAGTCCAAGCGACAGTGCCACGACCAGCGCGATTCCGGCAAAGCCGCGGAAATCATCAAGCAGCGGCGTTGCGATACTGGGCACGTGCCACAGAAGCGACAGCCCCGAAAGCCCCAGCCCCATGCCCGCGACCACGAAAACCCGCCCCAGAATGCGGTGAAGCCGTCCAAACCTGCGGCGCAAGACGCCCACGAATTGCAGCGGACCCAAGATGCCAAACGTGGCCCCGCCGACGGCGTGCAGGAAATGGGACAGCGGTGCGACCGCAAGCCTCAGGCTGTCTTCGGGAAGGGCCCCGAGCGGGATTTGCACGACGCGCACCAGCGCCATGACGACAGGGATGAAGGTGCCAAAGCCCAAAAGCAGGACAAGCGGCAACGGTTTCGCGAACATGCGAAGCATGGCGAGTTCCTTTCGTATCAGTTTGGATTTTGGTCAGTCCTGATCGGACTCGTAGAAAAAGACTTCTTCCAAAGGTCGCCCGAATGCGCGCGCAACCTTGAACGCAAGTTCAAGCGTCGGCGAATATTTTGCGGCTTCGATCGCAACGATGGTCTGACGGGTGACGCCCACCCGCTCGGCCAGTTCTTTTTGGGTCATTTCGTTGGCGTCGAACCGCAGGCGGCGGATCGCGTTGGAAATATTTGCTTTCGCCATATCAGCTCCAGACCCGGTAACTACCGATCCGTGTGACATCGCCCGCAAGGGAACCGGCGGCAAGCGCGAAATAGACGCAGGTAAAGCCGAAGATCGCCGAGTGGCCGAGTGCCAGCGCAATGAACGCGCCCACGATCCCGATCGAAGCGACGATCAGCGTCGCGACCATGCCGCGCCGTTGATAGAGCCGGTCACGTTCGTCGCTGCCGGTCGCGGTGTCCTGCCCACGGGTGACAATGCCTTGAACGATGGCAAAGAGGATCGTCAGAATGATCGTGCCGCCGATGGCGATGGGGATAGCCCAAAGCACGGTCTTGGCCCAAACCGACAGCCCATCGACGGCGTCGAACGCGCCGGCACTGGCCAATGTGCGTAGTTTTGCGATGACATAGAGGCTCGTCGCAAGATTGACGGCGAGGGAAACGAAGGCTGAACGCTCTTCTTGGGACATGGAATTCTCCGAATCAGGGCCGCATGGAACGGACATTAAGACGCATTTATGCGACATCATGTAAAATAAACTATACACCAAGTCAATCATGATCGACACATACCGCCGGTCGCGCGGCGTGACTGGCTCCAAGCCCGCGTAAGGGCTATATCTCTTCAAAACAGCCCGAAGGCCCGAGCATGTCCGCAGGCACAACCGCCCCTTTTTCTGCCTTTGAATTCATGATCGCGTGGCGCTATGTCCGCGCCCGCCGCGCCGAGGGCGGGGTCAGCGTGATGACATGGATCAGCCTTCTGGGCGTTGCGCTGGCGGTTTTTGCGCTGGTGGCGACCTTGGCGGTGCGGTCGGGTTTTCGCGCCGAGTTTGTGGATACGATCCTTGGCGCCAATCCGCATGTGACCGTCTATCAAAGCCTTGCCCCCGATGCGGCTGGCCGCCTGACCCGCGACATTTCCGACTATGCCGACATGGCTGCCCGACTGGCCGCCGTGCCGGGCGTGGTCAGCGCAGCGCCCATGGTCAAAGGCACGGTGATGGCCGCCAATGGCAGCGCCAATACCGGCGTGCAGATCCTTGGCATCAGTGCTGCCGATCTGGCGGCGATCCCGCGCATCAGCCACCCCGATCTCGCCATGGGTTCGCTCGACCGTTTCGACGAGGGCATCGCCATCGGGTCGGGCGTGGCCAATGACCTTGGGGTGGGCGTCGGCGACCGGATCAAGCTGATTTCGCCCACGGGCGTGCAAACCGCATTTGGCACCAGCCCGCGCGTCGCCAATTACGAGGTGGTCTATATCTTCACAGCCGGTCGCTATGACATCGACCGCACGCGCATCTACATGCCCTTCGCCAAGGCGCAAGAGTTCTTTAACCGCGACGGCACGGCCGATGAAATCGAGGTCATGGTAACCGACCCCGACCGCGTGGATGACCTTATCCAGCCGCTGATGCAGGCGGGGGGCGACCGGACGCTGCTCTGGACTTGGCGCGATAGCTCGGGCGCGTTCCTGCGCGCCTTGACGATCGAGGACAACGTGATGTTCGTGATCTTGTCGATCCTTGTGCTGATCGCCTCGATGAACATCATCTCGGGCCTGATCATGCTGGTAAAGAACAAGGGCCGCGATATTGGCATTCTGCGCACCATGGGGCTGACCGAGGGGTCGGTCTTGCGGGTCTTTTTCCTTGTGGGCGCGGGGATCGGGACTGCTGGCACCATGATCGGCGTGGCGCTGGGCTGTCTTTTCGCCCTCTATATCGACCCGATCTTTTCCTTCGTGAACTATGTCTCGGGCGGCGGTGTCTGGGACCCTTCGATCCGCGGGCTCTATTACCTGCCGGCCAAACTGCAACCCCGCGACGTTCTGTCGGCGGTGGCGCTGTCGCTGTTTCTCAGTTGGGTGGTCACCTTGCTGCCCGCCCGCCGCGCGGCGCGCATGAATCCGGTCGAGGCCCTGCGTTATGAATAATCCGGTGCTGGAACTGCGCGGGGTCGCCAAGGCCTATAACAAGGGTCGCGCCAATGAGGTGCGGGTGCTGGCGGGGGCCGACCTCTCGGTGGCTGCGGGCGAGATCGTGGCGCTGGTTGCGCCCTCGGGTGCGGGCAAATCGACGCTGCTGCATATCGCGGGGCTTCTGGATACGCCCGATACCGGCGAAGTCCTGTTCTCGGGCGCTGCCATGAACCACCTGTCAGACCGCCGCCGCACTGCCGCGCGACGGTCCGAGGTGGGGTTTGTCTATCAGTTCCACCATCTCCTGCCCGAGTTCACGGCGCTGGAAAACATCGTCTTGCCGCAGATGGCCAATGGCGTGGCCAAGCCTGCGGCCCGTGCGCGCGGGCGGGACCTGTTGTCAGCCGTGGGCGTGGCCGGACGCGCCGAACACCGGCCCGCAGCACTTTCGGGCGGTGAACAACAGCGCGTGGCCTTTTGTCGGGCACTGGCCAACGCGCCCAAGCTGCTGTTGGCGGATGAGCCGACCGGAAATCTTGATCCTGCCACCGCCGAGATGGTGTTCGAGACGCTGATGGGGCTGGTGCGGGGCAGGGGGATGGCTGCGGTGATCGCGACCCATAACCATGATCTGGCGCGGCGGATGGACCGTGTGCTGCGGCTTGAGGGTGGGGTGCTGATCCCCGCTTGAGGCTGGACCTTTGGCCGCGCCGGCGTGACAATGGACCAAAGCGGAGGCAAAATATGCGGACGATCACGATGATGGCGGGTGTTGCGGCGATGGCCCTTGTGGCCTGCACGCCCGAGGTTGACATGAACGGCGCGCGGATCTTTGCCGAAAACTGTTCCGGCTGCCACGGCGATGCGGCCAAGGGCGACGGCCCGATGGCTGCGACCTTGGCCAAGACCCCGCCAGACCTGACCACGCTCAGCCAACGCTACGGCGGCACATTCCCCCGCGATTATGTGATGACGGTGGTTGATGGCTACGCACGCGGCAGCCATTTCAGCCCCGATATGCCGGAATTCGGGGCGGGCGATCTGGGGCCCATGGTGATGGTCGACGCCACGCCCGTGCCAGCCAAGCTATTGGCGCTGGCCGATTATCTGGAAAGCATCCAGCAATAGCCCTGCGCCCCTTGCGCAACGGCCCCGCGAGGGGCGGGGCCGCGCGGTCGTTACATGTAACCGCAGCTCGCCAATGCGACGAGAGCGGCTACAGCGATCAAAATACGCATTCAAAGCCCTCCCTTCGTTGTTTCGATGGAACCAGCCTGCGCCCCGAAGTGAGTCGTGTCAAATGGGGGTGCAGCGCAACCGTTCCGCCAGTGGGCGAGATGCACCGCATCGCGCGCGCGCCCGACCCGCCCCCACGGGCGGG